>JBAXTB010000004.1:0-62028 GCA_037130425.1 Bacteroidota bacterium
ATTGTCGGGTTGACTATCAGTCACCCCGACAATACGCTCGGTCATCAGAATAATACTTTGTGAACGATCCTCAAGTTGCTAAAAAAAGGACTTATGATACACCCTCCTTTTTTCAAAATATAATTTGGCTTGGTAGCATCAATTGATACTTATGGTACAGCCTCGTCATTTTCAGTAAAGACCCTGCCCAGGCTTATCGCCGGCCTTATTCAAATCCCGATTTTGCGTCATTGGAGGCGGCTGAGCGCAAAATCACATAGATCACATAACTAAAAGTCTATGTTCAGGAAATCTGCCATACTTTTATTCAAACTCATCGTTTTCGTCGTACTTGTTTCAATCCGCTTAGGCGAATGGAACATCGAATGGATGTATGCAGATTCCAAATATAAAAAAATCATTCCATATTATATTGACACGCTGGCAGGCATCGCCATTTTCCTGATGCTGCTCGATTTTGTCCAGTTTTTTACCCTTTGGTGGTATCGGCGGCGGCATAAAGTCAGGGGCGAAGACAATTTTGTAATCGGCGTTGGGCAAATTTATTCGCTGTTGCTGGCCATCGGCATTATCGTAGGGTTGTTGTCCTTGTTTCAAATCAACGTCAAAGAGTTATTTACCTCATTATCAATTATTTTTGCAGGTTTGGCTATCCTGACTAAGGACTATATCGCCAACATGATTAACGGCATGATTATCACTTTTGCCGGTCAAATGAGCATTGGCGACAATGTGCAAATCGGGAAACAGCGGGGTAAAATTACCGATATTACCCTCCAAAACATCCACCTGCTCAACGACGACGATGATATGATTTATATCCCTAACAACGTCGTGCTTACCTCGGAAGTCGTCAACTACACCAAACGCGAAATCAAACGCACCAGCATCGATTTCGAAATCGCCCTCCAACACCTGAAAAACGTAGAAGAACTTGAGCGTCAACTATTTGAGTCGCTGCGCCCATTCCACGACCTAATTAAAGAAGATAGTTACTACTTGCGCGTTGCCGAAGTGAAAAAAGACAGCGTTGCCATGAAATTCCAGTACATTCTCAAAGAGCCAAACAAAGAACTCGAACGCCAGATCCGCCGCAAAGCCATCCGGCGTTTAGTCGAACTCATCAGCGAACGCGAAAAAATTGTTGACCGGATTCCGGACTTGCCGGACGATCTGGGACACCATATTATATGAATAAACTGCAATACGAAACCTCCCCTTACCTCCTCCAGCACCGCCATAACCCGGTTGATTGGTATGCCTGGAAACCCGAAGCCTTTGCGCGCGCAAAAGCCGAAAACAAACCGATTTTAGTCAGCATCGGCTATTCCACCTGTCACTGGTGCCATGTCATGGAACGCGAATCTTTTGAAAATGAAGACATTGCGGCATACATGAACGAACATTTCATCAACATCAAAGTCGACCGCGAGGAACGCCCCGATGTGGACGCCATTTACATGGAAGCCTGCCAAATCATCACCGGAGGGGGAGGCTGGCCGCTCAATTGTTTCCTGACCCCTGAAGGAAATCCGTTTTACGCAGGCACGTATTATCCGCCAAAACCGGCCTTTAATCGTCCCTCCTGGTTACAATTACTCCAACACATTGCCAATATTTGGGAAACCCAGCGCGATACGGCTTTCGAACAGGCTGAAAAACTCATTGCCCACATTAAGCGCAACGACGATCTATTTGTTGCTACGCCCAATTTGAGCCTGCAACAAGGCAACGCGCCCTTTACTCCGGCCTTGTTGGAAGAAATTTTTTACAAAATGCGGGAGCGTTTTGACCGAGTCGACGGCGGATTCGGCAATGCGCCCAAATTCCCTTCCACCATGGCCATTCAGTACCTGCTGAATTATCATTATTTTACCGGAAATACGGAAGCCCGCGAGCACGCCTTGTTGTCGCTCGACAAAATGACCTACGGCGGAATCTATGACCAACTTGGCGGTGGTTTCGCCCGTTATGCCACCGACCGCGAGTGGTTAATTCCCCACTTTGAAAAAATGTTGTACGATAATGCCCTGCTTATCAGCGTATTATCCGAAGCCTATAAATTGTCCGGCCAACCACAGTACAAGGAAACGGTAGAAGAAACCTTTGCTTACCTTCAACGTGAAATGAACCATCCGGATGGCGGTTTCTACAGCGCCCAGGACGCCGATTCGGAAGGCGTGGAAGGCAAATTTTTCGTTTGGCAAAAGGCAGAAGTCGATGCTATCCTTGGCGATGATTCCGAATTGTTTTGCACTTTTTATGACGTTACGGAAAAGGGCAACTGGGAACATCAGAACATCCTATGGCGCTTAGAATCCTACGAAAAATTTGCCGAAGGCATAAAAATGGATCTCGAAGCGCTTAAGGCAAAACTGAAAACCAGCCGGGAAAAACTCTTCGCCGAACGATCAAAACGAATCTACCCCGGCCTCGACGATAAAATTATCCTGGGCTGGAACGCCTTGATGGCCACGGCATTAGCCCAGGCTTTTACCGCGTTCGGCGATGAACACTACCGGGCAGCCGCAGTAAGAAACATCGATTTTATCCTGGAAAAATTTGCAACACAAGCCAACGACGAGGCTGGTAAAGCAAGTGCAAAATTAAAACACGTATGGAAAAACAATATCGCGCAATACGATGCCTTCGTGGATGATTATGCCTATTTGATAGCCGCCCTCATTGATTTATACCAAATTACCTTTAATTTTAAGTATTTACAGGCTGCCGAAAAATATACCGACTATGTTTTGAGTTATTTTGAAGACAAAGATACCGGCTTGTTCTTTTACACCGAGGAAGGCCAGTCGGACATCGTTTTGAGGAAAAAGGACTTGTATGATAATGCCACGCCTTCGGGAAACAGTACCATGGTAATCAATTTGCAACGTCTGAGTATTTTGCTGGATAAGCCTGCCTGGAAAGAAAAAGCACATAAAATGCTGCTCAACATGCGTGATACCATTGAACGATACCCCTTGTCATTCGAGCGTTGGGCAACGGCATTGATGCAAGAAGTTCACCCAATACAGGAAATCGCTGTTGTTGGGCAAAATGCACTTTCGAAAGCGCTCAAAATACAAGCCCTGTTCGTCCCAAATAAAGTTGTGGCAGCATCAGAACTTGAAACAATGCAAGTTCCGCTAATAGCGGACAAAACAGGTTCAAATGATGCCTATATATATGTATGTCGGGATTTTGTTTGCCAAAGACCTGTCGTATCTTTGGAGGAATTCCGGGAAATGATCCGATAATATGAAACAAATTTTTACTGCATTCATTTTATGTTGGGGAATCGCAGCTGTTGCGCAACAGGCTCCGCAGTACAGTTTGTACATGCTGAACCCTTATGCCTATAATCCCGCCTGTGCAGGTTTAGACAACTCCCTGATTGTTACCGGAGTGTACCGCCAACAATGGTCGGGATTAAAAGGCGCGCCGCTTTCTGAACATGTCAACGCCCACTTGCCTTTATATAAAATCAGCAGCGGCGTTGGTTTAAGGGTCGAAAACGATGCCATAGGGGCGCACCGGACAACTTCAGCCATGTTGAGTTACAATTATCAACTCGAAACAGGCCGAACCTCTATGCTTTCAGTCGGTTTAAGCGCCGGGTATCTTCAATATACGCTCGACGGAAATAAATTACGCGCCCCGGAAGGCACTTATGACGAACCCGGTGGTACGTTCGACCACAATGATCTGCTATTACCGGAAGGTAAAATTTCGACAGGCGTTCCTTTATTGGAAGCGGGTCTTTATTTTAAACTGAAAAAATTAGCGCTTGGATTAGCAATCCAACCCGTTTTTGCCCCCGTACTTTCGGTTTCAAATCCGAGCGGATTTGGGCTGAAACCAAAACAAAATTGGCTCTTTTCTGCAACCTATACCTTGGAAGCGAGCGAATCTTTGGTTGTCATCCCCTCTATGTTGATTAAAAGTGACATAACGGAGACACAATCTGAAATTTCCGTTTTAACTCGCTGGAGAGAAAATATATTTGCAGGCGCTTCGTTTAGGGGGGGCGGGAATAAGGGTAAAGACGCCGGTGTCATTTTTGCCGGCTTGCGTTTAAATGAAAATACTATTTTAGGATACGCATTTGATATTCCTTTATCATCTTTGCGTAGCGTAAACCGGGGAAGTCACGAACTTTTGTTGCGTTACAACCTCAATAAGCCAATCGGAACAGGAAAATTACCTCCGATTATATATAATCCACGATTTTTATGATATTTGCGGCCCATTAGCCGCTAATACATTTAGACACGCAAAAAAAAGATACTGTGAATACAATGAAGCGTTAAAAATGCGTTTCCGTGATGCATTCACAAAGCTAATTTCTTCAAAAGGCCAATTTTATTTGGATTTCTTTTTTACAAAGGAATTAATCCACTATCTTTACGACCACTTTTTCCAAACCGAACAATTAAAGTAGGTAAACACGGGTGTTAACATGAAAAAAATGCAAAAATTACTCCTGCTTCTGCTCTTCTTTGCTGCAGTAGCTGCCTCCTCATGCGGCCGTAAGGAAAGCGGCCAGCTCGTGGGCGTTCTTGATCGTCCAAAATGGCGAGGGATCAATCCATTCGGCATGGTGTATGTACCTTCTGGTACGCTCCATGTTGGAACCGGAGACGAAGACCTCAGCAAAACGATGGTTGCGCGTCCCAAGTCGATTTCCGTTCAAGGTTTCTTTATGGACGACACTGAGATCACCAATAACGAATATCGCCAATTCGTTCAATGGGTTGCTGACTCAATCGCCCACCGTGCGCTCGAGCACGTAATTGAAGAAACAGAAAATGACCAACAACCACCACAGAACAGAATCGACTGGGAACAGAAGATAGACTGGGGTGCTACTGGTGATGATGAAGGCGCAAGCGCGCTGGAAGGCATGTACTACCAAGGCAACGAACGCTTTGCAGGACGCAAAGAAATCGATGTAAACAAACTGGTTTTCGAATTCCAGTGGTATGACTGGCAACAAGCTGCGCATGATCGCACTTCAAGCCGCACAAGCCATATCCACCGCGAGAAAATTAAGGTTTATCCGGATACGCTCAGTTGGGTACGCGATTTCGCATACTCTTACAACGAGCCAATGACCCGAAACTATTTCTGGCACCCTGCATTCGATGAATATCCCGTTGTTGGCGTAAACTGGAAAATGGCCAAAGCTTTTTGCTACTGGCGTAGCAAAGTTTGGGACATGTACAGCAGCGATGGTATCAACACCGAGGATTTCCGTCTGCCAACTGAACATGAATGGGAATATGCAGCACGTGGCGGTCGCGCAGAAGCACCATACCCATGGGGCGCTTATTACACCCGTAACGCAAAAGGTTGCCTTCTGGCTAACTTCAAACCAGGTCGCGGTAACTATCCGGAAGACGGCGGTCTTTACACGGTAAAGGCTGATGGTTACTACCCGAATGACTACGGTTTGTATTGCATGGCAGGCAACGTTGCAGAATGGACTGAAACTGCATACTATGAAAATGGATACACCTTCATGCACGATCTGAATCCTGACATCCGTTATGATGCAAAGGATAATGATCCGATTACTGCAAAACGGAAAGTAATCCGCGGCGGATCCTGGAAAGATATTGCACACTACCTGCAAACAGGTAACCGTTGCTATGAATATCAGGATACGACTAAATGTTACATCGGTTTCCGTTGCGTATTGACTTTCCTGGGTCGTTCAATTAACGACTTCTAAATTATAAGGTTGATTATCAAGGGGCAAAATGCAATTAAATTAAGCAAAGCATATACTATTTTTCTTTGCTGCCGCGTTTTGCCCCTTGATTTCTCCTATGAATTCAACCTTTTTCATATTCCGGTTTGTCAAAATATAATTTCAACTTTTACCGTATTACAATTGCTTGCTTATACCAGACAATTGTGATGCAAAGAAATTGTTTTTGCAAAAATTTTTATTCGGACAAGTTCACAAGTGATTGTTACTTTTGCGTCACTTTTTGTGACTACGGTCAAAAATCAATCGCTAACCTTTTTGTAACTGCTAAAAAGTTTAAAAACAATGAGTTTCGTCAAAAGCAAAGGTTTTAAGTACTTCAAAAATCTCTTGATCGGCGTAGGAGCCGCATTCGTTCTTGCTGGTGCGCTATTCAAACTCGAATCTTGGGAAGGTGCTTCCGAAATGCTGATCCTTGGTATGGGTATTGAAATCTTCATCTTCTTGATGTTGGGTGTTCTGGGTCCAGATCCTGATTACTACTGGGACAAACTGTACCCGGGTCTTGCCGATTATGACGCACGTCTTCAACCACTGTCTGCGGGCGGTGTAAACCAGCCTGAATTCCAACCGCTGCATGGCGATGTTGTTGAACGTCAATTGGGTGGTATGTTGACAGAACTGCAATCCATGTCTAAAAGCATGGGCGCCCTGAAAGCACTTCAGGAAGTAGACTTCTCTGGCACACAGGAACAAATGAAAACAATGAGCAACTTCTACTCCAAAATGAATGAAGCTATGGCTGACATGGCTAAATCAACGGAAGATGTTAAATTGTACAAAGATCAATTGTCTTCTTTGAACAAAAACCTCGGTTCGCTCAATACAGTTTACGGCAATATGCTGTCGGCTATGTCAAACATCGGTCGCCAATAATTGGTAGACACAATTTTGGTATCTTCTTTCCAATCACAATCAAAAAAGTAAAGACCTATGTCTATACCAAAGGAGCCGCGGCAACTCATGATCAACCTCATGTATCTGGTGTTGACCGCGCTGCTGGCACTGAACGTATCTGCCGAGGTGATGAATGCTTTCTTTGCGCTCGATAAAGGCTTGCATAACAGCCGTAATATCGTAGAAAAAAATAATGATGCATTAGTCACCGGTATTGATAAGCAGGCAGAAGCTTATAAAAATCCTGTCAACGAGGATTATAAAAATCGTGCACACCAAGCGCAGGAAATTACGACAGCATTTGTAACATACATCGAAGACATTCGTTCTAAATTGTTCGCAAAGGCTGGGGGGCCAAGCAAAAAGGATTCGACTATTCCAAAGGATATTCGGAACAAGGATATCACAACGAAGATGTTTATCAACGATAAACTCGGATTTGAGATTGAGCAAAAGGTTCGCGAAACCAGAGAACAACTTGTCAAATTAGTTGATAATGATGCTCCAACAATCGCTTCCTTGCCGCTTGATGTTGAACCGTTACCTGCTGGCGCAACCGCAAAAAACTGGCCTGAATTGAAGTTTAAACAAATGCCGGTTTCTGCAGTATTTCCTATTTTAGGCAAAATCCAGAGCGATGCAAAGAGCTCTGCGACTGCAGTGCTCAACTACTGTGCTGTAAAAGTAGGTGGTACCGATGTTAAATTTGACGCATTCCAACCTGCTGTAACGGCTCCTAAAGGCTATGTAATTAGCGGTGATAAATACGAAGCAGATGTTTTCCTGAGCGCATATAGCACGCAGGCCGACAACATCAGCATCTCCGTGGACGGTAGTAACTTACCAATAAAAGACGGTGTAGCCCACTTTGAAACTGGTACAAGTTCCACAGGCACAAAAACCTACAAAGTGAGCATTAACGTTAAGAATCCTTTGACGCAAGAAATTAAAAACTATGCAAAAGAGTTTTCTTACGAGGTTGGCCAACGTTCTTGCTCTGTTCAGCTTGACAAAATGAATGTGTTCTACATTGGTGTGGATAACCCGATCTCAGTTGCAGCAGCAGGTGTTTCCTCCAATGACCTGAAAGTATCTGCAAGTGGTGTAACGCTTAACAATGATGGTAAATCGCACTACATTGTTCGTGCTTCTGCGCCAGGAGATGCAACCATTACACTTTCAGGCGGCGGCTTACCGGCTACCACGTTCAAATACCACGTAAAACGTATTCCAGACCCGGTTCCACTGCTCGGTGCGCAGCACAAAGCAGGTGCAATGGCAAACGGTACGTTTAAAGCACAAGGTGGTATCGCAGGCGTATTGCAAAATTTCGACTTCGAAGCAAAATGCGAAATCGTTGGTTTCGAAGTAACATACCTGCCTAAGCGCCAAGACCCAATCACAAAACAAAACGGCGGCTCACGTTGGGCCAGTGATGTGCAGGATTGGATCAATAAAGCAAAACCAGGCGACGCATACTTCTTTGACGACATCAAAGCGAAATGCCCAGGGGATCAGGTTCCGCGTAATATCGGCGGTCTGGCCTTCAAAATTCGTTAAGATTACAATACCATTGCTTCAGCCGGCGTTTTTATACGCTAATGCAATAGGTTTTGTGAAATTGGATTTGAATCATCAATTTAATTTCTACAAAACATTTTGCGACAGAGTATGTAAACACCGGCTGAAGCCTTGTTTTGAATATTGCTAAACACTATCTCATACACATTAATCAACCTCGCGAGTCATGCAAATTTTTATGAAATGGACTTGCCTGTGCATGTTGATGTTCCTTTCAACCAGCACAGTCCTATTAGCCCAGATCAACGAACAAGTTGACACATCCTCTTCAACCGGAGAAACTGAGGTGATCGAAGAAGGCTCAGCGCCCCTCGATGACATCGTTAAAAAAGATATTATGCTTGAGCGTCGTGTATTGGCTTATCAGCCGATTCGCGAGAGCGATATCTATTGGGAAAAACGTATCTGGCGCATTATCGACGTGCGCGAAAAAATGAATCTTCCATTTGCGTACCCGGAAGAGCCTTTCTTCAAAATTCTGTCCGACGCCGCCACAAAAGGCGATTTGCCGGTTTACACCACAGATGAAGATGGCGCAAAATTTAAAAAACGCATGAGCACCGATGACGTGTTGTCTATGTTGTCCAAAACGGATACCGTAGTAACATTTGACCCGGAAACGTACGAAGAAAAAGTACAGATCGTTCGCAACGATATTAACTGGGAAGACGTGAAGCGCTTCCGTATCAAAGAAATTTGGTATTTTGACAAAGAAATTTCCCAGTTGCAAGTTCGCATCCTTGGCATTGCACCGATGATTGACGTAAAAGACAACGAAGGAAACTTCCGTTTCGAAAAACCAATGTTTTGGGTGTACTACCCACAAGCGCGCGAACTCTTTGCTCGTCACCGTGTATTCACCCCAGGCGGCAATACAAACGCTTCCATATCTTGGGAAGACTTATTTGAGATGCGGTATTTTGCCAGTTATATCTACAAAGAGTCTAACGTGTACGATCGGAAAATCGAAGAATATCTGCAAGGAGTTGACCTCCTGATGGAGTCTGAAAAAATCAAAAACGAAATTTTCAACCTCGAACACGACCTGTGGCAATATTAGTCCTGAGTCAAATTTGATTTAATGCAATCCAGATCTCTTGGCTTTTGCATAAAAACTGCCGACCAAAGTATTTGGTTGGCAGTTTTTTTTAGTGCCGGCCAAGAGAGGGGGGAGCAGGAGAACACAAAGGTTTCAAAAAGAAACAAAGGCCCAACACGCATACACAGTTTTAAACAGATTTTCCCGGAAAAACATTTAGGCTCCCATCCAAAATATGTATAAGAATAGCCCCAAGGGGGCGTCATCAACAGAATCGGGCAACGCCCGATAAAACCAACGAAAAACCAACGAACAATAATTCCCGTCACCCGATAAAACCGCAAACAACAATTCCCGTCAACCCGATAAAACCAACGGACAATAATTCCCGCCACTCGATAAAACCAAGGAATAACATCCCCCCACCACGCCCGAAAAAAAGCGCCACCCAATTTTACCCAATAAAAAACGAGCCATCCCGTTAAAGGAATGGCTCGTTTTTTAATATTTTATATAGCAAAATATTGTTTTAGCGCCTACAAACTTGCAATCACCCCGGCTCTAAAACCTACACTGTTTATCTTAGAATTACTCGGACCAATACCATTACCTGTAAAAGCAGTTTGTACAACTGGCTCAATATAAGCAACCATCTTGTGATTTATTGGGCGCTCGATCCGAAGACCTGCATCAGCAGTTGCATAAAAATTATCATCGAATTTGCCATTTTCCAAAAGCCCTTTACCTTGTTTTTGCAAGGACGGTTGATTTTGGGCGGCTCCAGGATCAGATTGTGGAGAAAGGCCAGGGTAAAAAATGGTTTTATATCTATATTCTTTCAATACCGCAAAATGAGCCGTTGCGCCTGCGATGGCCAGTACAGTTGATTTTCCAATCTTCGCAATGCGTCGTGTAGCCCGAATTGGAATAGAAACAACATCAGCGCTTACCTGGTCGGCATAAGATCCATAATATCCATTCGAAACATTACCGCCGTAAATTTCGATATCCTTTTTAGGTTGGTATGATTTTTTATTGTAAGCCAATCCTGATTCGGCGCCCCATTTTCCTTTGCGATAGCCGACCGTTACACCGCCCTCTAACCCGTTATGTTTGCGATATTCAGCCCCGTTTTTGATTTGATCCTGTACAGGTGATATAAAAAGTGACGCATACAGGTTGCGTTGTTTGGGTGCTTGGGTTTTCACAGATTGAGGAATACCCGCAAATGCAAATGTTTCTGAAAGCGCTTGACCGGCACGCAAAATGGGTAATGGATCAAGGACTGAAATATTGGCAGTTGATTGCGATAAAGCCATTCCTTCAGCAGATTTATTCGCGGATGAAGCATTTAAGGAATTGATAGCCAATGGGTTGACTTCATGGAGGGGCACATTATTTTCAATTGACGCAGTTGTCTCAACCGGATTAGAATCGCGATTTAAAGGCGCCCAAAAACCGCCTTGGCTATTTACATCAACCTTAGATACAGCGGTTTTATGATCTGAATCAAAGGAATGATGAGCCTTGCCCGATTTGTGATCGTTTATTTTACTGTCTGCAACAGGTTCGTTCGCTTGAATTTGGGTTCGGTTTCTACCAGGCTGGTTTGATTGACCATCGTTCATCATACCATCGATATTGACAATAAGTAACAGGAAAATGGCCGCCTCTGCAAATTTGGTAATCCAAATTCGGCGGCGCAACCGGTTTTCGCGATCAATTCGAATCGACATCTGTTCCCAATGGGCTTGATCAAATGGCGCTTCAAGATTAGTCAGGGCTTTTTGAAAAACCTGGTCAAACGAATTGGTCTGGCGTTCCGAATGAAGAAGGTCTGAAGCAGACATCTTCTGTTCGAGCGCCGACCAAGTAGCCGGCTCGTATGGCGCCTCAATGCGTTCAAGGGCTGATTTAATTTTTGCGTCAAAAAGTTCTTCTCTTAACATGACCGAGATGGGTCGACAATTGTTAAAAATGTAAGATTCCGATTACTTAAGGTGTTCGGATTGATTTACCTCAAAATCCATACGTCGAGATGCAAAATACTCTTGCAATTTCAATCGAGCCTTAACAAGATTGCTTCTGGAGGTACTTTCTGTAATTTGAAGCGCATCTGCAATTTCTTTGTGCGAGTACCCTTCAATTACATAAAGGTTAAATACTGCACGGTATGCGGGCGATAATGCTTGAACCGCTGTAAGTATCTCTTGTTCTGTAAGTTGACTAAGCGCATCCGGATCGTCATTCACGGAAGTATAGGCTTCCGTTAAGTCCTCGGTCCGCCGCCGAACCGTTCTTCGATAGTAGTCAATACAAGTATTAACGACAATCGTCCGTATCCAGGAGGGGAGTGAAGTGCCAGGGCGATATCGGTCAATGCGTTGAAAAACTTTGATGAACCCTTCGTGTAAAAGGTCAAGCGCTTCATCCCGCGAACCGGCATAACGCAGACAAACGCCCATCATGACGCCGTAATACTGCTCATATAGGAGTTGCTGTGCCCATCGTTCTTGACGCGAGAGGGCTTTTAGAAGGTCATTCTCAGCATGTTCCAAATTTAGTGCGAAATCCATGTGTTGATTTCCGTTGGAAAGTTAGCAATAATTAACCGTTCGTCAAAACGGCGCTTACTTCGTTGTTGTATCAATAACGTTGTTGCCGTTTCGAACGCTGCTATGAAGGCGTAAACAATTTGATAAAGGATGCCTTGACGGAAGAATAAAATTACTTGACTACCAAAAGTTAGTGTTTTTTAAACATATTTAATTTTAAAAAATGTGTTTATTGGCTTGTAATTCAAGAAGATAGATCTGTTAAAAATAAAAATAAAAATTTTTATGTCAAAACCCTTGAATTGTAAAACATATTGTGTTATTTTTGTGCTGCAATCAACAATCATTTGTTTTAACCGAATTCTGCCTTCACTTATGGGACGTACCAAATTGTACTCAGAACCGGAAGCCAATAACCCAAAGCAGGGGAAATCTACTTCACAAACAAACCGGATCCGACGAGCTGTAATGAGCCCTGGACGTTTAGTCTATGATGCGCCGGATGCATTGCCACTTTCAGCGCTCTTCAGACTAATTTGGCTTCGTGTGCGTAGAAACTGGGTTGCGATTCGCTTCCAATGGAACAAATACACCTTCGGGGTATTTAAAAAGCAGGGCGCTTTAAAAATGTCGTTTTTAGTTGCCATTGCTTACTTTTTATTGGTGTATAACCCCGAATCATCAACGATTTCTGAATATTTCTCAGGAAAAGCGGTTGAAACATCCCTTGATCTTGGACAAAGGGATGGTATTGCAAAGTCTCCTAAAAAGAAAGCGCCCATTTCGAATCCCAAATCAAGTGCAAATCCCAAATCAAACGATACGGCGCCTGTTAGCAATACAGAACTGGAAGGAGACGCATCCGGCGAATATGTAAAACAATACGCCAAAATTGCAATTGCGGAAATGCAAAAATATGGTGTACCGGCAAGTATAAGCCTTGCCCAAGGGCTTATAGAAAGTCGTGCGGGTAGCAGTAAACTTGCGAAAATGAACAATAACCATTTTGGTATGAAATGCTTTTCGCATAATTGTAAACCTGGGCACTGTTCAAATTATACCGATGATTCGCATAAAGATTTTTTCAGAATCTTTAAAAATCCTTGGGAAAGCTGGCGCGCCCATAGCCAAATGATCTCTACCGGTCGTTATGCAAAGCTGAAAAAATATGGACGCGATTACAAAAAGTGGGCTTTTGGCTTGCGATCGGTCGGATATGCAACTGATCATACTTATTCCGAGAAACTGATCGGCGTGATTGAACGCTACGGATTAAACAAGTATGATAGATAAGGTAGGAGTGTTTCGGATATTAGTTTAGTTTTTCCATATCCCTGATTAATATTGTATTGCGATTAAAATGGATCAAATTTGATTTTTTCAGCTCATTCAATATAGCAGTAACTGTTTGGCGGCTCGCTCCAACAAGATTTGCAATGTCTTGTTGGGTGAGTCCGTGTTTTACGAGCGTCTCAAATCCTACCTGCCTGCCTCGCTCTCCGGCACTCTCTTTTAAGAACTCAACAATCCTTGTTCTAACATCTTTTAGGATAAGTGATTCCCACTGGCGTTCTGCTTTTCTGAGTCGATCTCCCAAATAAAGCATCACTGCCTGTGCAAGTTTAAAGTTTTGCTGCAAAAGCATTTTAAAATCCTGTACCTTAACCTGAAAATATTCAACTTCCCTATTCATAGAAGCGGCAAACTCAGATCTGAGCGGCTCACCGGTAAGTCCAAGTTCGCCAAACATTGATTGGGGATGTTGAATGCTCTTGATGATTTCTCTCCCATCTGGTGAAAAAATGCCGATTTTTACGGCGCCTGAAATCAAAAGACAGATATAATCGCTTTGCTCATCCGCTAAGTAGATAAAGGAGTGCTTCGGAATCGTTTTATATTCCGACATTTGAATCAGCATTCGAATATCTTCCTGGGTGAGGGAAGCAAATAAAGGAAATGCACGAAATGCATTGTAAAGGTCAAGATTGTTCATAAGGAAGACCGAAGGTTCGGATTGTGATTGGATTATGACAATCTTATTACCAAAACTGTGCCAACCAAAATTTTTGATTAATAAGTTTTGATTCAATTACCTTTCCCGTTCTGAATTTTAAGGATACATGCAAAAAGTTAAACCGTTTTCGCTGCTTACCGAGTTCGATATTTCGCTGTTTCAATCCGGTAAACATTTCCGATTATATGAAAAAATGGGTAGTCGCCCGGTTGAACACGAAGGAGAACAGGGTGTTTGTTTTTCAGTTTGGGCGCCTCATGCCAAAAGTGTAGCTGTGTCTGGCGATTTCAATCAATGGAATACTAAATCGCATGTTTTATACCCTCGATGGGATAAAAGCGGTATATGGGAAGGATTTATCCCAGGTATAGGGAAAGGAACCAAGTATAAATATCATATAAAGACAGCATCTGGGTTAAACCTCGACAAGGGTGATCCCTACGCACTGCTTTGGGAAACGCCACCGGGTACCGCGTCGATAGTTTGGTCATTTGACCATGCATGGTCGGATAATAAATGGATCGATCATAGATCCCAAATCGCAAATCAGGCCCAACCCTGGTCTGTCTATGAAATTCATTTGGGGTCGTGGAAAAAATTAGAATCCGATGGAAATCGATCATTAAATTACCGCGAATTAGCCTCCGAACTGGTTGATTATGTTAAAGATATGGGCTTTACACATGTAGAGTTCATGCCGGTTATGGAGCATCCTTATTTCCCATCATGGGGATATCAAATCACGGGCTATTTTGCCCCTTCAAGCAGGTTTGGGCAACCTGAAGACCTTATGATTCTGATTGATGCCTTACACCAGGCGAATATTGGGGTCATTTTTGACTGGGTGCCTTCCCATTTTCCGAGCGATATACATGGTTTATACTTGTTTGATGGCTCGCACCTGTATGAATATGCAGATATGCGCCGGGGCTTTCATCCCGATTGGAATAGTTATGTTTTTGATTACGGGAGAAATGAGGTTCGTTCATTTCTAATCTCTAATGCGCTGTTTTGGCTTGAATATTACCATGTCGACGGCTTGCGTGTAGACGCGGTTGCCTCTATGCTGTACCATGATTATTCGCGCAAGGAAGGGGAGTGGATTCCAAATATTTATGGCGGGCGTGAAAATCTTGAGGCGATTTCCTTCCTGAAAGACTTTAATCATGCTGTTTATGAGAACTACCCTGGCGTGGAAACCATCGCGGAAGAAAGTACGGCATTTCCCAAAGTTAGCCATCCAACGTTTGATGGCGGCTTAGGATTTGGCCAAAAGTGGATGATGGGTTGGATGCATGACGCCCTTAGCTATTTCAAACGGCCTTTGATTTTTAGAAAATGGCATCAAAATGAGATTACTTTTTCCTTGGTTTATGCCTTTTCAGAGCGCTTTATGCTTCCCTTAAGCCATGATGAGGTAGTTCATTTAAAATCATCGTTGTTGTATAAAATGCCCGGTGATGAATGGCAAAAATTTGCCAATTTGAGGGCCTTATTCGGGCTGCAATGGACCCATCCGGGGCATCATTTGTTATTTATGGGTGGGGAGATCGGACAAACGACCGAGTGGAGTCACGACCGTGGTGTTACCTGGGAACTTTTGCAATACGCATTACACAAGGGGGTGCAAAACTGGGTGAAAGCCTTGAATCAACTTTATGTTAAAGCGCCCGCTTTCTGGCGACACGCTTTTACCGCCCAAGGTTTCGAATGGATTTCAGGCGATGACACAAACAATGCGGTTATTGCATTTCTACGCAAAGGGGATGCAAAGGATAACGAATTTTTAGTTGTTTGTCACTTCAATACCAACCCTATTAATCAATACCGCTTAGGCTTGCCTTATGGCGGTGATTGGGTTGAAGTGCTGAATAGTGATCATCCTGATTTTGGCGGATCGGGTATATTGAATAGCGTGTTGCAGGCTGACAGTATATCTTCACATGGAAAGGATTTTTCCATCGAATTCAAATTGGCGCCCTTAGCGGTTCAAATCTTTGAAGGAATTTCTGGCCTAAAAAAAACAAAAGATAAATTGAGTGGGAAAAAAACGACTCAAACAAAACCCGTTAAAAAGAAGTAAGCATCAGTTGGTCGACGCTAAATTTACGATTTAAATTCAAGTAAAAAACGCTTGATATCGTCTTGAAACGCTTTTTCATCCTGATCGCAAAACTCAACTTCAATCGGAAGAATGTAAATGGGTAGTTGATGTTTCCAAATGAAATCACGGTTCAATTCAAGGCGCATCGCATCCTTTTCAGTCGAAACAATAATTTTTTTTCGTGAATTCATGGATTCAAAACGTTTTTTCAACGTTTCCAGGTCTTCATTGTCAAAATAGTGGTGATCTTCAAACTCAAGCGTTTGAACGGAACGAAGTTCCGAGCCGAGGTGCTTGAGCAAATAATCTGTATTTGCAATCGCACTGACCAACAGAACATCCGTTTCTAAATCAAAAGCAACACGCACATCCGGACGGAGCAAGTCGTATGCAGGGCCATAACGATATTTTGAAAAGTAAACCCTTTGGCGAGGATAAGGGTCGATATCAAAAATCAGATCTTGCCGCTGTTTTGACGTTAAATCTTCCGGACATTTCGTTACTACGATGATGTCGGCGCGGCGATAACCGTAACGCCATTCTCGCAACCGACCCGCAGGTAATAACCAATCATTGGTGAAAGGGCGATTGAACTCGGTTAATAAAATATTCAATCCTGGCGTTACGGCTAAATGCTGAAAAGCATCGTCTAAAAGCACACATTGGGTATCAGGATTCCGTTTTATCAGTTCAGGAATCCCTAATGCACGACTTTCACTGACAACAATTGGAATTTCTGGAAACTTTCTTTTGAACTGTAATGGCTCATCCCCTACCATTTCGGCGGTATCAACAATACTGACAGGCTTAAACCCTTCCGTTTTTCGGCCATAGCCCCTGCTAAGAACTGCAACCTGAAGATACTGATCGAGCCAAGTCAATAAATATTCAATGTGCGGAGACTTTCCTGTGCCCCCAACAGACATGTTTCCAATAGATAAAACCGGAAGGTCAAAATGGACGCTGCGCAAAACGCCAATGCGGTACATCAGGTTTCGGAAACCGACTCCAATTCCGTATAAAAGTGCAACGGGAAGCAGCAGAATTCGAATTAAGATATCATCTGACATGCGCTTTAGTTGAATGGTTGGGCAAGTTTGGAGGTACTAAACAACGCAATAGTAGAAAAGATCAATTTCTGGCCGGGTAGCCTCCCACCGCAACAAGTCTAATAAAAAAATCCCAAGGGTTTTCACCCCAGGGATTGTTTGTGGTACCTCCCAGAATCGAACTGGGGACACATGGATTTTCAGTCCATTGCTCTACCATCTGAGCTAAGGTACCAAGCCTGATTTTAAAGCGGGGCAAAGATAATATCATTCTGTTTAAATCTAAAAATGTTTGGAGGTATTTTTTTAAAATTTCCGCATGTACATTTGCAATCAATAATTTTTGGTCTTTTATAACCGTCATCCACTCTATATGATTGCCAATCGTATTGCCCTTCTCTTTATCACACCGGCCTTGTTGTTTTTATACCTGGCCTGGGTGGTCGATCCGGCTTATGCTCCCTGGATGGTACCTTTTATCCTTTTTGCCGTAGTGACGTATATTATGGCTCCTCAAATAAACTGGCAATGGTATCAACGTTGGCCACCGGACTTGAATGAGTCTTTAACGAGTCTTCTTGAGCGCTTTTCCGGATTTTACAGAAACCTTGTTCCTTTGGAAAAACAACGTTTCCGCACTCGAATCGCCATGTTTCGAATGAACACTGACTGGACGCCAATGGGATTCCCAGAGGACGAATTGCCGCCCGATATCGAGCTTGCACTTGCAAGCCAGGCGGTGATGCTCACATTTATGAAGGAAGAATATTTGTTCAGGCAGTTTGAAAAGGTCATCGTTTATCCATTGCCGTTCCCTTCCCCGGAGTTTCCATTTGCCCACGCCTCAGAAATGTATGAAGCAGACGGCTGTTTGCTCTTTTCGGCGCAGCAGGTGTTGCAAGGGTTCATTCAACCCAAACAATTTTATAATATAGGGCTTCATGAATATGCACGCGTATTTATAGCAATTTACCCCAATGAGCCTTATCCGGATTTTTCTGCTGAAGATATTTGGGGAAAACTTGAATACATAAGCAAAATGGACCGAGCCTCCATAGAGTCAATCATCGGTTTGGCCGGCATCCCGGTTTTACCGGTAGCAATTCACCATTATTTTATTTTTCCTGAGCAATTTAAATTGACGTTCCCGGAAGAAACCAAGGGGTTTGACAAGATTTTCAATCGAACCACATTGCTTCCTGACACCTTAGTATATTAGGAGATGTTGCTAAAAACGAGAGGGATCGTGTTTCGTGCGATTCGATACGGTGAAACCAGCGTAATTGCTGATCTTTTTACAGAGGAAAAGGGGCTGCATACCTTTATCGCAGGCAGTGTCAGAACGGCCAAATCTAAAATGCCTTTCAGCCTGTTTCAGCCTATGATGGTCGTGGATTGTGTAGCTTATTATCGAAACGATCCCGGCTCGCTTAACAGGATAAAGGAAATCAAGGCGGATATGGTATTAAGCGGTATTCCTTTTGACATTCGCCGAGGTGCGGTGGCATTATTTATGGCAGAGTTATGCCGCAAGTGCATACATGAGGAAGAGGAGAATAGGGACTTGTTTGGTTTTTTGATAAACCAAATTAGTTGGTTGGATCGAACGCCCAATCCGATCGCCAATATCCATTTGCATTTTTTACTCCACCTTTCTGAATTTATGGGCTTTCAGCCTGTATTGGATTTTGAGTTGCAACACGCACAGGAGATTTTCTTCGATTTAAAGGAAGGCTCATTTACCGCTACGCCGCCGCTACATACATATTATATTGAACCGGAAGCCACTGCTCAGATGCTTGAACTGCTGGAATCTTCATTAGAAACCTGCCACGAGGTAAAAATGAATAAGACTCAGCGTAAATCTTTGTTATTCAGTATGTTACGTTTTTTTGAACTCCATGTTCCCGGCTTTACGGGTATAAATACGCCCGAAATACTTGAAATGGTGATGGATTCCTGATGGCCTAACGATAGATAAGTTCCCCCCGGTTAAATTTTTTTTAATTTTTTTTCAAGTATGCTTGGATATTCGAGACTAGTTTAGTTACCTTTGCGCTCGCTTTTGAAGGCAGGGTATTCAAATCTAATTTGCTTACCACTTTTAAAAGCAAGGAAATCTAATTTTAAATTCCTTTACAGGTAATGAATCAGAAAATTCGCATAAAACTCCGGTCTTACGACTACAACTTGGTGGATAAGTCCACTGAGAAAATCGTTAAGACGGTTCGTGCGAGTGGTGCTGTTGTAACTGGCCCGATTCCGCTGCCTACTGAGAAAGAAATATTTACGGTTCTGCGCTCGCCGCACGTGAATAAGAAGTCTCGTGAGCAGTTCCAGTTGCGCACCCACAAGCGCTTGATTGAAATTTACACACCGACTCAAAAGACGGTGGACGCTCTCTCCAAATTGGAACTGCCGAGCGGTGTTGACATTCAAGTCAAGCTAACTTAATTCGCACAAATTAAAGAAATTCTGCGGTTTCCGGCTGCCTTCAAAGTGTCACGCGTTAGCGGATAACTGATTTCAGTCGAAAGCGTTTCCAGGTTCCTGGAAAGTCGCTTTTCGTTTGTGTAGCAAACTGGAAACTTAACGGAGAATATCAACCAATCGTTCAACCATAAAATTCAGCTCAAGTGAACGGTCTGATTGGCAAAAAGATCGGGATGACCAGCATCTACGACAACAACGGCAAAAACGTCGCTGTGACAATAATCGAGGCTGGCCCCTGCATCGTGACCCAAGTACGCAACGACGACACTGATGGCTATTCTGCACTGCAGTTAGCGTACGGTGATCGCAAACCCAAAAACACGCCCGCCGCTTTGGTAGGCCACTTTGAAAAAGCCGCTACGGCTCCAAAACACAAGGTTTTGGAATTCCGTGGAATGGACCTCGCCAAATCTTTGGGCGATCTCATTACAGTTAGTGAGGTTTTCGCAGAAGGAGATAAAGTGGTGGTAACAGGCACAACCAAAGGTAAAGGCTTCCAGGGGGTAGTTAAACGCCACGGTTTTGGTGGTGTCATGCAACAAACGCACGGCCAGCACAACAGGCTTCGTGCGCCGGGTTCGCTCGGTAACTCTTCCTTCGCTGCGAAAGTAATGAAGGGGATGCGCATGGCCGGCCACATGGGCAACAAGCAGGTTAAAGTGCGCCGCCTGCAGGTACTTAAAGTGTTCCCAGATCAAAATCTGATTTTGATCAAAGGCGCTGTACCTGGACACAAAGGCGCTTATGTAGTCATCGAAAAATAATTTCGGCCAATAAATTTCTTCGGAAATGAACGTAACCGTCTATAACATCAAAGGCGAAGCCACCGGCCGCACAATTGATCTGCCGGAAGAGGTGTTCGGAATCGAACCCCATGAGCACAGCGTATGGCTCGATGTAAAGCGCTACCTTAACGCACAACGTCAAGGCACGCACAAATCGAAAGAACGCAGTGAAATGAGTGGTTCTACCCGCAAATTGCACAAGCAAAAGGGTACCGGCGGCTCTCGTAAAGGGGATATCAACAACCCGTTGTACCGCGGCGGCGGTCGAGTATTCGGCCCACGCCCACGCAACTATGATATTCATGTAAACGCTAAAGTTCGCCGCCTGGCACGCCGTAGTGCATTGTCAGCCAAAGCGAAAGAAGGCAAAATCGTAATTGTGGAAGATTTTTCATTCGAGGCGCCAAAAACAAGTGCATTTCATGAAATCCTCCGGGCACTCAAAGTGGTTGACCAAAAGCCGCTTACAGTGCTGCCTGCTTACGACCAAACATTATATCTCTCTTGTCGCAACCTCGCGAAAGCATCCATCGCACCTGCAACCGATCTGAATACTTATCAGATTATGCACGCTGGCGCCCTGGTAATCTCCGAAAGCGCGATTGAGAAGATTAAAGAATCATGCGCTTAAAAATTAGTTCAGGATCTTAATTGACTCTTTTGAGTTGAGAAAGTTCAGGAACCCAGAACGAATAAAGTAATGGTTAAGCAAATTCTGATCAAGCCGATCATCACGGAAAAGGCCACCAAACTTGCCGATAAACGCAATACTTATGCATTTGTCGTAAACAGGGATGCCAACAAAATTGAAATCCGCAAAGCCGTTGAAAAAATGTTCAACGTAAGCGTGGAAAGCGTCAATACGGCTATTATTCCGGGAAAACCAAAATCGCGCAGCACAAAAACGGCGATTGTTAAAGGTTCGAAATCTGCCTATAAAAAGGCATTCGTTACCCTGCCTCCAGGCGAAACAATTGACATTTTTGGTCCTAGCGACGAGAATTAAACAATAAGCGATGGGTAGTGGTAAGTATTTTACCGAACGCTCATAACTCATAACACATCACTACCATATATTATGGCAGTTAAGAAATTCAATCCAATCACACCCGGTCAACGCTATCGCGTAGCAGTTTCGCGCGACGAATTGACCAAAGGGGCCAAGCCGGAAAGATCCTTGCTCGCTTCCAAAAGCAGCACGGGCGGTCGTAATGACGACGGACGTCGTACTATGCGCTACCGTGGCGGTGGTCACAAACGTCGCTACCGTATTATCGACTTCAAACGCGATAAAGAAGGCGCAGCAACAGTTGTTTCGGTACAATATGATCCAAACCGTAGTGCATACATTGCTTTGGTGCAATATGCAGATGGCGAAAAATCTTATATTCTTGCTCCGAAAGGACTGGAAATTGGCCAAAACATCTTTTCTGGCCGCGGTGTAGCGCCTGAAACCGGTAATTGCATGTATTTGGCGGAAGTTCCACTTGGTGCTTTTGTCCACAATATCGAAATGCACCCCGGTCAAGGTGGTGTGCTGGTACGCAGTGCAGGCATGAGCGCTCAGATGATGGGTCGTGAAGATCGGTATGCAGTTATCAAGTTGCCATCTGGCGAGGTTCGTCGTATCCTGATTACCTGCCGCGCTACAATCGGCATCGTAGGTAACTCTGACCATAGCCTCGAGATCATGGGTAAGGCAGGTCGTATGCGCTGGAAAGGCTGGCGCCCACGTAACCGTCCGGTAGCCATGAACCCTGTCGATCACCCGATGGGTGGTGGTGAAGGTCGCGCTTCTGGTGGTCACCCACGTACAAGAAAAGGCTTTAAAGCGAAAGGCGCTAAAACGCGTAGCCGCACTAAAGCATCTAATGCGCTCATTATCAGCCGCAAAAAAGGCGGTCAGTCGAAGTAAATAATATCCTAATATCAATATTCATCAATTCAGGATATGCCGCGTTCTCTAAAAAAAGGTCCTTACATCCACCATACATTGTTGGAAAAAGTAGCCAAAGCGAAATCGAGTAACAAAAAACAGGTTATTAAAACTTGGAGCCGCTCCTCGATGATTATCCCCGACATGGTCGGAGAAACCATTGCAGTACATAACGGTAAAACGTTTATCCCTGTTTTTGTAACAGAAAATATGGTAGGTCACAAATTAGGAGAGTTTTCGCCAACGCGGAACTTCCGTGGCCACGCCGGAAATAAAAAATAATGTGACTAAATAAATTAATGTGGTCACTGCACTGAAAGGCAATTGCCACATTAACCACATTCAACACATTGATTAACAATGGAAGCAGTAGCAAAATTGCGAAACTGTCCGATGTCGCCGCGTAAAATGCGCCTCGTCGTGGACAATATCCGCGGAAAACGGGTGGTAGATGCCCTTGGTATTCTTAAGTTTACCAATAAAGAAGCAGCAATGTGGCTTGAAAAACTCGTGCTGTCTGCCGTAAATAACTGGGAACAGAAATCTGACCAGGTAGGCGCGGCCGACGATTACGATCTTTATATCAAAACCGCATTTGTAGATCCGGGTAGCATCATTTACCGCTTTCTTCCGGCTCCTCAAGGGCGCGCATACCGCGTGCGTAAGCGCCGTAACCACGTTACACTCGTGGTCGCGAACCGTACCGCACTCGAAACTGAACAAGAAGAAGCATAAAAGAACTGACGTTTTGTTTGTTTCTTGCTAATGAATTGGTTAGCCGAAACATGAGCGCCAACAAATTATCACAATAATACATATCCATCATACAATGGGTCAAAAAGCAAATCCGATTGGTAACCGCTTGGGCATTATTCGCGGTTGGGATTCCAACTGGTATGCCGACAAAGACTACGGTCTCAAGGTTGTAGAGGACGAAAAAATTCGCAACTATTTGCGTGCTCGTCGCCCTAAAACGGCTGTAGCCGATCCGCGTGATCGCAACAAACCGGTTCAGAATGGCATTGCACGTATTGCAATTGAGCGCACCCTGAAACGCGTTACCGTCACGATCCATACCAGCCGTCCCGGTATTATTATCGGTAAAGGTGGTAAGGAGGTTGACCTGATTAAAGAAGAATTAAAGGTGTTGACGGGCAAAGAAGTTCAGATCAATATCTTCGAAATACGCAAGCCTGAACTGGATGCGAATATCGTTGGCGAGCAAATCGCTAAACAGATTGAAGCTCGGATTAACTACCGACGTGCAATTAAAGGCGCTATTCAAAGCACCATGCGCGCAGGCGGTGAAGGGATCAAAATCCGGATCAGCGGTCGGGTAGGCGGTGCGGAAATCGCACGCTCGGAAGAATATAAAGAAGGCCGTACGCCTTTGCATACCTTCCGTGCCGATATCGATTATGCTCTGGTAGAAGCGCAAACCGTATATGGAAAAATCGGTATCAAAGTATGGTTGTTTAAAGGTGAAGTGCTCGTTAAGCGGGAATTGACTCCATTCACAGCAGCAGAAGGTACCGGTAGTACGGGTGGCGGTGATCGCCGGGGTAATGATCGCGGTAACGACCGCGGCGGTGATCGTGGCGAACGCCGTGATCGCGGTGAACGTCGCGAAGGCGGCGGTGGTGGTGATCGTCGAGGTGGCGGCGGCGGCGGTGATCGTCGCGGCGGCGGTACAGGCGGCGGCGGAAATCGTGGCGGTGGTGGCACTGGCGGCGGTGGAAACCGTGGTGGTGGCACTGGCGGCGGTGGAAATCGCGGCGGCGGTGGCGGCGGTCGGCGCTAATTTGACCAAATAATTAACGGTGTTCGATTATTTTACTTTTTGAAAATATTGGTAAAATGTCGTACATTTGCATCCCTTTCAAAAAAAGGTTTGCATTTTTACTCAAGTCATTGATTGACAGGCATTTAAATTTAGCACACGATGCTCCAGCCAAGACGTACAAAATATCGCAAGCAGCATAAAGGTCGCAATCGCGGCCTGGCTTATAAAGGAAGTTCTATTTCCTTCGGCTCTTTTGCGTTAAAAGCGATGGAATTTAGTCGGATTACAAGCCGGCAAATCGAATCAGCGCGTATTGCACTGACCCGTAACATGAAACGGGAAGGTAAAGTATGGATTCGTATTTTTCCTGACAAGCCGCTTACCTCCAAACCTGCAGAAGTGCGGATGGGTAAAGGTAAAGGTGCTGTAGATCATTATGTGGCCGAGGTTCAACCCGGACGTATTTTGTTCGAAATTGAAGGAGTAAGCGAAGAACTGGCATACGAGTCTCTGCGCCTCGCTGCTCAGAAACTTCCAATCATCTGCAAAGCCGTAACACGTTACGATTTTGAAGGTTAAACAAAAAAAGCAAAAGATCACGATTTTTTACTTGTATAAATCATTGATCTTTAGTTATTAAATTGGCAAATTATCACAATTAAGATAAAATGGCAAAGGAAAAATTAAATGTTGCTGATATGACCGATGTGGATCTGGCATCCAGCATCGCCAGTATGGAACTGGAATATCAGCAAATGAAATTCGACCATGCGGTGAAAGGCCTCGCTAATCCGTTGGAAATCCGCGAGTTGCGTCGCAATATTGCTCGGGTAAATACAGAAGTTCGCAAACGCGAAATGGCTGCTTACACGCCTGAACAATTGGAGATGCGTTCCAAATTGCGTAGTCGCCGTAGCCGGCAGAAATGATTTAACTCATAAAGGTCGGCGCAATTCCTTCATCGGTAGTTTGCAAAGCCTTGAGCATAATCATTCGCTCATTATCTAATTGACAAATTATCACATCCACCTTTTTGTAGATGGAAACTATAGCAAGAAATCTTCGTAAGGCAAAAACCGGTGTGGTGGTTTCCAATAAAATGGATAAAACCATCTCAGTCCAGGTTGAACGCCGCTTGATGCACCCGATTTACGGAAAATTCGTAAAGCGTTCTAAAAAGTTCTTCGCGCATGATGAAGAAAACTCCTGCAACGTGGGAGATTTAGTTCGCATTATGGAAACCCGTCCGCTCAGCAAAAACAAACGCTGGCGTTTGGTTGAAATCATTGAAAGAGCGAAGTAAACATTAAAAATTAAAGAGTCATGATTCAGCAAGAGTCTCGTTTGAATGTGGCCGACAACTCCGGCGCGAAAGAAGTGCTCTGTATCCGCGTACTGGGCAGTACCGGTCAGCGTTATGCAGGCATCGGCGATAAGATTGTCATCACGGTCAAAGACGCTTCGCCGGGTGGTATCAAGAAAGGTACGGTAAGCAAAGCCGTTATCGTTCGAACCCGCAAAGAAATTCGCCGTAAAGACGGATCCTATATTCGGTTCGACGACAATGCGGTTGTACTGTTGAACGCAGCCGATGAGCCACGCGGTAGCCGTATTTTCGGACCGGTAGCCCGTGAATTACGCGATAAAGATTATATGCGTATCATCTCTTTGGCTCCGGAAGTATTGTAAAAACAGGCAAATCTCTAATTTCGATCACTTGATAATCAAAATTTTGGTTTTCTTATCCTGCGATCAAATTATCATACCTAACAATGGCTACGAATCATAAATCAAAACGCTTCACACCAAAACTGAACATCCGCAAAGGTGATACAGTAATGGTTATTGCCGGAGACGACAAAGGCAAAACAGGTGAAGTAATTCAGGTGTTTCCTGATAAGATGCGCGCAACCGTCGATGGCATCAATATCATGACCAAACACGTGAAAGCCACACAAAACGAAGAAGGCGGCATCCAGCAAATGCCTGCCCCGCTGCATCTATCGAACCTTCAATTAGTTGATCCAAAAACTGGTGAAGCAACAAAAATTGGCCGTAAGGTAGAAAACGGCGTAAGCGTTCGTTATTCTAAAAAAACCGGAAACATCATTAAGTGATGAAATACATACCGCGTCTTAAAACAAAATATCAGCAGGAGGTAGTGCCTGCGCTTATGGAGCAGTTTAATTACTCCTCTATTATGCAGGTTCCCCGTTTGTTAAAAGTTTGTATCAATCAGGGGATCGGCGACGCTACCGGCGATAAGAAGCTGATCGACAGCGCTGCGCAGGAACTCACGACCATTGTTGGTCAAAAAGCAGTTCCTACCAAGGCTAAAACTTCGGTCTCAAACTTCAAATTGCGCGAAGGAATGGCAATCGGTGTTCGTGTAACCCTGCGCGGAGAGCGTATGTGGGAATTCATGGATCGTCTGATCTCCATTTCTCTACCACGTGTACGTGACTTCCGCGGCGTAAATGACAAATCGTTTGACGGTCGCGGTAACTACACAATGGGAATCACCGAGCAGATTATCTTCCCGGAGATTGACATTGATAAGGTAAATAAAATTATGGGTATGGATATCACAATTGTGACTTCCGCTCAAACGGACGCAGAGTCTTTCGCGTTGTTGAAAGAAATCGGTATTCCGTTTAAAAAATAACTTGACTCATTTTCAACTGAATATAGAGCAAAATGGCAAAGAAATCCGTCATTGCCCGTGAAAATAAGCGCAAGCGTATGGTAGCAAAATACGCGGAGCTTCGGAAAAAATTAAAGGAAGCCGGTGATTACGATGCACTGGACAAACTTCCCCGGAATTCAAATCCGATCCGTATGCACAACCGTTGCCTGCTGACCGGACGTCCGAAAGGGTATATGCGTAAATTCGGCATCTGCCGCGTGAAGTTCCGCCAAATGGCGCTGGATGGAAAAATTCCAGGTGTAACAAAAGCTTCATGGTAACTCTTCCGAACCGTACAATGATCGAACAGATCGTATGTTTCGAACAAACGACAACTATCAATTTTCAATAATATGCAAGTCACTGACCCGATAGCAGATTATTTGACCCGCATTCGCAACGCTCAGATGGCGGGCCATCGCATCGTTGAGATTCCAGCGTCGAAAATCAAAAAGTCGATCACTGAAATCTTGTATGATCAGGGTTATATTTTGAAATATACTTTCGAAGATAAATCAGATCTGCATAAACAAGGCCTCATCAAGATCGCATTAAAATACGATCCTGCAACCAAAAAACCTCTAATACAGGAGTTGGTGCGGGTAAGCCGTCCAGGTCTTCGGAAATTTTCCGGAGCCAACGACATTCCTCGTATTATCAACGGCTTGGGTATCATGATTGTCTCTACTTCCAGAGGCGTTATGACCGACAAACAAGCACGTGAAAAAAATGTTGGCGGTGAACTGCTTTGCTACATTTACTAAACTAAACTCATCACTCTTAACTGAGTAAGGAAATATGTCACGTATTGGTAAATTGC
Organism: Bacteroidota bacterium; assembly: GCA_037130425.1. Taxonomy (GTDB): domain Bacteria; phylum Bacteroidota; class Bacteroidia; order Chitinophagales; family Saprospiraceae; genus M3007. The sequence continues at coordinate 27,516 of JBAXTB010000004.1, forward strand.
CGATTACGCTTCCGGCTAAAGTTGAAATTTCGGTAGCATCCGACAACACGGTTACCGTTAAAGGTCCGAAGGGGGCGCTTTCCCAAAAGATTGACCCAGATATTACTGTCAGCGTTGAAGACGGTAGAATCATTGTGGCCCGTCCGACGGAACAAAAAAGACACAAAGCAATGCACGGTTTATATCGTGCCCTGCTCAACAATATGGTTGTTGGTGTAAGCGAAGGCTACAAACGCGAAATGGACATCATTGGCGTAGGTTATCGTGTTGAAAATCAAGGTAATCTGGTAACCTTTACGCTTGGTTATTCTCACCCTGTAATTTTCTACATTCCAAGCGAATTGAAAGTTACAACGGCGATGGAAAAAGGTTCGCCTCCAATGATTCGTTTGGAAGGTATTGATAAAGAACTGCTTGGCCAGGTTTGTGCTAAAATTCGTGCGTTCCGTAAACCAGAACCTTACAAAGGAAAGGGTATTATGTTCAAGGGCGAAGTTATCCGTCGTAAAGCGGGTAAAACAGCTGGCGGCAAGAAATAAATTGAAGTGTTTTATAAGAACCGGGCTGTTTTATTTCAACACCTGTTTCTCAAATTGCTTCATCTCTGCAATACTAATTTGTATCCCGGTCGGAAATCGGGGTAATTAAAATGAGATAACAATGAAACGTACTAAGCAACAAAGTCGTCGGCGCATACACTTGCGTGTCCGCAAGAAAGTAAGCGGCACTCCGGATCGTCCACGTCTCTGTGTTTATCGCTCCAATAAGGCAATTTATTGTCAAATTATTGACGATCTTAAAGGACATACGCTTGCTGCTGCCAGCTCGCATGAGACAGGTAAAGTAGGCACCAAGGTTGAACAGGCAACTGCTGTAGGTAAATTAATTGCTGAGAAAGCGCAAACTGCCGGTATTGTAAATGTAAAATTTGACCGCGGCGGCTATCTTTATCATGGCCGTATTAAAGCGGTTGCTGACGGAGCGCGCGAAGGCGGTCTTCAGTTCTAAAAAGATATGCGGTGGTTGTTCCTTGCTTGGGGCAATTGATAGCCATCAAATCATTGAATTTCAACAAATTAGCTAAATACAATGGCTAAGCAAGAAAGAGAAAGAGACAATTCCCGTACTTCAGAAGAATCGGGGCTCAAAGAAAAATTGGTATCGCTTAACCGCGTAGCGAAAGTTACGAAAGGCGGGCGTACCTTTAGCTTTGCCGCAGTTGTTGTGGTAGGCGATGGCAAAGGCACAATCGGTCAAGGTCTGGGTAAAGCCCGGGAGGTTTCCGAAGCAATTGCGAAAGCCGTGAAAGATGCAGAGAAAAATCTGATCAAGGTGCCTATTTTGAATGGTACGATTCCGCACGAGGCGCACGGCAAATTTGATGCTGGTCGCGTGCTGATCAAACCAGCGGCCCACGGTACAGGTGTAATTGCCGGTGGCGCAATGCGTGCTGTGCTTGAAATGGCAGGCATTCAGGACGTGTTGGCTAAATCTCAAGGCTCTTCCAATCCGCACAACGTTGTGAAAGCAACGATCACTGCTTTGGCAAGTCTTCGCAGCCCGGTTGATATTGCACGTCAGCGTGGAATCTCTCTTGAAAAACTGTTCAACGGATAATTCAGTAAAATATCCTGCGCGCTTTTGCTCCAAAAGTAAAAGTGCCCAAAACACAGAAAATACAATGAGTAAGATCAAAATTAAGCTTGTTAAAAGCCCGATCGACAAAACAAAGCGTCAAAAAGATACCCTTGTTGCGCTTGGTTTCCGCAAAGTCAATCAAACTGTTGAACATGAGTCTACACCGCAACTTCATGGGATGTTGCGTGTTGTGAATCATCTTGTTCTGGTCGACAATGCTTAATATTGACATGAACGCTTGATTGTCAGCTAAAACCTGTAGGGTATATCCCTCACAGGTTTTCATAGCGAAATAAACTTGCGTAATTCCGGTTTAACCGGTATCAAAAAATTTCTAACGAATTCTCATCGAATAAAATAGCATGGAGCTCAATAATCTTCGTCCGGCAAAGGGTTCTGTAAAAACGCGCAAGCGCATTGGTCGTGGTACAGGTTCGGGACACGGTGGCACTTCAACCCGCGGCCACAAGGGTGATAAAGCCCGCAGTGGTTCGAAAGAAAAGCGTCACTTTGAAGGTGGTCAAACCCCTATGCAACGTCGTTTGCCAAAGCGCGGCTTCCAGAACGTCAATCGCGTTGAATACATTCCGCTTAATTTGGCTGAATTAGAAGCGCTGGTTAACAAAATTGGTACAACCACTTTGGATGTTCAGGCTTTGGTTGCCGCAGGGGTTGCAAAAGCGTCTGATCAAATCAAAGTGTTGGGTAATGGGAAGCTGACAGCAAAAGTGGACATTACGGTACATGCTATTTCTGCCTCTGCCAAAACGGCTATCGAAGCCCTTGGTGGAAACGTTCAACTCGTCTAAACTATTTTGCAGGAATGAAACTGCTTTCAGTTCTCAGAAATATTTGGAGTATTAAAGAACTCCGTCAGCGCATTGTCTATACACTCGCATTGTTGCTGATTTACCGCGTAGGTACATTTGTGGTGCTTCCGGGTGTCAATCCGATTGCCTTAGATCGCTATAGCCACAACCGTAGCGCCAATGACCTCCTTGGATTGATTAATGTATTCACTGGCGGTGCTTTTGATAATGCGGCAATTTTTGCACTTGGTGTTATGCCTTATATTACGGCATCCATCATTGTTCAGTTGTTGGGCTTCGCAGTGCCATACTTCCAGCGCCTGCAAACGAAAGAAGGTGAAAGCGGTCGTAAACGCCTGAACCAAATCACGCGTCTTTTGACGGTTGCGATTACGCTTGTGCAAGGTGGCGGCTACCTTCAATTGATTCGCAGCATTCCCGGGGCTGTTTCTCTTAATATCCCTGACGGACTGTTCTGGTTCTCTAATATCATCATCCTGACAGCCGGAACCGTATTTTGTATGTGGTTGGGCGAACGGATTACAGATAAAGGAATTGGCAACGGTACATCCCTGATCATTCAGGCGGGTATCATAGCGCGTCTCCCAGGTGCTTTTGTGTTTGAGTTTCAAAAACTCTTTGGAGACAACAAATTGCTTTTATTCTTTGTAGAACTGGCTTTGTTCTTCGTAATCGTGTTGGCTACCATTTTGGTTATTCAGGGCGTTCGAAGGATTCCGATACAATTTGCAAAACGAATGGTAGGACGTTCAGGCGGCTCGCTTCCAAGCGCAAGCGCCCGCGACTACATTCCATTGAAAGTAAACTCAGCAGGCGTAATGCCGATCATCTTCGCTCAAGCATTGATGTTCCTTCCTGCAACTGCTTTTCAGTATATTTCGGGTACCAAGTCTCAGGTTGGTGGAAGAATTCACATGTTTAATGACATTTATTCTTTAGGCTACAACTTGGTCTTCTTCACATTGATTGTTGTATTTACTTATGTTTATACAGCACTGATGATCAACCCAACAAACTACTCAGAATACCTGAAGCGGAGTAATGCTTTTATTCCGGGGGTTAAACCGGGTGAGGCTACGGCGGAGTACATTGACAATATTATGACTCGGATTACATTGCCAGGCGCTATTTTCCTTGGCTTGATCGGTATTCTTCCATCAATTGCAGCAACTTTTGGGATCAACCAACAGTTCGCCCTGTTCTTTGGAGGAACGACACTTTTGATTATGGTCGGCGTGGCATTAGATACGCTTCAAGTTGTTGAGAGTTATCTGTTGACACAGAAATATGATGGTTTGATTAAATCGGGACGTATTCAGGGGCGCTCATCACAAGGGCTTCAGTTAGGTCAACCACAATAACAAAAAAAGGCGGAGGCAGTAATTTTATAAAATGCTGTCACTGTTTATATCAATATAACCACATGGGTTATTTTACAAGCGGACAGGAAAAAAAGGTTTTTTTCAAAACAGCCGAAGAAGTTGAGCTGATGCGAAATTCAAATCTACTGGTTTCCAAAACGCTAGCCTATGTTGGCTCCCTTTTAAAACCAGGTGTAACCGGAAGCGAAATTGATCGATTGGCTGAGGAGTTTATTCGGGATCATAAGGGCCGCCCTGCATTTAAAGGATACCACGGCTTTCCTGCAACACTCTGCGTATCTTACAATGATATTGTTGTACATGGAATTCCTGGTAAGCGTGAATTTAAGGAAACCGATATTGTTTCGGTTGACTGTGGGGTAGAGGCGGAAGGTTTTTTTGGCGATGCTGCTTTTACTTTTGCATTTTCCCAGGTGGAAGAACCTGTTATGGAGTTGTTGCGCGTGACGTATGCTTCATTATATTTGGGAATTGAGCAAGCGGTAGTTGGAAAACGAATTGGTGATATTTCATTTGCGGTGCAAGATTATTGCGAACGCAAACATAAATATGGTGTTGTAAGGGATTTAGTAGGACACGGTGTTGGCCGTTCTCTTCACGAAGATCCGGAAGTGCCTAATTTTGGTAAACGCGGTCAGGGAATGGTGTTGAGAGAAGGGTTGGTACTGGCTATTGAACCAATGGTTAACCTTGGAGTGCGTGATGTTTTTCAGGCATCCGATGGTTGGACCATCCATTCAAAAGACAGAAAAGCCAGCGCACACTTCGAACATTCCGTGGTTGTACGTAAAAACAAAGCCGATATTTTGTCCGATCACAGTTTTTTACTGGAATCGATAAAAAATAATCCGGAGTTGAAGGAAGTTTCACCAAAAAGTTAGACCTTTGCAGCCCGAAAATCAGAAGGGCAAATTATGTCTAAAGAAGATTTGATTAAACAAGATGGCGAAGTAGCGGAGGCGCTTTCGAATGCGAACTTTAAAGTTCGCTTAGAGAACGGTCATATCATACTCGCCACAATTTCAGGTAAAATGCGGATGAATTATATCCGGATTTTGCCAGGTGATAAGGTTTCAGTAGAAATGTCGCCATACGACTTGACACGGGGCCGAATCATTTACCGATACAAATAATCGTTTGAGGTGTTTGAGGCTTTCAAGCATCTGGCGTAAATTTTAAACTGTCAATAATATCCGACATGAGAGTCAGACCGTCGATTAAAAAACGTTCTGCTGATTGCAAAATCGTTCGCCGTAAAGGCAAACTGTATGTAATCAACAAGAAAAACCCGAAATTCAAACAGCGTCAAGGTTAATTGATGTCGGTTGGATCACGTTTATATGGTATAATATTGATGTGAGCGACCTTCAATTCAACAATTAAAAATACACTTAATATGGCACGTATTGCAGGTGTGGATTTGCCCCGGAATAAAAGAGGGGTTATTGGGCTGACCTATATTTATGGTATCGGCTCATCTTCTGCGCAAGAAATTCTGGAAAAAGCGGGAATCGACGAGAACACCAAGGTTGATAAATGGACAGATGACAATATCAAAACCATCTCTCGTATTATCGCTGACGACTATAAAACGGAAGGTCAGTTGCGCTCAGAGGTGCAAATGAACATCAAACGTTTGATGGATATCGGTTGCTATCGTGGTCTTCGCCACCGTAAGGGGCTTCCGCTGCGTGGCCAGCGTACCCGTACAAATGCGCGTACACGTAAAGGCAAGCGTAAAACGGTTGCAAACAAGAAAAAAGTAACTAAGTAATTCATTGAAGATGCGTGCTTGTACAAGTTAGTCGCATAATGTGGTTAGCATGTTAAAGTACAATTCCTCACATCGACAATAAATAATGGCAAAAGGAGCTGCTAAAAAAGTTGTTAAACGCAAAGTAAAGATTACCCCTGAAGGAATCGTATTCATTCAGGCGAGCTTTAACAACATCATTATCTCTATCACCAACAAGCAAGGTGAAGTGGTTTCCTGGGCATCGGCCGGTAAGGCTGGTTTCCGTGGTTCTAAAAAGAATACGCCGTATGCCGCTCAAGTTGCTGCCAATGATGCTGCCAAGGTTGCGTTTGAAGCTGGAATTCGTTCTGCTGAAGTGTTCGTAAAAGGACCAGGTTCAGGTCGGGAAGCGGCTATTCGCGCAATTGACCAGTCTGGTATCAAAGTGTTGGTTATCAACGACGTTACGCCGATGCCGCACAATGGTTGCCGCCCTCCGAAACGCCGTCGCGTATAATGCACACTTCAGAGCCTCTTAAGGCCTCTTTTCATACATTGACCAATTAATACATTCCATATAGAATGGCTCGTTATACTGGACCAACAACAAAAAAAGCGCGTTCCTTCGGAGATCCGATCTTCGGATTGGACAAATACTTTGAGCGTCGCAAATATCCACCTGGACAACATGGTCAGGCCCGCAAGAAAAAAGCGGCTTCTAACTATTCTGTTCAGTTGTCTGAAAAGCAAAAAGCAAAGTACACATACGGTGTATTGGAGCGCCAGTTCCGCCGTACGTTCCATGAAGCAACGCGTCGTCACGGTGTAACCGGTGAGGTATTGCTTCAATTGCTCGAAGCGCGGCTTGACAACACTGTATTTCGCTTGGGAATTTCTCCAACGCGCCGCGGTGCACGGCAGTTAGTCGGTCACCGTCACGTTACTGTAAATGGTAATGTTGTAAACATTCCTTCATACTCGTTGAAACCGGGTGATGTTGTGGCTGTTCGCGGTAAATCTAAAGGATTGGAAATCGTTACTACCCATGTAGGCGCTAAAACCAACCATGTGCGCAACTTCGGTTGGCTTGAATGGAATCCTGATAAAATGCAGGGTATTTTCTTGTCCTATCCGCAACGTGACCAGATTCCGGAAAAGATCAATGAACAGTTGATCGTCGAGTTGTACTCGAAATAAAATATAAAGATAACGGAAGGTTGGCGGACGGTAACGGACGCCAACCATTTTCGCGTTTATACCGCCCAATCCGCTTTCGGCCCCAATTATACATTAGTTTTTCCCACCCTTTCAAATTCGGAGCGTTCCATATATGAGTATTCTCAATTTCCAAAAGCCTGACAAAATTCTGATGCAAAAAGCAACAGATTTTGAAGGCACTTTTGAATTTAAACCGTTGGAACCGGGTTTTGGCCAAACGGTCGGCAATTCATTGCGCCGGGTTCTGCTCTCATCGCTCGAAGGTCATGCCATCAGCGCCGTTCGTATCGGCGGTGTTGACCATGAATTCGCAACGATTCGCGGCGTGGTAGAAGACGTGGTTGATATTGTGCTCAACCTCAAGCAAGTACGCATCAAACAGGTTATTCAGGACGATAAAAATCCGCAGGAAAAAATCTACCTGACGATTAGCGGCCGTGAAGAATTTCGCGCCGGCCAAATCGAAGAATTTACCAACGTGTTCAAAATCATGAACCCGGATTTACTCCTTTGTCGTATGGAGCCTGCGGTAACGCTTGAATTAGAGCTTACTATTACCAAAGGTCGCGGCTACCAACCGGCAGAAGACGGCGCTCCTAAGGACGCTGCTATCGGTGTTATTCCGATTGATGCAATCTACACGCCAATTAAAAACGTGTCTTACAAGGTTGAAAATACCCGCGTAGGCCAACGTACTGACTATGAAAAATTAGTTATTGACGTTAAGACAGACGGTACTATCCATCCGGAAGAGGCGATCCGTGAAGCAAGTCGTATTCTTATTCAGCACTTAATGTTGATTACGGACGACAATATCACGTTTGATACCCCTGCAAGCCGTGAAGAAAACGTTGTGGATGAGCATATTCTGCACATGCGTAAATTGCTCAAAACTTCGTTGGAAGATCTTGATCTTAGCGTTCGCGCTTACAACTGCCTCAAAGCAGCTAAAATTAATACCTTGGCTGAATTGGTTCGTTATGACACCCATGAACTGCTTAAATTCCGCAATTTCGGTAAGAAATCTCTTGTTGAAATTGAAGAATTGCTGCAAGATAAAGGTCTTACCTTCGGAATGGATCTTGCCAAGTACAAATTAGAAGAAGAATAGTATTTTTTCACAAAGTGTGGTAACCGTATGAGCAAGTAGAATCTGCTCCGGTGCCGCCACCTAAAAACAGGTACCCGCCGTTATGAGACACGGAGATAAAATTAACAACTTAGGCCGCACCGCGAGCCACCGCCGCGCGTTGCTGGCCAACATGGCAATTTCCCTGATTGAGCACAAACGCATCACGACTACCCTCGCAAAGGCAAAAGCCTTGCGTCGGTATATGGAGCCTTTGGTAACGAAGTCAAAAGAAAATACGACACACTCACGTCGTGTTGTATTTAGCTACCTGCAAAACAAAGAGGCTATCATTGAACTATTTGGTACCATTGCTACTAAAATTGGCGATCGTCCAGGTGGTTACTTACGGGTGATTAAGTTGGGTTTCCGTCGTGGTGACGGCGCTGATACAGCCATGATCGAGTTTGTAGATTTCAATGATGTTTACAACCCGAATGCAGGCAAAGTAAAAACGACCAAGAGAACACGTCGTGGCGGTGCTAAAAAAGCAGCGGATGGATCATCGGTTGAGGCTGCTACTGAAGAAGTCGTTGATGCGCCTGTTGAAGCAGTTGAAGAAACGGTAGTAGCCGCTGCAGAAGAAGTTACGGCTCCGGTTGAAGAAGCAACTGAAACGGTTGTGGATGCTGTTGAAGCGGCTGCGCCTGAAGCGCCCGCTGCTGAAGCACCTGCTGTAGAAGAAGAAAAGAAAGAAGGCGAAGCGTAGTTTCGATCTATTTTCAAAAAATAAAAGGCGATGCCCCCAATTGTGGAGCATCGCCTTTGTTTTTGGCAATTACTGATTTTTATTGCTTTACCAATTGTAATAAGCCTATATGACTGCCTGCTGTGAATTGGATAAAATATCTTCCCGCCCCAAGCTGCTTCATTACAGAACAACGGATTTCGTTTTTTCCACTTGGGAAATCGGTGGGAGGGATAAGGTGTTGAATATATCGGCCTTGGGTGTCAAATAAATCAGCGCTGACAAGGATGCGATCTGTCTGCTCCCAATTTATGAAAAAATTATCGTCAACAGGGTTGGGACTGATGTTGATGTGAAATTCAGATAAATTGCTTTCGTGGGTAGCGACCAGGTCGTTTTCGAAGCGCCAAACGACAGTGTTCAGATCAATCGTAGCGCCCATGAGTATTTTCCCATTCGGTAACAACGCCAAGGACGAGCAATCGACATAATCGGGATAAAACGGCGATTGTACAATGCCGTTTGCGCCGAACTCATCATCAAGGGCGCCATTTTCCAAGTATCGAAGTAAATTAATATAGCCACTACCTGAGCTTGGATTGGGTAAATAGGATGCGCCTACCAATATTTTTCCATTAGGTTGAATCAGTAGCGATTTACCCTCTACAACGCCGCCAAGATCTGTAAATACCTGCCCGTTCACGCCAAAGTCTGGATCAAATGAACCACCAGGCAATAATCGAACAACGGCAAGCATTGACGAGTTTGCGTTGCCTTTCGCTCCGCAGAAAATGATCTTTTGATCCGACTGAACGGCTATGGAATATGCTGTATTATCGCTCCCCGACCCATAATCAATAATTTTAACGCCATTGTTGCCGAATGAAGGGTCAGTTGCCCCGTTTACTTGAAAGCGCTCGACCTGGATTTTGCGTTGCGCAGGGTTAATGAATTGAAATCCTGCTGCGATTATTTTGCCATCAGCCTGTATTTGTAAAGATCTTATCGTTTCAAAGCCGAGGTAAAAATTTTTTTTCACGATGCCGTTGTTTCCAAAATTGGTATCCGGCGAGCCATCCGGATTCAGACGGATCAGTAATAAATCTACGGAAGTTGAAGTGTTTTTATCATAGGTATCGCCTCCCAATAAGATTTTGCCATCAGCCAATACTTTTATGGCGTAAAAAATGTCTTCATCGTCGCCTAAATCAAACGTAATAATGCCGTTTTGCCCAAATGTTTCGTCTAAAGAACCGTCAATATTTAACCTTGCGACAAAGGCAATATTTTGATTTAAGTCGTTAGAGTAACTGTTCCCTGCGACCAATAGTTTGTCGTCTGATTGAGTGGCGGAGGCGAATGGCGCGTCATATAGACCTAAGATGTCAATACGTTTTTGGCCTTGATAGCCGTATGATGGATCGACGCTCCCGTCTGCGAAAAAACGAGTGACTACAATGTCATTTCCTTGAAGGCTCAAATTGCTAATGTCGCCGGAAACCAGAATTTTACCATCGGATTGAATGGCTAAACTTGCGCCAGTGTGTACGCTGTCCGGGGTAGAAATGATTGCTGCGCCGTTTTGGCCGAAAGTGGGGTCGAGCGCGCCGGGATACTGTGCAAAAGCAGGGTAATAAAGCGCTGACAGCCCACCTAATAACAGGTAAGTAAAGTTGATTTTCATGATAATTGTGTTTATATGTATGGTGATCTAAATGGATTAACTAACCTTTAAAATCTATTTTTCGATGCGAGCCGTCACAGTAAGGTTTATTGCCGGAAGCGCCGCAGCGACAAAAGGCGGTTACTTTGTTTTTCATCGTTTCGTTGCCATCCGAGTCTTTTACCTTGATGTTTCCATAAACCATTAAAGGGCCGTTTGGGGTGACTTCAATAATGGTTTCTACTTCCGTATGTTCAATAACAGGAGCGCCTTCTTCATTGCGCAACCAGCTTAGCGCGCCGGACGGGCATTTATCGATTTGGGCGATGATGGCTTCTGTATCGGCTCCGTCCATATTGATCCAAGGTTTTTTTCTTGGATCAAATACACCTAACAGGCCATGCCAGCAAAGTGCTGAGTGAATACAAGCGTCTGGTTTCCAGACGACCGTGATGTCTTTGTTACTGTATTTCTTTTCCATTGGTAAGATAAATATATTGGTGATTTGATTGATCGCCTTATTTTCTGTGTCATTTTTGTGTTATTAAAGTATTGTATCTTAAAAAAATAGGATACAATGCTTTAAAAGTACGCTTGTTAAAAATCTGAACCGAAAGCAAAATCGGGCTTGCGTTCCGTCCAGCGCCCGCGCGTGAAGTCGGGGAATGGTTGGGGCGCGCTGCCGGTTGCGATGGAGGCTTCAGATAATGGTGTGATGGCGAGCCAGGTGGCGGCATCGTACACGTCAATTTGGGGTGCGATGTTGCGTTTGGCACATTCGATAAAGTGGTTGAACACAAAAAAGTCCATACCACCGTGACCGGCTGCTTTGGCATCGTCTCCAAAACGTTTCCACAGCGGGTGGTCATATTGATCGAGCCAGGTTTGGGCTGCCTCCCAGGTATGCGGTTTGGATTTACCCTCCATGTACAAGCTTTTGTTTACGTCCATCCACAGGCCCTTGACGCCCTGCACCCGAAATCCAAGGGAATAGGGACGTGGAAGGCTGGTATCGTGGGTAAGCAGCACCGTTTCACCGTTGGCGCATTTAATTTGTGTAGTGACAACGTCGCCGAGGTTAAATTGAACCTTAGCGTTGGGATGGTTTGGGCCGCCTTTGGGGTGGTTTACAATGTATTCGTGCAGACCCCTGGTTTTGGAAGACATGGAAGTAAGATAGGTAAAGCGATTGCCACGATTGATATTGGCGTACATGGCAAGCGGCCCAACGCCGTGGGTGGGGTATAGTTCGCCATTGCGGTAAACCGAGTGTTTGGTGCGCCATTTGGCTTCAGAATATCCTTTTTCACCAAATTCTACGCCTGAATCGTAGGGTGTAAGGCCGTCGTTAAATTTTACCCCGCGCAGGTCGTGTTCGTAACCGCCTTCAAGGTGTACCATTTCGCCGAACAAACCTTCACGAACCATTTGCAATATGGCCATCACGTCGCGGCGGTAGCAAACATTTTCTAAAAACATCAAATGCGTTCCGGTGGATTCCTGTACATTGACCAATTGCCAACATTCGTCGAGGGAAAACCCGCCGCATACTTCAGTTGCGACGTATTTCCCGGCGTGCATGGCTGCAATGGCTTGTTGTGAGTGCCATTCCCAAGGTGAAGCAATGACAACGGCGTCTATATTTTTTTCCTGGAGCAGGTTGAGGTAGTCCATTGGGCCGTTGCCGAACACTGCTGGCTTCTTTTTGCCGGCGGCCTCGATTTCTTTCAGGCACAAGTTAATCATTTCCGGGTTCGGGTCGGCAATGGCAACTACTTCACAATCGCTACGCAAAAGGGCTTCACCGACGTGATCCTGGCCGCGCAGGCCGACGCCGATAAAACCGAGGTTGAGTTTGGATTTAAGCGCGTTTGGGATATTGTCGGATGAGGGGTTTTCCGTTAGGGCAATTTTGGGGGCAACCAGGGCGGCGCCGGTAAGCGCAGCCGATTGAATAAAGGAACGGCGATTTAGTTTGGCCATATTTGTCGTTTTATTTTGACACAATACTACAAACCTGTCCGTATTTGTTGCACAAAAGTTGTGTTTTTGATTCAGGTAGAACCGGCAGATGTTGTCGTTTATCCAAAAATAACCAAACTCCGTCTGGTTTTTAATGCAAACCCACAGCAAATTGCGGCTTTTGTTGTTTAAAGAAGACTTGTACGATGCGGGGATTTGCCTTCATCATGTTAAAAAAATAAATCAAAATGCTTGCAACGCATAATCTGACCAAACAATATCGCACGGCCAACGGTGAAATGCTGACGGTGCTGGACAATGTATCATTTGAACTGGAGGCGGGCGATACTTTCGCGATCGTGGGGCCTTCCGGTAGTGGCAAAACGACCTTGTTAGGACTTTGTGCCGGGTTGGATCGTGCCAGTAGCGGGACTGTATTGTTGAATGGTATTGCCCTTGACCCGCTTTCTGAAGACGAACGCGCGGCAGTGCGAAACCAATATGTGGGGTTTGTGTTTCAAAATTTTCAATTGATCCCGACCCTTACGGCGCTTGAAAATGTAATGGTGCCCCTTGAACTTCGAGGTGATTCGAACGCTGAGCAAGTGGCACGCGGGTGGTTGGAGAAAGTAGGTCTTACAGACCGTCTTGACCACTATCCAGCCCAGTTGTCGGGAGGGGAACAGCAACGGGTTTGTATTGCCCGCGCTTTTTCAAACAGTCCAAAAATCCTTTTTGCGGATGAACCGACCGGAAATTTGGACGCTGATAATGCCGCCGGAATCGTAGACCTCATCTTTGAACTCAATCGTACAGCGGGCACAACGCTTGTTTTAGTGACGCACGACCTTGAACTGGCTAAACGGACGCGCCGTATTTTGAAAATCAAAGGCGGGAAAATTGAGTCATTGACGGGGGAGGCAATCACAGAAACCGAGCAACCGGGCGCCGGTGCTGCCGGATAAAAGCGCTTTTATAGCAGTATGCGTGGTTTGACCAAATCATGGTATACCTTTGCGGCGTGAATCGCGAGTTTATATTCAATATTTTCCTGCTGCTCTTTATCAACCTGCTGATAAAGCCGTTTTTTATTTTCGGGATCGACCTGACGGTGCAAAATCGCGTTGGGCCGGATTACGGCTTGTATTTCGCGTTGTTGAATCTTGCATACGTTTTTCAGATACTGAACGACTTCGGCCTGCAAAACTTCAACAACCGGAACATTAGCCAGCATCCGCATTTATTGCCCAAATATTTTCCCAATTTTTTAGCGCTCAAATTATTGCTCAGCACGGCTTACGTGATTATTACGCTGGTTGCTGCATTTTTTGTGTTCGGGTACGGGATAAAAGAACTGCCCTTGTTGCTGATTTTGCTGGTAAATCAGGTGTTGGTGCAGTTGATCTTTTTTTTGCGCTCCAACGTGTCGGGCTTAGGTTATTACCGTATTGACAGCCTTTTGTCGGCGCTGGACAAGTTGTTGATGTTGTTTACTTGCGGCATGTTGCTTTGGGCCAATCCGCTGCCGATTCCGTTTACGATTGAGACCTTTGCGCTGGCCCAGACCTTTGCGCTGGTGATGACGGTTGTGATTGTGTTTCTGTTGCTGCGTTCCAAGGTGCAGTTTTCAATAAAGCCTTCCTGGGCAAAGAACTGGCGGGCCGGATTGCCTGCGGTTCTTTTTTTGCTGCGCAAAAGTTTGCCTTACGCGCTGGTGATATTGCTGATGTTTGCTTATTCGCGCTTAGATGCGGTTATTTTGGAGCGGATGCTGCCGGATGGAAAGGTTCACGCGGATGTGTATGCGGGCGCGTACCGTTTGTTGGACGCCTGCAATATGTTCGGGTATTTGTTTGCGACTTTGTTGCTGCCGATGTTTGCCCGCTTGTTGCGGCGGCACGAACTGGTTGAGGTGCGATCTTTGATTTCCCTGAGTTTTAAACTGATTTGGTCGGGCGCGATTACGCTTACATCGGCTATATTTTTTGCACGGGTTCATCTGATTCAATTGATGATGCCGGCGCGGGCTTCGGAATATCGTTGGGATCTGTTGGGGATTTTAATTTGGGTATTCGTGCCCGTCTGCGTGATTTATATTTTTAGCACGTTGCTTACCGCGCATGAACGGCTGATGCAAATGAACCGTTTTTTCATCATCGGTATTCTGATTGATTTGATACTCAATTTTTTACTGATTCCCGAATACAAGGCTTACGGCGCTGCGATTGCGACTTTGAGTACGCATTTATTTGTAGCAACGACTGTAGTGTGGCTATGTGTGCGCACCTTTCAATTTAAACCCAGTCGAAAAGGCTTGATTCAAACGCCCGCGTTTGCCTTGTTTGTAATCGGTTGCGACTGGTATTTGTTTGAGCGGACGGGTTTTAAGTGGCCGGTACAAATGGGATTGGCGTTTGGCGTCGGGTTGGTGGGGATGGTTTTATTTCAAATGATAGATGTGCGAAATGTGCGGCGGGTATTCGGAAACGGATAAGCCAAGATTTATTTAGATTTGAAGATTTACAGGATGGATTAAATTGATTTTCAAAAGATTACAAGACTTTCATACTCAAAATCACTTTGCATTTGCTATTATTACATGAACTTAAGCAGCAGTTTTATTGTTTAAACGAACTATTTACCCTTAATTTTGCATCTTTTTCAATCAACAAGCAGGAATTTCCCTGCTGAATCAAATACTCATGTCGCGTTTAGGAAAAGCACTTGTCGCCATGTCGGGCGGAATAGATAGCACTGTGACGGCCGTTTTGCTGCATGAAGAGGGCTGGGAAGTGGTAGGCATTACTATGAAAACCTGGGATTATGCCACGTCGGGCGGCTCCAAAAAGGAAACGGGTTGCTGTTCCCTTGACAGTATTAACGATGCGCGTCAAGTGGCGGTAAAACTCGGTTTTCACCATTTTATCGTGGATATTCGCGAGGAGTTCGGTGATTATGTGATCGACAACTTTGTGGATGAATACATGGCTGGCCGTACCCCCAACCCGTGCGTGCTTTGCAACACCCATATTAAATGGAATAGTTTGTTGCGCAGGGCAGATATGCTTGATTGTGAGTTTATTGCAACAGGCCATTACGGGATCATCAATGAATTAGATGGCCGCAAATACATCACGCGCGCGAAAGACCGTCAAAAAGATCAATCGTATGTGCTTTGGGGCTTGGACCAGGCGTGTTTGAACCGCACCCGTATGCCTTTGGGCGGTTTTACCAAACCGGAGGTGCGGCAAATGGCGGCTGAACGCGGCTGGGATGAATTGAGTAAAAAAGCCGAGAGCTATGAAATTTGTTTTGTGCCGGATAACGATTACCGGGGTTTTTTGCGCCGTCAGGTAGAAGGGTTGGACGAACGGGTAAGCGGCGGTCATTTTGTAGATACTGCCGGGAAAGTCCTTGGAAAACATGAGGGTTATCCGTTTTATACTGTTGGTCAGCGCAAAGGGCTTGGCATTGCGTTGGGCGAACCGATGTTCGTAACTGAAATCCGGCCCGAAACCAATACCGTTATACTCGGTCGAGAAGACGATTTGATTCGGAACGGCATGATGGTGGGCAAAACCAATTTGATGAAATATGCAAGTTTGCCGGAGAGCGGGCTTGAAACGGTGACCAAAGTGCGTTACCGAGATGCCGGCACGATGAGTACGCTCATGCCGGTGGGTAATGATATTGATGTTCGATTCCATGCCAATGTGAAAGGCGTTGCGCCGGGGCAAAGCGCGGTGTTTTACGAAGGCGATGATGTGATTGGCGGCGGGATTATACAAGGCAGTTTTGCCGGATAACAGAAGTGAAATGGCCAAAATATTATTGATCGAATCTGCGACGGATGTTTGTTCGGTTGCTATTGCCGTTGACGGGCAGTTGTTGGCTTTGGAAGAAAACGGCGATACGATGAATCATGCTTCCGTACTAACCCTTCAGATTGAGGCTTGTGTGCGTCGCACGGGCATTTCGCTCGCGGAGTTGGACGCCGTGTGTGTTAGTCGCGGGCCAGGGTCATATACGTCCTTACGCGTGGGCGCCTCAGTGGCCAAGGGCATTTGTTATGCTTTGGATAAACCATTGCTGGCGGTAGATACCTTAGCAGCGTTGGCTTGGGCAAGTAGGGCAACATTGTCCGATCAATCCGATGAAACATCCTTTTTTGTTCCAATGCTTGACGCCCGGCGCGATGAAGTTTGGATGGCCGTTTACAATGCTCATTTGGAACTTTTAATACCGGCGGAACCTTTTATTTTGGACAACAATATGTTTGAAGAGAAAATTTCAAGTGTCAGTGGAGTAAAGGAGGCAGGCAGTAAGAGTTTGTATTATATGTCAGGTAACGGTTGCATTAAGGCGCGGAGCGTTATTTTTTTCGAACGAACGGTATGGAGTGAGAAGGTAAAATGTTCTGCCTCTTTTTTAAATGAACTTGCGGAGTCAAAATTCCAATTACGTGATTTTCAGGATATAGCATATTTTGAACCATTTTATATGAAACCGCCAAACATTACGATTTCTAATAAAGTATTTTAAAGGATAAAATATGGTTTAATTTTTATTTGTTAAATAATATCTCCATTTTTGTTACATTATCAGTGTAGTTACGTCTGATAAAAAAAGAAAATATATTTTTTTCATGACCAGTCTGGCACAATTTTGGAGGTATAAAAACTCGTGAAAATTCTGTCAAATTACTTTCAAAACATTTTATATGAGAAAAGCGAAAAGTGAAGCAATTGTCTTGAAGAAGGGACAGCAAGACATTCTGCTGGATTACACTGAACTTCGGAAGGCTGTATTAGTGCTGCGCGCTGTAAACCACAAATTACGTCAACGGATTATTGATTTGTTGGACGAAAATCAGCGTATGACTGTTACAGACATCTACGTTAAATTGCGCTTGGAGCAGAGTGTTGCGAGTCAGCATTTGGCCATTTTGCGCAAAGCGGGTGTGGTGATTACCGAACGTCAGGGTAAGTTTATTTTTTACGGATTGGACAAATCCCGGCTCACCCAAATCTCTCAATTAGTAGAAGATTTGGCTGCTTAAACGGGCTAAAACACCTCTTCCGATTGAATGCTGCACGCCGTTGATAAATAATACAACCGGGTGCAGCATTTTTTTTGTGTATTTTACCTGTTATCAGAATAGAAATCGCATATTTGCCTCATCTAACAAAAAAATCAATTTTTGATTTAAGACGCCGCGTAATGAGCAAACACTCCTCCACTCATCCGGCCGGCAATGAACATCTGCGTATTTCTTCAAATATTATGCGCGCGCTGGCTCATCCCCTCCGAATGAAAATTCTACAATTCATTGATAGTAAGGGAACTTCCTGTGTCAATGATATTTTTGCTGCCATGGAAATTGAACAGTCCATCGCTTCCCAGCACTTGCGTATTTTGCGTTTGGCTGACCTGGTACATACTCGCAGAGAACAGAAATTTGTGTTCTATTCGATTAATTACCCTAAGGTAGAAGAAGCGAAAAAGTCTGCTGCGATCATGGCGCTTTTTGTGGATCCGAATGCCGATTGATTCGATTTGATCTGAAGGCATAAAAAAAGGACGTTTACTGTATCGTGTATTTGCGATTTACAGTAAACGTCCTGTGGTTTGACCGGTATCGGAACGGTACTTCTATGCTATTGGTCTAAAAGAAGATACCCATTCGTAGGCTTAAGAAGCGAATGGTCGCTTTGGAACCGTCAGAAATAGGATCGCCTGTAGCCGGGTAAAGTTGTGCCGTGTTTTTTGTGACATCCGTAAACTGTTGTTGGTAAGCCAGACCTACCACTAATGTTGCGTTGGCGGCAAGTTCGTATTCAATACCGCCGCCTACGCCCCAAGCCAGGGAAATTTTGCGAATGTCATCGCGGATGTTGATGTCATTGGCGTCGTCGGCATTGGCTGCGGGCAAATCTTTGTCGCCGACGATATCTCCGGTTGCTTTTGAAATAAAGCCGAGGGTAAACGTTGGAATTTCCGCATAAAATTTGAGCGGGTTATCTTCCCCTGAGCCGCCCCGCATTTTTAATCCGAATGGGATTTCAACATAATTGATGCGGTAATGCAATTTGGTATTTTGGGATACTTCTTTTAGCGCGTCAATTAATTGAGCGTTAGGCCAGAATTTTCCCTTCGGATAATCGTTCTGTATTGTGCCGCCCTGGTTAAATCCGAAACCCAAGCCTGCCGTGATGGCATAATTGGTTGCAAAGTAGTACTCGCCGACAGCGCCAACGCGTATACCCCAGTTAGAACTGACGCCCTCGAGTTTCTTATCATCGGTGCGCATCCAGGACCAGGTTGGGCTTGTTTGAAAGCCGAATCGAAATGTTTTTTGCGCCGAAAGACTTCCGGCGGCATAAAACAGTAAAAAGGTAAATGCTAGAACAATTTTTTTCATAAGTCGTAGTTTTTTTGCTGCCACAATTTTAGCGGCTAAAATCGCAGTTTTTTTCATGACAACAGGATCAAAATTACACAACTCCCTTCGCTTCGTTATTTTGTTAACAATAGCAGCCATTTTTTTAGTGGAGTGTGGGAATGAGGAACGAAAAAACATTCCGAATGTTTCGAACATCAAGGTAAAAGTTGAATTGCTTCGCTTTGAGCAGGATCTGTTCGCACTTGACACAAATAACCTGGAACCGGGCTTGGATGCGCTCGGTAAAAAATACCCGGCGATGCTTTCTTTGTTTGCGAAAAACCTGATTCACGACCAGACGAACCCGAACGAAACGCCGCTACAGGCTGTAAATGGCTTTTTGCGGGCACAAGAAGTGCGCAACCTGAATGATACGGTGCAGAAGGTGTACGGGGATCTGGGGTGGCTGGAGCAGGATTTGACCGGCATGTTTCGGTATTATAAATATTATTTTCCGAAAAAAGCAACCCCAACGGTGGTTACGGTCATCTCTGAATACAGCACGGATGCGTTTACGGCGGGGGACAGCCTTTGCGGCATTGGATTGGATATGTTTTTAGGCGAAGATTACAGGGGCTATAACCCGGAATTTTTTCCTGCATTCATACGGCGCCAGTTCAAAAAAGAATATATCACGGTGCGGTTGGCCAAGGCGCTGGCTCAAAATGCAGTGGATAAAGCGCCTCCCGAACGTCGATTGCTGGATTTGATGCTGTACAACGGCAAAATGTTGTATATCACGGATTGTTTGACACCCAACGAACCGGATAGCCTTAAAATGGGTTATACGGCCGGACAAATGGCCGGTTGTGTTGCCAACGAACAAGAGGTTTGGGCGCGTTTGCTGGATCAAAACCTGCTATATTCGGCTGATTATTCTAAAATTCGAAAATTGGTTGAGCCCAGCCCCAATGCGCCGACGGTGTTTCAGGAAGCTCCCGGTGAAATTGGAAACTGGATGGGCTGGCAGATCGTAAAAGCGTACATGAAACGGCATCCGAATACTTCTATAGAGGAACTTGTGAACTTTCGTGACGCTCAGAAGTTTTTAGAAGCAGCGAAGTACAAACCGAAGCGGAATTAGTCACAATTCGGATTGGTTACATTTTACCCGGCTAGGGCTATAAACATACAATCCCTTCGGGATTTTTAGAATATAATCCAACGTTGCGATTTTTAACTCATTAAAACATATTAATATGCGTGTCTTTTTGCTTTTTTTCATGCTTGTTTTTTCAACACTGACTGTACAAGGCCAGGAAAACGGCCGGAACGCAGATCTTAAATTTTACGCGGAAGCTTCTGATACGGAGGTTTTGGCCGGGGAGCAACTGACGGTGACCTTTCATTTAGAAAATGGTCAGGGCGGGCGCTTTACGCCTCCTGATTGGGACGCGGCAGGTTTTACGGTTTTAGGATCGAACCAGTCGTCGAGTATTTCCATTATTAATGGCGAAACGACCTCAAGTTTGACCTACAATTATGTTGTGATTCCGCGTGAACCTGGAAAGTTGGAAATTCCGTCGGCTGCCATTTTGATTGGTAAAAAAGAATACCATACGGAGACGCTGCCCATCAAGGTTTCGCCGAATCCAGATGGCACTGTGCAAAAGCCGCGCGCTGCCAATCCCCGGAATAGTCGTGCGGTTCCGCAAAAGGAGGAAAAATTGAAAAAACCGATCAAAACAACACGGATATGACGTTTTGTTTCTGATTTTTGCGCTTCGATTGTTAACCATGAAACAAATTTTCGGAGCCGTTGTGCGTACGCCTGCGCATACCCGCCTGTGGCTCATCTCAATATGGCTTTTGGTTTGTACCGGTTTGTCGGCACAGAATGGCGTCGTATTTGAGGCCAAAACGGAGTCGACGGAGTTTGCGCAGGGTTCGCTGTTTGAACTTACGTTCGAATTAAAAAACGCTGAGGGCAACCGATTCAGTCCTCCCAATTTTAAAGGTTTCCGGGTCGTGGAAGGCCCTTCGGAAATGCGTGGCATGTCGATCATCAACGGTAAATCTTCGACCCAACAAAGTTGGACGTACCAACTTGAAGCGACGCAGGTTGGGACTTTTTTCATCCCGTCGGCATCCGTAGTGGTAAAAGGTAATGTTTTACAAACCAAACCATTAACGATTCGCGTGATACCGGCCCGACAAAGCAACGGGCAACGGCTCAATGCTGCGCCGCCGGGATCAAATGGCGAGTTGTTTATCGCTGCTGAATTAGATCGGAATACCGCTTACCCGGGGCAGCAGGTTAGCTGGCGGATTAAATTATACACGCTGGTTTCCATTGAAGGCGCCGATTTGATTGGATTGCCCGATTTTAAAGGGTTTTATGCCAAGGAAAAGCGGCGTTTTGATACCCGTACCCAATATGCGACGATCCGCGGAAAGAAATACGCCGTAAAAGTGATCCATGAACAAGCGCTTTTTCCGCAGGAGACAGGCGAACTTGAAATTGGTATTGCGCGGGTGCGGGCGGGCGTGGAACAATCGGGCGCATTCGGGGCTTTTATTGGTCCGCGACCGGTTTTATTGCAAACGGAACCGTTGACCTTGACTGTAAAACCCTTACCGGAGCCGGTGCCTGCCTTGTTTTGCGGCGGCGTGGGAAAATACGAATGGGAAATTCATGTAGATAAAGATTCGCTTTCAACCGATGATGCGCTTACGATCACGGCATCCATACGGGGGGATGGCGATGCGCGGCGTTTTGCGGCAACGAAATTAGATTTGCCCGCAGATTTGGAAGGGTTTGAGCCAAAAGTGAAAGAGGAAGAAGAATATGAAAACGGGGAGGCGCTGGTGCATACTAAAGTGCTGGAATATGTGATACTGCCTAAGAAACCAGGCGATTATACGTTTACGCCAGTTTTGCGGTTTTTTGATCCGGATAGCAACAGGTACCGGAGTTTTCCCTCGGCTGCTCCAATTACCATCCATGTGACGGCAGGTAAAAATTACGCAGCACAGCAATTGATTTCGGATTCATTGGCGAATCAGACACCGATTGCGCCGGTTAAACCAAACGTTTGGCAACAAATCGGGATTTGGAAGCAGGTGTTGTTTTTTGCCGGAATTTTTGGCTTATTGGCATTGACTGCCTTTATTTTGTTCAGAAAAAAGCGCCAGCAACCGACGGGCCAAGTTGAGAAAGGCAGTGTGTTGTCGCCTCCTCCCATGCCTTCAAAATCGGCGCGCGCACATTTGGCCGATGCCGGGCGCCTGCTTCAGGGCGCGGATGCGCGGGCTTTTTACGATGCCTTATTTAAAAGTTTACAAGGTTTTTTGATTACAAAATTGGGTATTCCTTTGGCCCAATTAACGCCTGATGCGGTGCGTACGCGATTGCGCAACCAGAATGTTTCGGCAACGAAGATTCAGCAATTAATTACCGTTTGGGAAAACTGCGAACAGGCCATTTTTTCCGGACAGGTGCAGGACGGGGACAAGGAAAGCATCTGGCAGCAGGCACAGGAAGTGGTTCATTTACTCGACCACGAGTTGCGCGATGCTTAACGGTGCTGCGTCAATCTTTAAAAACAAGTGAAGTAAGGATGTCCATCAACATTGGCGGCTCCAGGATTCTTTCTGTTTCGGCCAATAATTGTTCAGTTGAAAACCAATAGGCGCGTCCGGGATGGCCGTTGTCATCTAATGGAACTTCCTCATAATCATGCAGTTCTTCGCGCAAAAGCCGCGCCTGATACAGAAAAATGATTTCGTGGCGCTGATCGTTTAGTTTGACGAATTTGTTCGGGTGTTCCAGAATTTGGATCAATTGCGGTTCGGAAATAGGGCTGCCTACTTCTTCCATAATTTCACGACGCACCGCATCAACGGCATATTCGCCGAAATCAATACCGCCGCCGGGAGGGCGCAGGATATAGGAATCAAGATGCTTAAATTCCTGAAGCAGCACTTTGTTGTTGTGTACCAGCAGGCACAACGAAACGGGACGAATAGCAGACATAGGCATAAAATAAAAAGTGATCAAACGCGGTCTTTCTCGAATTGAATTTCAGGAAATGGCGCGTCTGATCACTTATTTATGCGTTTTTATAGCCAGCGAACCAATCCAAAATCCATGCGGTGGGCCAGCAATGGATGGTTTGGATACATCCGGAATCCGTATTCGAAAACACCGGCGACATTAGGCTGGAAATCGCAGGCATAACTGGCCTGCGTACCATTCTGCTCGCCAGGAACCATCGGATAAGTGGTAATCAGTTCGAGTTCCGTTTCGGAAAGTCGTTTGTAGAAGACAACTTCCAAACCTAAATCATTGGCGGAAAGTTCATTCAGGTTGAGGGTAATTGTTGCCTTGAAATGCTCGCCTAAAGGCAGGGAACGGTTGAACGTATCCGGCGCTGCCAATTCCACCAATTCAATAGCGTCCCAGGTGCGGAGGATGCGCGATTTCCAGTCAACCAGATTGTGCAACGCCTCGAAATTATTTTTCTTCAGAATTTGGCTGCGCTCCCAAAGCTTGGAATAGAAACGTTTTTGGTAGTCGTCGAGCATCCGTTTCATCACAAAATCAGGGGCAATATCGGCAATGGTGTTTTTGATATGGCTCACCCAGCCTGCGGAAACGCCGTTTTTATCCTGATCGTAAAAGGTTGGGACAATGTCGTTTTCGAGTATGTTGTAAATGGTTTCTGCGTCGAGTTCATTTTGGAGGGTCGGATCGGAATAGGTTTCTTTTTCCGACAAAGCCCAACCTGCGCCGGGTTTGTAGCCTTCGCACCACCAACCGTCGAGCACCGAGAAGTTCATAACGCCATTCATCACGGCTTTCATCCCGGAAGTACCGCTTGCCTCTTTCGGGCGGGTTGGGTTGTTCAACCAGATGTCGACCCCTTGCACCAGCAATTTGGCCATTTCCATGCTGTAATTTTCAAGGAAAATGACTTTGCCCTTGAATAATGGATTTTTGGTGGTGTTGTAAATCATGCGAATAAACTCCTGCCCGCCTTTGTCGGCCGGGTGTGCTTTGCCGGCAAACAAGAAAATAACGGGCTTATCGCTGCTATTCACGATTTCAGCGAGGCGTTTTTCATTGCTGAACAGCAGGGTAGCGCGTTTGTAGGTTGCAAAACGCCGCGCAAAGCCGATAATCAGCGCATCTTCACGAATCGCATTGATGATTTCAAAAATGCTACGCGGGTTTTCGCCGCGACGTGTAAGGTCTTCACGCAGGCTTTTCTCAACCCAATCAATCAGCCGTTTTTTGAGCAGGCGGCGGATTTCCATGATTTTTGTATCAGGGACGGATTGAATTTTCGACCAATATTTGTGGTTGCTATTGTCGTCCCAGAAACCTTTGCCGAATACGTCATTGTACAGATCGAGCCATTCTTTGGCCACCCAGGTATTGAAATGCACGCTGTTGGTCACATATCCGATGTGGCTTTCGGCGTAATTGTAATCCGGATACAGTTCGTTGAACATTTTTTGACTCACTTCGCCGTGCAAGCGGCTCACGCCGTTTACTTCCTGCGAGGTGCGAATCGCCATATTGCTCACATTGAACAGTTCTTTCGGATCCGCTGCATTTACACGACCGATTGCCATCAGGCTTTCCCAACTCATGTCGAAGGCGAAGCTGAATTCGGTTAAGTATTCGCTAAGCAACTGCTCGGAGAACGTGTCGTGACCGGCCGGAACAGGCGTGTGGGTTGTAAACAGTTGGGTCGCGCGCACGATTTCAAGGGCTTCCGCGTAGGATAAACCCTTCTCTTGCATGTAATTGCGAATGCGTTCCAGACCAAGGAAAGCTGCGTGGCCTTCATTGAGGTGGTAAATATCCGGGTTGTGGCCGATGGCTTTTAAGGCCCGGCAACCGCCAAGGCCGAGTAGCAATTCCTGGCGCAGGCGGTTTTCATTGTCGCCGCCATACAATTGGTGCGTGATGGAACGGTCTTCCCAGCGGTTATCTTCAATGTCGGTATCGAGCAGGTAAAGCGGGATGCGGCCGACCGGTAGTTCCCATACTTTGGCCCACACGGTACGGCCATGCATGTTGACGTGGATTTTGATCCATTCGCCGCGTTCGTCGCGCACGGGTTTGAGGGGAAGTTGGGTAAATTTTGCCGGATCCGTTTGGTGTATTTGTTCCCCGTTCAGCGTGATGCCTTGCTGGAAATAGCCGTAACGGTACAGGAGACCAACCGAAATGAAATTGACATTGCGGTCGCTCATTTCTTTCAGGTAATCGCCAGCGAGTACGCCAAGGCCGCCGGAGTAAAGGCGCAGGCTTTGGTGCAGGCCGTATTCCATGCAGAAATAGCCGATTTGCGGCTGCCCTTCCGGCTGCTTTTCCGCCATATAGGCTTGGAAATCTTTATAAACCTGTTTTAAACGGCTTGTAAAGTCCTTATTATTAAGTAGTTCCTGGGCTTTTTCAATGCTCAGCTCATCTAAAAGGGCGACCGGGTTGTAATTCAGTGCTTCGAATTGCTCCGGGTCGATGCTTTTAAAGAGCGCAATGGCGTCGTGATGCCAGGACCACCAAAGGTTATGCGCGAGTTCCGTGAGGGTAGAAAGACCCTGCGGAAGTTTAGGTTCGATAAAAATGCGCTTAAGCTTAGCGCCATTTTCGGTTAAATTGCCGACCATAAGGATGCTTGATTTGTTGAATGGCTGGGCGCTGCGGCCTTGCAAGTAAATGATGTGCTAAGGCTGATGAAATAAATCAACGTGCAGCACGGTCGCCACAAAAAGAGCAGCAAAAGTACGGCGATTTTCGAAGTTGGTGTAAAAAAGACAAAAAGTAAGTGCTTCCTGCGTTTAAAAAAGCACAAATGTTATATTTAACTAATTGGAATCCAGATAGTAGGGGGTATATTAAATAAAAGTTTCTTATTACACCGTTTTTGCCGTTTTACTTCCCAACGCAAGAAGTATATTAAAAGTGCTGTGCAGAAATGATCTTTAGACGTGATTGAATCGTTTTAATTTTGAGAACATCAATGTTTTTATTTGTCTCAATTCCGGAGGCAATATCGACGCCGATACATTGCTGATATTTGACGATTTGTTCCAGATTATCGGTGTTTATACCGCCTGCCAGCAGGAAAGGATAAGGGAAATCGCTTGGAATGGCGGTTTCGATGCCTTGGCCGCTTCCGGGTTGCGCGCCGTCCAAAATAAACAGGTCGACTTCGCTTGCAAAGGTTTCCAAGGCGGATAAATCTTCATGCGCACGCACAGCGCAGGCGAGGATCACTTTTTGCTTCAGGCTTTTTATAAAATCGAGGCTGACGTCGCCCACATAAAGTTGGACGATTTTAAATGGGTACGCGGTTAATATTTCCCGGATTTCATCTTCTGAATTGTGGTAAAAAACGGCAACTGAGCGCTCCGTCGGTTGAAGCGGCAGGCTGCGGTCGTAGCGGCGTTTGCTTTTGGGTGAAAAATTGACGCCGATAAAATCGGCAATGTCATCGTGTACATGTTCCGGGTTGCGAATGCCACATGCCTTGAACAGCAAACGGCCCTGGGATTGAAAACGCTCGTTGAAAGTTGGGGGATTTTGACTTGCTTCCGACTCAACAGATTGATTTTCATTTGTTTGCATCAAACTTGTGCCGATGAGAAACCCGTCGGCTTGTCGCACAATTTGAAAATCGCGGTAATCTTTTACCCCGGATTCAGCGATAATAAAACGCTTACCGGCTTGTTTGCGCAGCGCATTTACCCGGTTCAAGGCCGTGCGAAAGGTTTTTAAATCGCGGTTGTTGACGCCGAGAACCGGGAAATTCAGGTGTTGGATTTTACTCAATTCTGCTTCGTCATGGACTTCCACTAAAACGCCAAGGCCAATCGCTTCGGCGCATTGACGCAGGTTTTCGAGTGTTTCCGGTTCCAAAATGGCGGCAATGAGCAGGATGATGTCGGCGCCAGTGCATTTGGCTACATAAATTTGGATCGGATCGAGGATAAAATCTTTTTGTAGCAGCAAGGGCCGTGCGGTATCTGCGTCGGCTGGAAACAGTTGATGGAGCGTTTGATGGGCCTTTTTTAAATCATCGTAGCTGCCGCCAAAAAACGTGGAATCCGTGAGTACCGAGATCGCGCTTGCGCCTGCGCGCGCGTAGGCGCTCAATCGCGCGGGCAAATCAGCGTGTTGGTTGATCCAGCCTTCGGAGGGACTTTTGCGTTTGAATTCGGAGATGAAAAACGCTTGTCCTGTCTCCCGTTTTTGGCTTAGCGCCTGGTAAAATAAGGGCATTCGGGCGTCGTTACTGCCTTCTAAAAAGCACCGTTCTGCTTCTTTTTTTAGAGAAGAAATATCATACTGTTGATACAGTTGATTGATTTCCAATTTTTTATGTTCGACGATTCGATCAAGTATAGTTGACATGTTGCGTTGCTTGCATCGGCACTTAGGCCGGGATTAATGGAGCGGGTAAAACGGCCGATTTATAGGCGTCCAAGACTTCGCCCATCACGCCGTCGAGGATGAGTTTTTCCATTTTGTGGTAGGCTTCGGGCAGGGGAATCGGCTCGACGAATTTGGTGTAGATGAATGCGGCGTTTATAGCTACTAATTTGTAGTGCTCCGTATCGGGTAAACCGGAAAGCATTTTGCGGGCGATGCTGAGGCTGATTTCCGGGTTGGGCGAACTGACGGCCTGAAAAGGCAGGGTTTCAATGCCAAAATCCTCTGGACAGATTTCATATTCCTCTTTTTTGCCGTTGTGGTATTCGAGTACGCGGGTGGGCGCGCTGACTGAAATTTCATCTAATCCGTCCCAGCCGCGGACGACGATGAGGTGGGTTTTGCCCATGCGGATGCCGGTTTCGAAAATCAGGTCCATGAGGTCGGCAAAGGCAGTTCCGATGAATTGGCGTTCGGGGAGACAAGGGTTTACCAAGGGACCGAGCACATTAAAGATGGTTGGTACGCCGATTTTGGCCCGGATCGGCGCGAAATGTCGAAATACCGGGTGGATGGCGGGCGCAAAAAGAAAGGCTAAGTTGGTGGTATCGAGGCTTTTACGCGCCTTTTTCAAATCAAAATCGAGCGGTACACCTAAGGATTCCAGCAGGTTGAAACTACCGAAACGCCCGGCCGCAGCGCGGTTGCCGTGTTTGGCGATGGGCAATCCGCCATGCGCGAGCAGGAGGCTTGCGAGGGTGGATGTGTTGATGCGCGGGAGTCCGGAGCCGCCAGTGCCGCAGATGTCGACGGCGTTTTGGGTGGTGGAAAGGGCCGTTTTATGAGCAAGGAAGGGGTAGAGCGTTGAATTGGTTGAAGAAGTTGAATTTGTTGAATTGGGGGATTCGGGTTGGAAGAGCGCTTCGGTGAAGGCTTTGAGGGCGCCAGCTTCCCGGAGGTGGTGGCTGAGGGACACGAGCAAGATTTGTTTTTGATCGTCGGAGAGTTGACCTTCTTCTACGGCTTGTAAAAAATCGCGGATGAGCGTGGTGTCGAGCGGGACGCCGGCTTGGAGTTTTTTGCTGAGTTCGTGGTAAATGCGGTTTCCGGCCGATAAACGACCTTCGATTACGTTGCGCAACATGCGCATACCGGTGCTGTTTTGCATACTCAACACCGATTCGGGGTGAAACTGAATGCCTTCGATGGGCAAACGTTTGTGGCGAACGGCCATGACGGCGCCATCGTGCGATCGGGCGCTTACTTCAAGGTCGGAGGGGATGCTGTGGCCGGCCCAAGAGTGGTAGCGGGCCACTTTGCAGTCTTGTTCGAGTCCGGTGAAAATGCCCCGGCTGTCATGTTGGATCGGCACGGATTTTCCGTGAACCGGGGCGATGTTTTCCAGCGTACCGCCGAAAAACTCAATCAAAGCCTGGTGGCCGAGGCAAACGCCGAGGATTGGTTTGGTTTGGTAAAATTTGGCAATGACTTGCATCATGTTGCCTGCGTTGCGCGGTACGGAGGGGCCAGGGGAAAGTACCAGCAGATCAAATGCTTCTGTTGCCAACACTTCGGGATCAACGGTGTTGCGGTACACTTTTACCTGACAACCGAGTTGGCGGAAAAAATCCACGAGGTTGTAGGTGAAGGAGTCTAAATTGTCGAGTAAAAGAATTTTGGCCAGCATGGATTGACTTTTAAACGTATTGATGTATCGGTACAATGATACAAAGGTAGGGTAAAAATTTAAAAGTCAAGGGGCGGGTGGAAAAAATGAGGGAAAATGTATGGTAGGTTGCCAGGGTTTAACGCTGGCAGCGGTTAGAACATCTGGTCGTAAGGATTATGTGGCTTTTCTACAGGAATATCCCGCGCTTTTTCCGGAATGACCGGCGGCTCCAAAGGTTCTTCCTCCGGCGTTTCCGTGCGGGGCATCGATTTGGGACGGCTTTCTAATACTTCAAATTCTACAAAATCAGGGACAGACGGGTTGGGGCGTTGGCCGTTAAATTGTTGTTTAAATGATTTTAACTTGTTGTATCCCAATGCTTTAATAAACAAGTAAAGCGCCAATACGGGAAATCCAACTACGCATAAAGCGGCGGTAAGTAAACCCGCTAATGGGTTGCGCTCAAGCAGGGCCAGGAAATCTTTTCCAGTATCGGCCACAGCACGCCAATTGATAATCAGTGACAGGATAAACAAAACCGGAGCGGCCCAGGAAAGGAACACAAACAAGCCTTTCAAAATAAAATAAGAGGCCACTAAACCAAGGATGCCGAAAATAAGGCAACCGGTACCGCCTCGTCCACTGTTAAAATTAGAATATACGTACATTATGTGCGGTCGAAAGTCAAAAAATCCAAGCCAGAAATCAGGCGTCAGATTGCATTACTGGTAGCCGATTTCAGACCTTCGATTCAAAGATGGGTATCTCCGAGGGCCAACAGGGTAGAAAATTCGTCGAAACTCAAGGGCATTACCGACAAACGGCCGTTTCTGACCAGTCCGATCTGTTGCAAGGCTTCGGTATTTTTGATTTCCGGCAGCGGAACCGGGCGCTCGAAGGCTTTGACCGGCTGCAATTCTACGGCCGACCAGTCGCCTTTTTCGGCCGTTGGATCAGGAAAATGGGTGCGCGACACGCGGGCGATGCCGACCACTTCCAAGCCGATATTAGAATGATAAAACAGGCATAAATCGCCTAATTCCATCGTTCGTAAGTTGTTGCGCGCCTGATAGTTGCGCACGCCGTCCCATTGAGCGGTACCTTCGGATACGAGCCTTTCGAAGCTATATACGTCGGGTTCAGATTTTACAAGCCAATAATTCATATATAAAATTTGAATATCGAATATCGAACAGGGGAATATCGAACAGATGAATGTCGAATAACGAATATCGAACGGGCGCCCTGCCCTTGGCTTTTACGAAATGCCAAGCCCGAAGCCCTCGTTCGAAATTCGATATTCATCTGTTCGAAATTCGATATTTAAAATTTAAGTCTGGGGTGGTAAAGGTAAATGGTCTCTTTGAGGTACTCGGTATCCAAATGGGTGTAAATTTCGGTGGTGGTGATGCTTTCGTGGCCGAGCATGTCTTGTACGGCCTTGAGGTCGGCGCCGCCCTCGACGAGGTGGGTGGCGAAGGAGTGGCGGAAACTGTGGGGACTGATGTTTTTATGAATACCGGCCAGCGCGGCGGTTTCTTTGATGATGTAAAATACCATGACGCGGGTGAGTTGTTGGCCGCGGCGGTTTAAAAACACGAAGTTTTCATGTCCATGCTGGATGTTATCTTGTTGATTACGAATGTGTTCGACGTAATAACGGATGTATTTTACGGCGGTTTCACCGATTGGAACCAAGCGCTCTTTGTCGTTTTTACCGATTACTTTTACATAGCCCGCATCCCAGAATATGTTGGTCAAGCGCAAGTTTACCAATTCGCTGACCCGCAAACCGCAGGCGTAGAGGGTTTCCAAAATGGCGCGGTTGCGCTGGCCTTGTGGCTCTGAAAGGTCGATAATGGCCAGCATTTGTTGTATTTCCTGAACGGATAATACTTCGGGCATTTTGCGGCGCAAACGCGGGCCGTCGAGCAATTCGGTGGGATCATCGTCGAGCAGATCTTCCACGAGCAGGAATTTGTAGAAGGCGCGCAAACCGGAAATCAGGCGCGCCTGGGAACTGGCTTCCAAACCTAACTGATTGACCCACAAGATGAAACGTTCCAATAATTCCCGTTTTACCTGCAAGGGACCAGTCTCGTTTTGTTCGATTTCGAGGTAGCGGACGAATTTATTTACGTCGTTCAGGTACGCATCAAGGGTGTTTGCGCTGAGCGAACGTTCGAGCATGAGGTAGGCGCGAAATTGTTGGAGGGCGGAGGGCCAGTTCATTAGGCAAAGGTAAACGGGGTTTCTGTTAAACCGGCGTTATACTTCGCGCTGAATAGTTTTGTGCATGGCCTTCGGCAGATTCTTCGCTGCG
Organism: Bacteroidota bacterium; assembly: GCA_037130425.1. Classification (GTDB taxonomy): domain Bacteria; phylum Bacteroidota; class Bacteroidia; order Chitinophagales; family Saprospiraceae; genus M3007. The sequence goes on from JBAXTB010000004.1 coordinate 58,584, forward strand.
CTCAGAATGACAATGCGCTCAGCATGACAACTAATGCTGCCTTTCAGGCGGCGATCAGTATAAATATGGCGCAAGCATGGGTATTTCAACATACTTTTGCTAACTTTTGCGTTATGATTAAAACAATCCCGGTTTAAATGAGTGCCCAACGTATTCGACTTATTATTGCGCTGATGACGATTGCCCTGGTGGGGATCGTGTGTTTGCAAATTTATTGGATCAACTGGAGCATCCGGTTGAATGAGGAGCAGTTTGATAAAAACGTGTATGCCGCGCTCAATCGGGTGAGCGATAAACTGCAATACTACGAGGAAGTGGCTGTGTTAGAGGCGATTACGTCGTCGCATGACTATACAGGGGAGGCCAATAAAAATATAAAACGGGCGGCCAGTTACTTGGAAAACGGCTACGCGGCCCTGCATCAGGCCAAAAGGGACAGTTTACCAAATCCGTCGGATAAAGGCGGAAAACAGAATTTTGAAGATATTGTGACGCGCTATGAATACGTGAAAGTGAGCCAATTGATTGATGCGAAGCCCTTGGCCGAGCGGATTCAGTTGGATGTGCTGGCTAAAAGTTTGCACGATGAATTAGAGAGTCGGGGCATTACAAACACCTTGTACCAGTACGGCGTATTTTCCAAGGATAAAAACAGTTTTGTGGTGGTCAATGACCATTATGTGGTGGTGGATGACGGGCCGCAAATTACCCACGGGGGCGCTTCGTCCTTGTACAATTCACCGTATCGCGTGTCGGTTTTTCAGCAGGATATTGAGTCGCCGGGTTATTTGGCCCTTTATTTTCCGAATCGCACGAGTTTGGTATTGGGTTCCGTTTGGATTGCGTTGTTGATGTCGGTAGTTTTTACGGGCATCATTTTGTTCTGTTTTTGGTACACGATTCAGGTTATTTTCAGGCAGAAAAAACTGTCAGAGATGAAAAACGACTTCATCAACAACATGACCCATGAGTTTAAAACCCCGATTGCGACCATTTCTTTGGCAGCCGACAGCATCGCCAGTCCGATGATTATGAGTTATCCGGATAAAATCAAACGCTTTATTGACATTATCCGGCAGGAAAACCGGCGTATGAACAGTCAGGTGGAACGGGTGCTGCAAATGGCGCTGATTGATAAAAAGGATTTTCAACTCAGTTTGGGCGACCTCAATATGCACGAATTGGTGCAGCAGGCGGTGGACAATTTCAGTTTGCAAGTTGAAAAACGCGAAGGCACGCTGACGACCGATTTACAGGCCACGCAACCGGTTATTCAAGGCGATTCCACGCATATCGCGAGCATTATTCATAATTTGTTGGATAATGCCAATAAATACAGTCCGGAAAAACCCGACATCACGATCCGCACGCGCAATGTGCCGATGGGCATTGAGGTGACGGTGGAAGACAAGGGCATCGGGATCAGCAAGGAAACCCGCAAGCATATTTTTGACAAGTTTTACCGCGCGCACACGGGTAATATCCACGATGTGAAGGGTTTCGGCCTGGGTTTGAGTTATGTAAAGGCCATAATGACGGGACATAAGGGCTTGATTGATGTAAGAAGTGAACCGGGGAAGGGGAGTGCGTTTACGTTGACGTTTCCGTTTAGGGTGAGTGAGTAGGGAAGAGGTGTCATCTTCGAGGCACGAGAAGGTGACATCTCTGAACGGAAGCGCCCACGTAAGCTTCGTTTTGAGATGTCACCTCCTCCTTTGGTCGGAGATGACACCTCAAAACAACTTTTTTAACCTGGTTTGATACGCTTGCAGGTAATTGCGCTTGGTGCGCTCGTTTAAGAAAGAAGCATCAATCAGCGTTTTTACTTGATCGGAGTATGCAAGCATGGTTTTAAAAACGGCATCTGTTGCTTTTTGATTGATTCCGGCGTGTTCGGCTAAGAGGTAAAACTGGTCTAAAACGTTTCCGAGTGCTAAATTTCTTGGTAAAAGTCCGTCTTCCAAGGCAAAATCGCGGTCTTCAATATGAATGCGGCTGTTTAACAAGTCGTAGGCCGGGCTTAGGCGGAAGTCACCTAAAGGCGTTTCCAGCAGGGAAAAATTTTTAAAATGGGCGTCGCCGTTTGAAAACAAGTAGTTGAATACGAGCAACTTGTACAACTTGGGCGCTTCCAATGGATAGGCCGGCAGATAGCGTTGCATCAGTTGGAACAGTTCCAGGTAATTCCCGCCATATTTGTAATGTTCGCCGTGCGTTTGAGGGGTTCGGCCTGCCAACGACGCAAAATCTTCCGTGGCCCATTTTCGGCCGTCTTTTTTTACGTCAAATCGTTTGGTGAGGTAGGCGGCTGAACCGGATTGAAAAAAAATCAAAGCGTTTTCAGCGGTTTCTATGTTGTACACCTGGCGGGCGATTTGCATGGTCAGGTGCTCATTGGCAGGCAATTGGTCGGCGTTTTTGCCGATGTTGGGTATGGGTTTTAAAATATAAGCGCCTTGCTCGCCTTCGTTGATTAAACGCAGTTTGTTTTTCTCCAAAAGGACGGAAAACTTTTCCTGTACGCCCGAAATAGATATATGTTTTTGGTTTTCAACGAATAATATATCTGTTGTCTCATTGTTGTTCGGAGCCTCATAAGGCAGTATATGGGTTACTTTCCTGCCGTTGAACATGCGGTTCAGGCAGGTTTTGCTGTACGTGTGATGACCCGGAGCCAAAGTGCCCGGACAATATTTGATTTCCGGTATTTTCATTGGGATTCCTGTATTTTTTGAACGGTGACTGCGCCGATGGTGTCATAATTAGCCGTGTTCAGCAGCAAACCGAAATGGTCGTTTTCATCAATGCGTAAATACTTGCAGGCTATTTGCTTGTTGGCGCCTTCAGGCAACATGTTGTAAAAAAAAGGAAACAGGTATTGGGATCGGTAAATTTGCTGCGTTTTAGGCAGGGTAAGGCTGATGGCCGCTTTGCTTGAATCGGTCAGCCATAAGTCGTTGTACATGAAGGTAAACGAACCATCGTCGTGCTGGGTAAGTATCCCGGCTTCTTCCGTTTTGTAGAGAATTTTGGCCTGTCTCATGGTTTATACCAAGATTAAAGTGGATTTGAAGGATGGATGGATAAAAAACATTGATTTTAAAAGGATTAGAAGACAGCCATATTCAGCACCACTTTGCGTTGGCTATATTTTTATACGCCAAAGCAATAGACCTATTGCGGCGGCGTATAGCCTAAGTTTTTCACACGAAGTTGTAATTCCATACCCAGCACATCGGCAAGTTTTTGCAAGGTTTGCAGGGTCGGGTTGCCCTTGCCGCTTTCAAATTGTTTAAGGGTACGCAAGCCTACACCTGCGCGTTCGGCCAGCGTTTCCTGTGTGACCTGAAGCATTTCCCGGCGCGCTTTGACTGTTTTAATAAGGTCGTTAAAGTGCATTATACGGCTCTTTTTTATGCAAAGATAGCAGGTTTTCTAAAAAAAA
>JBAXTB010000040.1:0-24252 GCA_037130425.1 Bacteroidota bacterium
TACGCTTACTTAGCGCCTTCGCGTCTTTGCGTGAAAATAAAAATATCACGCAAAGACGCGAAGGCGCAAAGAGAATGAGTGAAATTTACATGCCGTTGGCCGATTTAAAAATCCGATTCCAATTAATTCCATTGCTAATGCTGCCGTTTTTGGTTGAAAACCAGATAAACAGCGGCTTGCCCACAATATGATCTTCCGGCACATAACCCCAAATACGGGAATCCTCAGAATTGTGGCGGTTGTCGCCCATCATCCAGAAATAATCCTGTTTAAAGGTGTAACTGCTTGATTCCTGGCCATTTATGTAAATTTTATCATTGTGAATTTCAAGCGTGTTATGCTCAAAATCGCGGATAATGCGCAGGTAAAATGCGATATTATTCATATTCACCGGCGTAGTAGCGCCCTTTTTCGGAATATAAATCGGGCCGTAATCATCTACCGTCCAGGCGCCGTAGCGTTTGGCATCGTTGGGGAATACATAACCCGGATTCGGCTGCATCGGAACGCGTTCGATCTGAATATCCGAGCCAAGCGATTTAACTTTTTCCAATTGGGTATCATCTAAATTGAAATAACCCTGGGAAGCGGCATTGTGGCCCGCGTCATCCAAACTCACGCCCCATTCATCTAATTTTTTCAAATTCACATTGCCCTTTACGTGATACATAAACTGCCGGTGTGTAGGTACTTGCGCAGCCTGTCCATTGATAAACACCACGCCCGATTTGATGACCAAACTATCGCCCGGCAAGCCGATACAACGTTTGATGTAGTGGTCTTTTTTATCGACCGGACGCGCTACAATGTCAATGCCAGGCGGCAATTTGCCCCCGCCTTGCTGGCGCAATTGGTAAATGTCAAAATTCCGTTCCGGTGTAAGCACCACGCTGTCGCCCGCAGGGAAGTTAAACACCACCGGTTCATTGTGGTCGATGCTTTCCAAAGCCGGTAGTCGGAAGTAGGGTAGCGACGGCTTGGTCAGGTACGACTCGCCCAAATTAAAAGGTAAACGGTTGTGCATCAATGGAAACTGTACCACCGTCATCGGCGTGCGAATGCCATAATGCGCCTTGCTCACAAACAAAAAGTCGCCCACTTTCAGCGTTCCTTCCATCGAAGAGGTCGGAATCACGTAGGCTTCAATCAAAAACATACGGATAAACGCTGCGGCAAAAACGGCAAAAATGATGGCTTCCGTCCACTCGCGCGTTTGCGATTTGCGCATGAAAGCATAGTCCGTTTCAAGTTTACGCAGGGCCGATTTGTCGTTTTTTTCAACGGCTTCATGGTGCAGGCGGTGAAATTCGCGCTCGCGATCCAGAATCGGGCCTTCGTATTTGTCATTTGCATTGGCGCCGATCATGAAAAACGGAATCGGGGCATACACAACGGCCATAAAGGCGCTCCCAAAACTGTGCTTGCCGAACGACCGTACCAAATCGATGACCATACCGGCGTAAATGAAAAAGTTGACGATGGGAAACAGCAGCCACAGCGCGTATTGCGGCTTGCGGCCGATGATTTTGCACCATTCTATGGCTGCCAAACCCGGAACAAGGGCTTTCCAACCTGGTACGCCTGCTTTTTCAAACAGTTTCATCATGCTCACGCCGAGCAGGATATACAGAACGATCAGGAAAATCAGAATCGACATAAGCGATATATCTTAAATATTTGATTTACAGACGATTATTCGGCGCCTTTGCGTTTTTTACGGCGGGTTTTGAACAACTCCACCACTTCTTTATCCTTCAGGAAGCCGAGGTCGACAAACTGCGTGGACACAAATTTTTTCACATCCTGATAGTCTTTACCACGTTTGTCGGTAAAACGCTTCATCAGTTTGTCAATATAAGCCAGGGACAGTTTTTCCACGTCCTGATTGAATTGGCTGTTGCTGAAAATTTTGATGTACAGGCCAAAAATTTTCGTCAATTCAAAATAATCCGCGTATTCGCGTTCGTCAAGTCCGGTAATCAGGCGCGAGAAATACTTGAGCACCAACTGACGCAGGCATTCGCTTTCAACCGAAAGTCCTTCGTGGGCGTTATAAAACTCCTGAACAGCCTCAATCGCGTCCGGATGCACATATCCGAGGCTGTGGATTTTGTCGGCAATGCGGTAATAATCGGAAATTTTGTCTTTCCAGTTTTTGTCGATGGCGGCGTTCATCCGATCATCGTTCACAGAACTCAGGCCCGGAGATTTGTACAAAGCAATCAGAAAACGCAAATAGCGGATGTCGAACTCCTTATAAGAACGGCGTTCGCGCTCAAAATGGGTAGCAAAAGCCAGGCGTTCAGCCGGATCAAGGTCGATGAAATTGCCGAACATGGCCAGCATTTCCATGTATTCTTCCGTGTTGTGGAAGTCTTTGTTGTTCAAAAAAGTAATGATCTTTTCTTTCAGGCTCACATTGTCGCCGCCAACTTCAAATCGTTTTAGCAAAAACTGGCGCAAGGCCGAAAAGTTGGCTTTCATTTCACCCAACGCGGAAGGGAAGTCCGCCGAGAAATACAGCTCGTTGCGGAACTGGTTGGAATAACGGAAATACAGATCGGCGCGGTCTTTCAGGTCGCGGTAACGGTCGTTTTTTTGTTGTTGCAGGAAATAGCGAATCCGTTTGTTTTCTACAATGCTCAACAGGTTGGTGATCCAGATATCGCTGCTCAAGGCAAATCCCACAGAAATGCTCTGTCCGATCCGTTTTTTCAATTGATCAAAATGCGGGCTTTGACAAATGGCCAACAAAATATCTTTAAAGTGGTCATTTGGACGCACGTATTTGTATTGGTCGTTGATTTCGCCGCGCAACACGGAATATCCCAAAATACGCGGCAGGTACAGCCCTTCAAACACCGGATCCAACAGGTATTTTTCAACCACAACGAGTTGTAATGGTTCCTGCGCCGCTACCTTATGGTGCAAATCGGAGATCATCGGTTCGAATTCGAGGCGCAAATTGTTGTAAAGATCCTCTTCTTCCTCTTCCAGGTATTGGGCTAAAACGGGGGAGTCCTGAATCAGTGCCGCAATTTCATTGAGGCGGCTATAGTATTGATCGTCAAGCGGTTGCATAAATATTCAGTTGTTGGAAAATTTCGTAATTCAGATTTATTGAAAAAAGACCTGGTAAAACCGCATGGGCTTTACCAGGTCTCAACATATCCTGATGGAGGCAAAGGTATAAACTTTACCGGGAAAGATCAATTAAGCTTCGGCTGAATTTTCTTCAGCGGCCGGCGTTTCAGCAGCAGCATCTTCTGCTCCTTCAGCGGCTGTTTCTTCAACCGGTTCTTCTACGACCGGTTTCGGTTTTACTTTAGCCACGCCGTCAAGGGCAGCGATCTTTTTCAGTTTGGTTTCTTTTGTCGCTTCACGGCGCGCAGCAACATTACCTTCTTTTTGTTCAATCCATGCAGCCAATTGTTCATCAGCCGCTTCTTGCGTGATGGCGCCTTTTTTAACACCCAATGCAAGGTGTTTACGCAACAAAATGCCTTTAAAACGCAGGATTGCATTCACGGTATCCGTAGGCTCGGCGCCTTGCATCAGCCATTCAAACGCGCGGTCGCGGTTGATCTCAATGGTAGCCGGAATGGTGAGTGGATTGTAGGTGCCGATTTTTTCAATGAAACGGCCATCGCGTGGAGCGCGGCTGTCCGCAACTACAATATGATAAAATGGAGCCTTTTTACGGCCTTTACGTTGCAGACGAAGTTTAACTGCCATGGTACATTTGAAAATTAATGAAGAGATAAAATCTCGCCCGGTTCCTTACACCAGGTAACGCCGGGCTTTTCGAGGGCGCAAATGTACAGTAATACTGTTCTAAAAACCAAATATTCTTCGGTTGTTATTTTTTATTTGAGCTGTTAACAAGCTTTGTTATGTTATTGATTCAGTTTCAAACGCGTCCGACTGGCTATTTTTACGCATATTTGTGTTCTGAAATCATTAGATTTTCTTTTTAATACACTTTTTTGTCCGATGACCATCTTTAACAAGCAAGCAATCGCTATCCGTTTTTTTGGGCCAATACTCTTTTGCCTTATTTCTTCCATTTTGCCGGCCCAAACCGCCCAAGTTTCGGGCATCATCAATCATTTTGCCGCAGTTAGTAATATTGATACTTGCTTGGGTAGCATTTTAGTAAGCGACACCTCCGGGTTTCGCAAAGGCGGCAGTTTTTTGATTATTCAGATGAAAGGCGCCACAATCTCAACCAATAACGATGCGTCTTATGGTCAAATTCAATCGCTCAACGGCGCAGGTCTCTTTGAACGTGCGGTCGTTGATTCCGTAATACAGAACGCCATTTTTATAAAACACCGCTTGTTAAATAAATACGACCCGGCAGCAAAAGTCCAAATTGTTTCCATTCCGGCTTATCAAAACGCTATTGTTACCGACACCCTGCGCACCCAGTCCTGGAATGGAACGATCGGCGGCATATTGGCCTTGGAAGTATCCGGAACACTGACACTGAATGCACCGGTTATTGCTGATGGCCTGGGTTTTAAAGGGGGCGCGGCTTTTGCCTTGCTGGCAAACAACTGTAATTTTTTAATTCCTCAGATCGCTTATGTTTATCCAAGCGGCAATTGGCGCAGCGCCTTGAAAGGGGAAAGTTTTACGATTACAGCATCCGGAAAGGAAATGGGCCGCGGGCCGCAGGCAACAGGCGGCGGCGGTGGTAACGACCATAATTCGGGCGGCGGCGGCGGCGGCAACATGACTGCGGGTGGCAAAGGCGGCAACAACGAAGAACCCAGCACCTTGGGCTGCGACGGCTATTATCCCGGTTTGGGCGGTTTGGGTGCGGCTACAGCAACAAACCGCTTGTTCCTCGGCGGCGGCGGCGGCGCAGGACACGCAAATAATCTTTTGAAAAGCGCCGGCGGCCAAGGCGGCGGAATCATTATCCTGAAAGCCAAAACAATTGCCGGCACGTCCCCAATTATTTCGGCCAATGGCGCATCTGCCGGACTTGCGGACGGTGACGGCGGCGGCGGCGGCGGCGCAGGCGGTACAATTTTACTGGAAGCCACGAATCTTCCGGCCAATTTAGTCGTACAAGCGAAGGGCGGCCAGGGCGGACAAGTCAACGCCCAGAATCAGAACCGCTGTGAAGGCCCGGGCGGCGGCGGCGCAGGCGGACGCATTCAAACCAATGTGCCGGGATTGAGCGCGCAAGCGGGCGGGCTGTCGGGCATCGTGATTAATTCGACCAACGGCTGCAACGGTTCCAACAATTCAGCGGCGCCCGGCCAAACCGGCGTGTTGGGGCCAATACTTCCTATTCCCGAATCAACCATTGCGACCTATTTACTTGATTTGCAGACGCAACCGCAAAATGTGGGCGTTTGCAGCGGCCAATCAGCCACCTTTAATATAACGGCGGCGGGTGTTACATCTTTTCAGTGGCAACTCAATATCGGCGCCGGTTGGCAAAATATCCTTGCCGGACAAGGATATTCCGGCTTCCAAAGTGCCAGTTTAATTTTGCCAGTTGTTACCGAAGCCCAAAACGGAATTGAATATCGGTGCCTGATCAGCCGCGGGAATTGTTCGAGTGTTGCTTCTAATGCAGCCACCCTTTCTGTTAATCCTGGCCCAACGGCGGCTTTTCAAGCGACGATTAACGGCCCTTCCGTTCAGTTTACAAATATCTCCACCGGCTTCAATACCTGTTTCTGGGATTTCGGCGACGGCATCACCAGCACCCTTACCAGCCCTACGCATGTTTACCAGCAGGAAGGCGGCTACACCGTTATATTATATACGTACAACGATTGTGATACGGCTTTGTATGCCCGAACCTTATCCGTGCTGTTTGCGCCCAATGCCGGTTTTACTGTGGCCGATACGACAATCGGTTGTGAATCAGTGAGTATTTTATTTGCCAACACGGCAAGTACGAATGCAAGTTCTTTTAAATGGTCATTTCCCGGCGGTAATCCCGCCACTTCTGTTTTGCCAAGCCCAACCGTTACGTACACCGCAAGCGGAACCTACTCGGCGCGGCAAATCGTTGCCAACGGGGTAGGGGCGGATACGCTTGAGCAGGCATTCGTCGTGCAATTACACGGGCTTCCTCAGGCTGATTTTACCGTGCAAATCATTGCCAATGGCTTGGTTCAATGTAACAATCAACTCCAAGCGGATGCCATGCTCAGTTGGGATTTCGGCGACGGTACAGCGTTCGTAACCGGCAACAATCCGCAACATCAATATGCGCAGAACGGCAATTATACTATTACGCTAACGGCCACCAATTCATGCGGGGCCAATTTATTCCAAAAGCAAATCGAAATTATCATTACCGGTGTTTCCGAATCCTGGGGCAGCATGTTGCCGCGTTTGTACCCGAACCCGGCAAAAGGAACCGTTTTGGTGGATTGTTCGGCGTTGTCGGAATTGCCCCATGCGTTACGTTTGTGGAATACCAAGGGCGATTTGGTTTTGCAGCGAACAGACTTGCAAACTGATTTTACCAGAATTGACTTGAACGATTTGCCTTCGGGCATGTATTACGCGCAGTTTGTGTTTGCCCAAAAAGTATATACCGTACCGCTTGTAATTCGTTGATCCTGTTTGCGCGCAAGCCACGAAAAGGCAAAAACTTGCATACTACCAAAATTACCCTTACCTTTGTGTCATAAACACGCATGCGCACCGGTGTTTGTGATTTTGGTAGGACTTAAATCCTTGTCTTAGAGGAACTTAATTTTTTTCGTACTTGTTTTCAGTGACGCGCGCATGCTACACTCACCCACCGTCGGTTAAAACACACAGAGTCATGACCGACCACTTTAGTACATCATCATAATGACATTTGAAGGTTTAAACCTAATTGAACCCATTTTAAAGGCCCTGAAAACCGAAGGATACACCAATCCTACTCCCATTCAAGAACAATCCATTCCAATCGTATTGCAGCGCAAAGATTTGCTGGGCTGTGCGCAAACCGGCACAGGTAAAACGGCTGCTTTTGCCATCCCGATTTTGCAATTGCTGAGCACCGATACGGTTTCGGAACGTCAACCGCGCCCAATCCGTGCGCTCATCCTCACGCCTACGCGCGAATTGGCCATCCAGATCGGCGAAAGTTTTCAGGCTTATGGTCGCCACACCGGCCTGCGTTGCCAAGTGATCTTCGGCGGCGTGTCGCAAAAAAGCCAAACAGACGGTTTACGCGCCGGTACCGATATTCTGATTGCCACACCCGGCCGTCTGATCGACCTGATTAATCAGCAATACGTTCATTTACAACATGTTAAAATGTTTGTGCTGGACGAAGCCGACCGTATGCTCGACATGGGCTTTATCCACGACGTGCGTCGCGTCATCACCAAATTGCCCGCCAAACGTCAAACCTTGTTTTTCTCGGCTACCATGCCGCCTGAAATTCAGAAATTAGCCGATACCATCTTGCAAAATCCCGAAAAAGTGGCGGTAACGCCGGTGGCTTCCACCGTTGATATCATCCAGCAATCGGTGTATTTTGTAGACAAAAAGGATAAAAAAGCCTTGCTGATCGACCTCCTGAATGATTCAGGCGTGCGTTCTGCCTTGGTTTTTGCCCGCACCAAACACGGCGCCAACAAGGTGGTAAAAGACCTGAACAGCGCCGGTTTGAAATCGGAAGCCATCCACGGCAACAAATCTCAAAACGCACGCCAGGCAGCGCTCCAGAACTTCAAATCCGGGAAACTGCAAGTATTGGTTGCCACCGATATTGCCGCGCGCGGTATTGATATTGACGAACTTTCGCACGTTTTCAATTTCGAACTGCCCAATATTCCTGAAACCTACGTACACCGCATCGGTCGTACCGGCCGGGCAGGCGCCAACGGTATTGCCATCTCTTTTTGCGAAGCAGAAGAACGGCCGTACCTGCGGGATATTCAAAAACTGATCGGAAAAGTAATTCCGGTAGTTACCGAACATCCCTACCATTCCACCCAGGAACACGCTACGCCGCAGCCGCAGCAACGCAACAACGAAAGCCGCCGTCAAGGCCAGTTCCAGCGCAGCGGTTCGTCGTCAGATCGTCCGAAAAGCGGCGGTACTGGTGGTGACAATCGTTTCGGCAAAAAAAGTTTCGGCGCATCGCGGGATCGTCGCTCCGATTTTTCTTCGGGCAAACGCTAATCTATCAGCAACTTACACACGGTTAAATAATGTTATAACGAGGTCTCGGTGAGGCCTCGTTTTTTTTTGAATATCGAACAGACGAATAACGAACAGCGAATATCGAACGGGAGCGCTGCGCCAGGCATCTTCGGATACCCAAAAATAACGAACGGGAACCTTGGGTTTGATACCCTAAGATACCAAGCCCAACGCCCCCGTTCGATATTCGGTGTTCGATATTCGATATTCGATATTCATCTCTTCGATATTCCTCCGTACTTTTGCGCCCTTCAATCGCAAGCCATATTCCAGCCCACTTTTTATGGAAAAAATACTCATCCTTGATTTTGGTTCTCAATACACCCAACTCATTGCGCGGCGCGTACGCGAGATGAATGTCTATTGTGAAATTGTTCCCTACAACAAACTGCCCCTACTGACGCCCGATATCAAAGGTGTGATCCTGTCGGGAAGCCCTTTTTCCGTAAAACAGTCGGATGCGCTGCGTCTTGATTTGAACCGGATTGCGGGTAAAAAGCCCTTGTTGGGTATATGTTACGGCGCGCAACTCACGGCCGATTTTTTCGGTGGCGAAGTTGGTCGCTCCGAAAAACGGGAGTACGGCAAGGCCACTTTGGTGAAAAACCTGCTGGAAGACCCGTTTTTGGCCGGTATTCCGGAACGCTCCCAGGTTTGGATGAGCCACGCAGACACCATTTTGAAATTGCCGGAAGGTTTTGAAATCCTCGCGCATACCGACAGCATCCCGGTAGCGGCATTCCGTGCCACGGCCGGTCGTTTTGAAACGCCGTATTACTGCATTCAATTCCACCCGGAAGTGTACCATACGGTGGAAGGTTTTGCTATTTTGAAAAATTTTGTACTCGATATCAGCGGCTGTTCCGGCGACTGGACGCCCGCGCATTTTGTGGAAAGCACGGTAGCAGGGCTGCGGGAAAAAATCGGCCATGAAAAAGTGATTATGGCCCTTTCCGGCGGCGTTGACAGCACGGTGGCGGCCATGTTGCTGCACCATGCCATCGGCGACCGCTTGTTTTGTTTCTTTATTGACAACGGTTTGCTGCGCAAAAACGAGTTCCAGGATGTGCTGGATTCCTACAAAGGCATGGGCCTGAATGTGGAAGGCGTGGATGCCAAACAGCGTTTTTATGACGCCCTCGCCGGCGAAAGCAACCCTGAAGGAAAACGAAAAATCATCGGCAAACTCTTTATCGACCTTTTTGAAGAGGAATCCGAAGCGCATCCCGACTTTCAATGGCTGGGGCAGGGCACGATTTACCCGGATGTGATTGAATCGGTCAGCGTACACGGTCCGTCGGTGACGATCAAGAGCCACCACAATGTGGGCGGTTTGCCGGAAAAACTGAAATTGAAAATCGTGGAGCCGCTGCGCATGTTATTCAAGGACGAAGTGCGTCGGGTAGGCCGCGAATTGCATATTCCGGATCAGATATTGAGCCGCCACCCGTTCCCCGGTCCGGGACTCGGTATTCGCATTTTGGGCGATATTACGCCTGAAAAAGTGCAAATGTTGCAGGAAGCCGACGCGATTTACATCAACAAATTGAAGGAACACGGCTTGTACAATGAGGTTTGGCAGGCAGGAACGATATTACTCCCGATTCAGTCGGTGGGCGTGATGGGCGACGAACGCACCTACGAAAAAACCATCGCCTTGCGCGCGGTGAACAGCACCGACGGCATGACCGCCGAATGGAGCCGTTTGCCATACGATTTTCTCGCGGAGGTTTCCAGCGAGATTATCAACAACGTAAGGGGGATTAATCGCGTGGTGTTTGATATTTCGACGAAACCGCCGGCAACGATTGAGTGGGAGTAGATGCTTACCATTTGAAAAATCCCGAAGGGATTATATGTTTATAGTTTTGATTCGTTTTTTCGTAATCCCGAAGGGATTATATGTGTTTTATGACATTTCTACATACAATCCTTTCAGGATTGGGACATTTTGCTCAACGATAGCTATAAACATATAATCCCTTCGGGATTTTTATAATTTACTAAGTCAGAGATCCTTATGCGTGTTAAAATATGTTGTATCAGCAGTGTCGAAGAAGCGCGTTTAGCCGTTTCCTTCGGCGCGGCAGCCCTTGGTTTGGTGGGTCACATGCCCAGCGGCCCCGGTGTGATCACGGATGACCTGATTTCGAAAATCGCGCGCCAAGCGCCGCCCGCCGTGGCCACTTTTTTGCTGACCAGCGAAACAGATGCAAGCGCCATCGTTCGGCATCAACAATTGGTGGGTACCAATACGGTTCAGATCGTAGATGCTTTACAATCAGGTACTTATAACAATATTCGCGATAGTTTGAACGGTATAAAAATCGTGCAGGTGATTCATGTAACCGGCGAAGCATCCATCGACGAAGCGCAGCAAATTGCGCCACATGTAGATGCGATTTTACTCGACAGCGGTAATCCGAACCTGGCTGTGAAAGAATTAGGCGGTACCGGGCGGGTGCATAATTGGGAAATCAGCCGTAAAATCAGGGAAGCCGTGCCGGTGCCGGTATTTTTGGCTGGCGGTTTGCGGCCCGACAATGTGCGTGCGGCGATGGAAGCCGTGGAGCCTTTCGGTTTGGATCTTTGCAGCGGCGTGCGCACCGATGGGAAATTAGATCCACATAAATTAGAAGCATTTTTTAGGGCGGTGCATGGAAATTGAGTATAATTTTGCACTTTGCGCATCCTTATGGAGTATTTGAGCGTTTCAAACGTAGTTTACTAACTACCATTTATTGACCATGAACAGCATTTTGGATTATTTACGCCAATATCCAGGCCGCAGGAGCCATTTTTCGAAGGCTTGGGTACTTGTTTTGGGTTTGTTATCGGCGTTTTTTTTCAATGCCTGCTACTCGTTTAAGGGTATTTCCATTGACCCGCGCGTAAATTCTTTTTCCGTACAAGTATTTGAAAATCAAGCCTCTAACGCGCCGCCAACCCTGGCCCTTGATTTTACGGAAAAACTTAAAGACAAAGTGCGTTCCGAAACCCGTTTGGTGCTAAAAGGAACAGAACCGGATGTGGAATTTAGCGGAAAAATCACCGACTTTCGCGTTGTTCCCGTAGCGCCTAAACCAGGGGAAACCGTGGCCGTCAACCGCTTAGAAATCCGCATAAAAGTGGGATACATAAACAATGTTGACCAGGCAAAAGGCTGGAAAAGCGAACGAGACTTTAGCTTTTTTCAGGAATTTCCAAGCGATAAAGAATTGTTGGTGATCCAGAGCCAGCTGGTGGGAGATATTACCAAACAATTATTGGAGGATGTTTTCAATGCCGCTTTTAACGATTGGTAATGACGCAGGAACGATTTATACAACTCATTGATAACCCTGACTTGCTGGCGACCATTTCCTACGAGGAACTAAAAACGCTGGCATTTGCCTACCCGTATGCGCATAACCTGCGCTACCTGCTTGCTTTGAAAGCAGAACAGGAACAGCACCCCGATGCATCAAGGAATCTTCAGACCGCAG
Organism: Bacteroidota bacterium; assembly: GCA_037130425.1. Classification (GTDB taxonomy): domain Bacteria; phylum Bacteroidota; class Bacteroidia; order Chitinophagales; family Saprospiraceae; genus M3007. The sequence goes on from JBAXTB010000040.1 coordinate 11,667, forward strand.
CCACCTACAGTTTGGATCGGACGCGCTTGTTTATGCTGATTGTACCTAAAAGATTGACGCCCTTGCGTGTGTCATTGGCTGAAAAGGAGGAAGTGTTGGAACTTCGGCCAATTGAAGTGGTGGAACGCGAACTGGAGGCTTTGGCGCCAATAATGCGCGAGGTGGCTCCCAAACAGGCCGTTCAGGAACTGGAATTGCTGACGCCCGAAACGATCGCGATGGATGCGCCGGAACCGATTGCAGCACCTGAAGTCGAACCGTTGCCGCCTGTGTCGACGCCTGTTTTGCTTGAGCCGGAACCTGTATTTACGGCGCCTGTAGTTGAAGCGGTTTCAATGCAAGCACCTGATATTCAATTAATTGTTCCTGCCCGCGCACGACAATCTTTTGTTGAATGGTTTGCCCAATTCCATCCGCCATTGTTGGGTGAAAAAGTAATTATTGCGCCGCCAATCAAGAAAACGCCAGCCCGGACTATTGTAAAAGAACCGGTGGCAAGCGGGATTGCACAAACGCTGGCAGAGAAAAGCGTGTCTGAAAATAAAAGCGTCATTTCCGAAACCCTGGCCCGTTTGTTGGTACGTCAGGGGTATAAAGAAAAAGCGATTAACATGTATATGCGCTTAAGTTTGGCATTTCCGGAAAAAAGTGCGTACTTTGCCGCCGAAATTGAAAAACTTAAAAAATAAAAGCACATGTTATCCACCCTTGCGGTATTAATTGCCCTCGTGAGCGTTCTTTTGATGGGAGCCATATTGATCCAAAATCCGAAAGGCGGCGGTATTGACGCAACGTTCGGAGGTCAGGCACAGCAACTTTTCGGCGCCGCGCGTTCCACTGATTTTATTGAAAAAGCAACCTGGGTCTTGGCCGGTGCGCTGATTATACTTTGTGTACTGGCTGTATTGACAGTCGGTTCCGGTACTGCTGCTCCTACTGACATTCCGTTGCAATCACAATAGATCGAAACCGTAACGCCAACGTTCGGCTTTTCGATAGCCCGGCATCATGATTTTTCATGGTTCCGGGCTATTTTTTACGCTGTATGAATTTCTGGTCACAACCCATTCGTACCTTATACTCGCTGCTGGCAGGTAAGGCGCCGCTTTTGCGCCAAATCCGGCATTGGGCTTCTTCATCGCTGCAAAGGGAGGTCGATATTGATATTTACCTGCCGCCCGACTACTTTGTGAACCGCGCGGAACGCTATCCTTTGCTCATTTTTAATGATGGCCAGGATTTGCATGTGATGGAATTTGCCCATATTTTGGAACAATTGTATCTTGAAAATGCCATTCCGTACATGATTGTCGTTGGCATATATGCCGGCCACGAACGAATGCGGGAATACGGCGTCGCCCGGCAGGCTGATTACAAGGGTAGGGGAGATTTGGCGGGCAACTACCAGCATTTTATCATGCAAGAGTTATTGCCCTTATTACATCAGCGTTTTCGGTGCAAACGAGATGCTGCACAAACCGCATTTGCCGGTTTTTCACTCGGCGCTTTGTCTGCGCTGGATATTGCCTGGGCAAACCCGGAAATATTTGGGCGTGTCGGTGTTTTTTCTGGCGCCTTGTGGTGGCGCTGGTCGGAGGTGGATCCCCGCGACCCGGATGCAGACCGAATTATGCATGAAATCATTCAACAAACGAATGTCGCGCCCAACCGGGCACAGCGTTTCTGGTTCCAGTGCGGCACCCAGGACGAAACCGACGACCGCAACCACAATGGCGTAATTGATGCGATTGACGATACGCTGGATTTGATTAAAGTGCTGAAAATCAAGGGTTTCCCTGATGATTCAATTCGTTATTTGGAAATAGAGGGCGGCGAGCATAATCCGCGCACCTGGGGCGAGGCCATGCCTGATTTTTTGACCTGGATCATGGTTGATTAACTGCGTTCCACCTTTTTTGCCTCATTCCACAGCGCATCCATTTCGGGCAAGGACATATCCTGCAAGGGCTTCGGCGCATTGGATTCAATAAACTCGAACCTGCTTTTGAATTTTCGGTTCACCCGCTCAAGGGCCGTTTCCGGGTCGACGCCGATAAAACGGGCGTAATTTACCAGAGAAAACAACACGTCGCCGAATTCTTCTTCAATATCGGCTTGTTCGGCGCCGTTTTTAATGTTGTCGTGTAATTCGCCGATTTCTTCTTCGACTTTGGCCCAAACTTGTTCGGTGGTTTCCCATTCAAACCCGACCTGTTTGGTTTTTTCCTGCATCCGGTAGGCTTTTACCATGGCCGGGAGGCTGTTGGGCACGCCTTCGAGGATTGATTTTTTCCCTTCTTTGAGTTTGAGTTGTTCCCAGTTGCGCTTCACTTCGGCTTCATCAGCCACCGTAACATCCCCGTAGATATGCGGGTGACGGGCAATTAGTTTGTCGCAAATCGCGTGGAGGGCGTCGGCAATGTCCCAAGCGCCTTGTTCGGAAGCGATTTTGGCATAAAATACGATATGGAGCATGAGGTCGCCAATCTCTTCTTTCACGCCGTTGAGGTCATTTGAAAGAATGGCGTCGGCCAATTCGTATGTTTCTTCGATGGTAAGGTTTCGCAGCGATTGGAGGGTTTGTTTGCGATCCCAGGGACATTGTTCGCGCAGTTCGTCCATGATAGTAAGCAGACGTGCGAACGCTTCTGATTTGAGTTGGAGGGTAGACATGCCGCAAAATTAAAAAAATCGGAACAGGTATGTAGGGGAAACTGCAAATGAAAAATAGTGTGTGTTGTTTTCTGTTTCGTTCTATTACCCCCGGTATGGGATGTTGGGAATAACAATTTTACAATTTTACATCATAAAAATGTCGATTGATACCTCAGGGACCTGTTCCGTGGCAAATGCACATTGCTTACAACGGCATTTCTCCATAGCGTTTGTTTTGTTTTTTGGCGGTTATTTTTGTGTTTATCCGGTACGCAGTTTTAAATCGGTTTTTGCGTTTCGGAGGGCTATTAAACATTAGAGATTGTCGAATCGTTGACCGGCAATACCTTTTTTGAGTGCATAACTGATGGCTTCTCCTTTTGAGTTTACATGCAGTTTGCGGTAAATGCCCTGTATGTGGTTTTTTACGGTATCCGCACTGATAAAGAAGCGTGCGGCGATCATTTTATACGACAGACCGTCGACAAGACCTTCCAAAATCTCCTGTTCGCGTGGGGAAAGCGTTGCAAACAGGCTGTCTGCGGGTTCTTGGCTTTTAAGTATCGGTTGAAGGGATTGTGTGGGGTAAAGTGTGGGCTGGGTCGATTGGCTGTGAAAAAACTGCAACACTTTACGCGCAATGGCCGGGGTCATGGGCGATCCGCCCTTGGATACCAGTCGAACGCCTTCTAATATTTCATCAGAACCAGCCTTCTTCAGCATGTATCCGGTTGCACCGTTTCGAAGCGCCTGAAATATTCGGTCTTCGGCCTCACTTACCGTCAGCATCACGACCTGTGTTTCGGGGTTGGTCTCTTTCACAATCGTCGTGGCCTCAATGCCACTCATACCCGGCATGTCAATATCCATCAGGATCACTTCAGGTTTGAGGTTCGCCACGATTTCTTGTACCTCCAGACAATCAGGGTAAGCGCCAATTACTTCAATGTCATCTGTAGTCCGAAACAAATGGAGCAAACTTTCCCGAAAGTTATTATTGTCATCAAAAATTACAAGCCGCAACGGATTCATTAAAAGCGCATTTTTGTTCACGAGGGCGAGGCAAAGGTAGGTTTGGCAAAGGGAATGGCTGTATAGGAAGTTTGTACTAATTTATACGCCAAAGCAATAGGTCTTGCCTGCCCAAGATAATTTGTACAAAACGATTGCGGCGGAGTATGAAATCAGAAGAGCAATAAACCCGCGCCCAAACTTCCTGTAAACACGAGGATAAAACAAATGAGGTAGACAAAGCAAAAAACCAACCATTTGCGGATACTTCGCCACCAGGATAAGCCATAATAATGCTTAATTGCCCATAACAATCCGAACCATAACCACCAAAAAGACCAAGAAGTTTTAACTGGCAGATAGAGTACCTTCTTAAAGACCGTTAACACCATCAGCAAAAAAAGAAAACCCGACATCAGGTGAAGTAGTAAAACAAAATGCTCAACATACAAGCGTTTTTGCTTTCGAAACTGAAATCCGAGAAAACCGGCCATAATCCCGACTAATACTAAAATGGTCCAGGTGGAAGAACCGACATAAAATTTGATGAGGCTTTTTTGGTCTTTTCCGGTTTTGATGCGTTGCTGTAGCACCAACCGTTCTGCCCAGGAGTCAATTTTGTATTTGCGTGTAATAGAATCAATGGTGCAATTCAGCGCATCTTCCTCTGCAATCGCTGTTTGGTGGAATGGAGGAATAGGGGAGAAAACAGTCAAACTATCGCGGTGAACGCGGGTTAGTTGCTCTTTGAACTCCGTAAAACCGATCAAAGAATCGATTGCCTGCCTTTGTTGTGGCGCACGCAAGTCAGCCGGAAGCGAGTCGATATTGCTTCTTATATGCTCAATCAGCGTAAGTTTTCCCTTGGTTTCTTCAAAGTTGCCGGTCCAGCCGAACATACTGATATGGTCGTTTTCTGTTTTGCCAATTTGCTTGGACACATAAAACAGCACAAAGAACATGACCACCAAAAAAAACTGCAGGGGATGCGGGTAGCGCTTTTGCTTGCCTTTGAAATACTCGATGGTCACTTTTCCCGGAATCAGGAGTTGCCAAACCATGCGCACAAATTTGCTTTCCAGATGAAAAGTCGTGTTCCAAACACGCAAAAAGAAGTCGCGCATACTCACTTTACCATCTGTATCTCGTTGTCCGCAATGCGCGCAAAACTTGGCCTGATAGGGCAGGGGGTAAAAGCAGTTTTTACAATATCGTTTATCGGTATATTTCATTCGGGTAAATTTCCTTCGTTTTTCGCATAAATCATACACCGCTGCCATAGGTTTTGTTCAAATTATCGTAACAATTCAAATTCAATTACACAAAGGCGTTTGAACATGAATTTTGAATATGCACAAATGGCGCATAAATGACCGATTGAAGTATATTTGCAAACTAATTAGGTCTTTGCGCCTTCAATTTTGTTTTATAATCCAACCATTTGAATCATCAACCTTTCTATTTGTATGCGCAACCAAACCACCTCGCATCTTCTGATGGTGCGACCGGCCAATTTTGCATTTAATGAAGAAACAGCGGCCAACAACGCTTTTCAGGTAAAAGACGGTCGTCTTACGCCGGAGGAAATCCGCAAAATGGCTGTGTCGGAGTTTGACGGCTTTGTCAAAACATTGCGGGAAGCCGGGGTGCATGTAATTGTAGCCAGAGATTCGGCAAAACCGCCCAAACCGGATGCCATTTTTCCAAACAACTGGGTTACGTTTCACCAGGAAGGTTTTTTGGTTACTTATCCCATGTTTGCGCCGACGCGCCGCCGCGAACGCCGCCGACAAATTATTGAAACCGTACTAAAAGAAGGTTTCCGATCCGATCACCGGGTGAACCTTGAATTTAATGAAAAACGCAACCGCTTCCTCGAAGGTACGGGCAGTATTATTTTCGATCATCAGCACAAACTCGCCTACGCCTGTCTAAGCCCGCGCACGGATGAGACCCTGCTCGATGATTTATGCGAGGAAATCGGATACAAACCGGTGCTTTTTCACGCTACGGATGCGCATGACAAGGATATTTACCACACCAATGTAATGATGGCCTTGGGTGAAACATTTGTAGTGATTTGTCTTGATTCTGTGAAAGATACGCAGGAACGCGCTATGCTGGAACAGCATTTTGCTGATACGAAAAAAGCAATCATTGAAATAAGCCTGGATCAAATGAATGCCTTTGCGGGCAATATGTTGCAAGTGCGCAACGAACAAGGAGAAACCATCCTCGTTATGTCGGAGCAAGCATATCAAGCATTGAGGGTAGAACAAATTGATACCCTGCAAAAGCATACGCGTTTGTTATACAGCCCGCTTTATACCATTGAAAAATATGGCGGTGGCAGCGCCCGTTGCATGATGGCCGAAGTTTTTTTACCAATTGTCACCGCGTGAAACTTTTTTTCGATTTGTTGTAACCTGTTTTGAAACAGCGCTGTCATAGTAATGTAGCAAACGGAAATCAATTTTGTTTCACTGAAAAAAACGACATCATGCACGAAGGAATAGTTGCTTTGTTGATCCCCATTACCGTTAGTCTCGGCGCATTTATGATGGTTTGGGGCATTCGTTACCTCCAAAACAGGGAAAATATGGCTATGATCGAGCGCGGTATGGATCCCACTAAAATTAAACGTCAGCGCCATGCCGATCCTTCTCAAACCCTGCGCAACAGCCTCATGTTCGTCGGCGCTGGTCTCGGATTGCTGCTTGCAATCGTCATCACCAAAACATTGGGAATGAACGGTGATGAAGGAACGGGTATTTATTTTTCCCTGATCGCTATTTTCGGCGGACTTGGGATGCTGGGCGCTTACTTGTATGAGCGGAAGAATCCGCCGAACTTTCCTGAGTGAGAGCAATGGGACACAGATGACGCGGATCCTGTCAGGACACAGATTTAAAAGGATTTTTGCCGCTTGCGAGGGGAGGACACAGATGATATGGATGCAAGCAACACAGATTTTTCTGGTCTTCGGATTAGGTCATCTGTGTTGCTTGCATCCATATCATCTGTGTCCTTTTCGCTCTACGCGAGGAAAGCGTAGCTCAAACTTAAAAAATCCATTTAAAATCTGTGCCCCGCAGGGGTCTGTGTCATCCGTGTCCCATCCCCCTCTTATCTCGGTAATAACTTCTTCAACTCCCCCACAATATCCGTAAACGCGGCATCCTGATTCGGGAAATCGGTTACGGCGCGGTTGCCGGTGGGCAGTGTACGCAGTTTCTCTAAGCCGGTTCCTTCCAAATCCACATTGCCCATGCGCAGCGGAATAACGCGGCGGCCGTTTTCAAGGGCTTCATAAACCATTGAAAACCAATCTGGTGAATTGAGTAAATTCACGGTGATAAGCGCCACCATATAATCGGCATCGGCCAATTCCTGGTTCGCAGCCTGAATCGCATCAATTCCGTATGGCGCTTCCTGCACGTTGTAAATTTTTATCTTTTTGGTGATTTTCAACACATTCAAATGCCGGTTGAGCATTTGGCTTTGTGCGGCGTCGGCAATATCGTACACCACCACAAATTTGGGTACCTGCGAAACGGGCGGCGGCGTTGTTTTAACCGGCGCTGGTTCTGCTACAACAGGCTTTTCTTTGGGAACAACCGGATCGGGTGGGGTAGGCTTGGTTTCGACTACTGGTGTCGGATCGGGTGTGGCGGGCGTGAAATATTCGAGTTTGCCGCCGTCTGTGTTGGGTGAAACGGTAGCGCCCGTTTTAAGGAAATTAAAAATATCGCGGAACAAAATGCCCCGGTTCGCTTCTCTGACGTCGCCGCGCGCATTGACCACAAACCCGCCTTCCGCCAGGGTCTTTCCTGCGTGGTGAATGGCCACTACCTTCCAGTCTTTGTTAAAAACGGGCGATCCGCTGCTGCCGGGTTCGGTATCCGTCGTGTAGTATAAATGTTGGTTCAACTGGCCCAGCACCTCATTGGCGTTGAGTGCAATTTGTTTGTCCTCTCCCTTCGGGTGCTGAATGATGGTAACGGCTTCTCCCACGGGCGGAATGGCTTCGAGTTCAAACTCCACATAGCCCCAGTTGCTCAGCGGGTTGTCTTTGCGATCCACAACCTTGATTTTGGCAAAATCGAACATCCCTTTGTCGCTGGTGACAAAATCACTTGGATCAAGGTTGTAGGTGACACGATTTTTGGCGTTGCCGGAAGTGTCCAATTCATAATTGAACTCAAGCGTGGCTGTCGCAGCGGCTTCCTTTGAACCAATTACGTGGTTATTGGTAAAAACATAGCCTTCACGGGTCAAAAAGCCGGTGCCGAGGCTGCCGTCTGCACAGACGACCCGGCACACGGCCTTGGACGCTTTCAGCGCTTTTTCCAACCAATTAATTCGCAGAATACTGCTTTTTCCGCCTATGATTTTTTCAAGATGATCGTTGTCGGGAACCGTAAAACTGTAAGTGCCGAGGCTGTTGATGCGGGCATTTAGATCAATGCGTTTGGGAATATCTTTTATAATTTCTTGTAACGCATTGGTGGTTCGGGCCGAAATCAAGTTGAAATCCCTAAGTTCAATTAGCCCGTCATTGAACATTTTTTTGTTTCGCTTATAATTACCCGATTGCTGGATAATATCCTGACGGATACCGATGTCAGCTTGGTCGTCAAAGTTGAGCAGGACGTCGATGGCTTTTTCAATTTCACCGTCAAGCAAAAGATCCTCTACGGTTTTTATAAAAACGGATTGTGCGTTTTGCGTTTGCATGCTGTGCCGGTTTATTTGCGGCGCAAATTAGGGGTTTTATTGAAAATTTCTGCGTTGTCGCCTTCAAGCCCTGCAAAAAGTATATTAGAATTATGTCTGAATACCCTTCCATCGTGTGCTGGTTGGCAACGTGTCGCTCACCTTAAGATTCCGCTATGGTTTTCAGGGACAAAATCCAGATAACAGTATTTTCCTTTTATCTTTGATTTTATTATGTTTACAAACTACCTTTGTAAGATAAAACAAACAAATAGATGAGCAATATTTTTACAGGCGCTCAAACCCCCTGCAACGTTCAACGTTATGCGATATCTGAACAAAAGTCCATTTTGCCTTACAGCCGAAGGGACTATTATAAAATATGGGTTGTAAATGGAGAAAGCGCTTTGTACTATGCCAATAAAAGTATCCATGTTAACCAACCTGCGCTAATCTTCTCAAATCCGCTGGTGCCATACTCCTTTGAACGGCTGAGCGAAAACCTTTCGGGTTATATTTTCATCTTTACCGAGGATTTTTTGAAGGGCAATAACCGGCAGGAAAGTATCCTGCAATCGCCGCTGTTTCAGGTCGGGCACAATTCCGTATTTTTCTTGGATGAAAAGCAATTGCATTCAATATCAGGGATTTATGAAAAAATGATCGAGGAATTTGCTACAGATTATGTGTATAAATATGATGTAATTAAAAATTATGGGAACCTGCTGATCCATGAAGCGTTGAAAATGCAGCCGGCCTTGAGCGCATTTAAAAACCATAATGCAACCACGCGCATCGCGAATCTGTTTATGGAATTGCTTGAACGCCAATTTCCGATTGATGCGCCCGATCGGGTATTACAACTCAAAAAACCAAGCGATTACGCGTACCACCTTTCCGTACATGTGAACCACCTCAACCACGCGGTACGCGAAGTAACCGGCAAACCAACTTCCATGCACATTGCCGCCAGGGTTGTGAACGAAGCCAGTGCGCTGCTGAAGAACACCGATTGGAGTGTGGCCGATATTGCCTATAGCCTTGGTTTTGAATATCCCACTTATTTCAATAACTTTTTCAAAAAGAACACCGGCGCAACACCGCTCTCTTTGCGCAAATGATTCTTTGATTTTTATACTTTTTACTTTGAATACCATTACCGCAGCCCGAATGGCGCCAGGTACCTTTGTGTCATAAAAAAACAGATATGAAATACAATTTATTAGGAAACACGGGCCTCAAAGTGTCCGAATTATGCCTCGGTACCATGACTTTCGGTGGTCGGGGTTTCTGGACTGCAATCGGCAGTCTGGATCAAGGCGCCGTCGATCATTTGGTGCAAAAGGCCGTAGAAGGCGGTATCAACTTCATCGACACTGCCAATGTTTACTCAGAAGGGCTTTCTGAACAAATGACCGGCCAGGCGATCCGCAATCTGGGGTTAAACCGCGATGATTTGGTCATCGCTACGAAGGTGCGCGGCAAAATGGAAGAAGGACCAAACGGCTCCGGCCTTACGCGCAAGCACATCATGCGCGAGGTGGAAGCAAGTTTGAAACGCCTTCAACTGGACTACATTGACTTGTATCAAATCCACGGTTTTGACGCTTTAACACCCATTGAAGAAACCATCGACACACTGGACGGCCTTGTTCAAAGCGGGAAAGTGCGGTACATTGGGTGCAGCAACTTGGCTGCCTGGCAAATTATGAAAGCAGTGGGGTACTCCACTTTCAACCGTTTGTCGAAGTTTGTTTCGTTGCAAGCCTATTATACCATTGCAGGCCGCGATCTGGAACGTGAAATTGTGCCGGTGCTACAAGACCAAAACATTGGCTTGATGGTTTGGAGCCCCTTGGCGGGCGGCTTGTTAAGCGGAAAATACAGACGCGATGGCGACCATGAAGCCGGGGGCCGCCGCATTAACTTTGATTTTCCACCGGTAAACAAAGACCGCGCCTTTGATATCATTGATGTATTGGAGCCAATGGCCAAGGAAAAAGGCGCTTCTGTGGCGCAACTTGCGCTCGCGTGGCTGCTGCACCAGCCCGTTGTGTCGTCGGTCATCATCGGTGCGAACAAACCGGAACAATTAGACGATAATTTGAAGTCAATCGAAGTCGTATTTACGGAAGGAGAATTGCAACAATTAGATGCAGTGAGCAAACTTCCGACGGAATACCCGGCCTGGATGCTGGAGCGTCAGGGCGCAGACCGGAAACGATAGCTGTGAAACAAAACAGGAGTCATCCGCAAAAAAAAGGATGACTCCTGTTTGTGATTTGAGTTATTTGCATTCAAAATGTCATTGTATTGAATGTATTTACTCAGTTTTATCGCAAAATTAGTTCAAAATTTTGCTTTCCAGACCTTCTTGAACTACCAGCAGGTAGTAGAATACAGCACGGTCTTTGCGATTTATGCCGCTCATCAGCGCACAAACTTTGTCAACTGCTGCGTCAAGGGCCGGAGTATCTTCGAGACCCAATTTACCAACCAGGAAATTGTTTTTAACGCGGTCTTTTTCAACCTGATCGCTGCAAGAAACAAGTGATGCGTCAGCAAGATAGATAGACGGACCAAGTCCTTTTGCAACCGCAGTCAAGAGGGTATCATCAACATTGTCGGCGTAACCGGCTATTCCTTGCAAAGCAGCGCGGTATTTATCCATCGCTTCATCAAATTTGCTCATATTAGATGTTGGTTTAAAAAATTAAGCAATAATGTTTATTTGAAGTCCAAAAGTAAGTGTTTTGTTCGTGTTGCCAAACTTTTTGTGTGTTATTTGTCGAATACTCGATGCAACAGGTTTTGCAGGTTAATTATACATAAAAAAAAGCATCCGATAAGGGAAGAATAATAAACAAACACAGATATTCGCCACTCAAACCAGAAATTCTTCAACATGAAACATTACCTGTCTGCCGCAACTTGCTTTGCGCTACTGCTTTGTTTGGCAAACTGCACAGAGCAAACCTCCAGCCCTAAACAAGCCCAAACTGCCGAAAACAAAACAGTCGACCATGATGCCATGATAAAACGCGGCCAATACATGGTGATTGCCGGCGGTTGTAACGACTGTCATTCGCCCAAAATAATGACACCCGCCGGGCCTGAACCCGATCCTCAGCGCCTGCTTTCCGGTCACCCGGCTGGTGATGCCCTTCCTCCGATTACGGACAAGCATATTACTGCTCCCGGCCAATGGGTACTGTTTAGCCCCGGCCTTACAGCAGCCGTAGGCCCCTGGGGCACAACCTTTGCTTCGAACCTTACCCCGGATGATACCGGGATCGGTGCTTGGACGGAATCTCAGTTTTTAAAAGCAATTCGGGAAGGAAAATCGAAAGGACTGGACGGTACGCGCCCTTTGCTGCCGCCGATGCCCTGGATGAACATCGCGAAAATGACCGACGAGGATTTGAAGGCGATATTTGCGTATTTGAAGTCTTTGCCGCCGGTTAAAAATGCGGTGCCGAATCCGATTGCGGCGGGTATGTAGGTGATCTATTCTGATTATCCTTTGCAACCAATCAAAGTTCAATTTTATAGTTGTTACGCTTGCTGTTTTCATAAAGGCAAGCGTAACGATAATTTTTATGTCTTGTAAGGTCCCATAAATTTGTCGCCATTAAAGTGTATAAGATGGTCAGGGTTTTCGGCTATCCAAACCTCTGTTTCCCAGGCAATCTCTGTGGCCCATTTTTTGAATTCTGTTTTTGTCAAAAATGCTGTTACAAAAACAATTTCAGCCTTACAAAGCTCGGTCAATTTTTTCAATTCAAGCATTCGTACTTCTGAAATTGGTCCACTACTATGAACAGCTTCGATCAAATAAAGCCAATTACGGGATTTACTATATGCTATTATATCAGGCAGCTCATTATGTGATAACTCAAAAAAATGCAGATCTTTTAGAGTTGACTCATTCAGAAAGAGCATTTTATCTGTCGTATCGCCAATATAAAGGACTTCGCATTCATAACCAAATCTCGGCAAAAAATCCTCGATAATTGCTTTTTGAAGGTCATTGTGTTTTCCTGATGATAAAAATAAGGAATCACCGTTTGGTAATTTTACAGGAACCTTGGCAATGTCTCTTTGGCGAGCAAGCAAATTTTCCAGTCTTACTCGATCGGACATGAAATCATCAAGGCTATTTTGCCAAGCCTTTGTCCCAAAATGGTGTATGAGGGTTTTGAAT
>JBAXTB010000400.1:0-5159 GCA_037130425.1 Bacteroidota bacterium
ATTCGAAAAACAACATTCAAATCAGTAAAATCTGAAGTCATTTTTGGCGCGCCGAGCGAGGGTTGTGGAGGTGTTGGAATTTGCAGGATCATCGCCGGCAGTTTGAATATTCAATATAAATGCCCCAAGGTATCGGCGTTGATTAGCCTGACCGAAGAAGGCAAAATCAAAATGAAGTTTGCAAAAAACTCCATGCAGCCGCGTTTTATGAAACGTCATTTCAGGTGGTTGCTGTTTCAGGTAATGGAGCCGTATGCGGTTCCTGAAACCTTGCTTAACAAGTTAAATCAAGAATTGCAGGGTTACACGATCAATCCGGGAATATACCAGGTATGGGAAACGCGGGATTGGATGATCGTTGAGTTTTAATCTGTTTTTAGCCAAATAAAAAGGATGCAAAGTGCATGACCGCTGCTTGTGCGAACAAGCGGCAGGGCTGGATTATTATGGCTTTAATCGAACTTAATTGAGGCGTTAAAGCACTGTATTACAAAGTGTTAAATATAAGTACCGCTATCATTTATCAAATTTTTAAAATCTCATGGAAAGACGTTACAGTTTTCATCAAAATGTCAATCGGCTTTTTGTCGTTGGAGGAAGTTCCAATACCCGAAGTGCCGGTTTTTCGTTTTGGTTTTATTTGGTCTCTGCCTTGCTGCTCAGCAATGTTGTGCAAGCGCAGGTGACCGGTAAAGCCTATCGCGATTACAACTCCGACGGCGTACAGCAGGGCGGAGAACCTGGTCGCGAAGGAATTATCGTGAAAGCTTACAGCAACGCCGCCTTGCCCGGCAAGGATGCGTTTGTAGGCCAAACGACCACCAACAGCACCGGGTCTTACACGTTGGCCATTCCGGCGGCGGCGTATCCCGTGCGTTTGGAATTCTCTATTCCGACCGGTTTGTGCAACTTAGATCCCTCGCAGGATTTCCCTGCGCCCAATGGCGGATCCTACGGCACATCCATTCAGTACGCAACCGGCCCGGGTACGTACAATTTTGTGATTAACTATCCGGCAGATTTTGCCACAAACGACAACCCGAAGGTATTCGTACCCTGTTATGTAAACGGCGACCCCTTGGCTCCCGGCGGCACAGCAGGCAGTTCGGATGCGTTTGTGCGTTTTAATTACCAGGATGAAGGCATCGGTTCCAACTCGGGTTATCCGGGTGCGGCTGGTCCAGCCCACGATCTGGTGGGTGTGGCAAAACAATTAGGTACTGTTTGGGGGGTAGCATATTCCCGCCAGGCGAAAGTGATCTTTACTTCGGCGTTTTTGAAGCGCCACAGTGGTATGGGGCCATTGGGTTCCGGTGGTATCTATAAAATTGATGCCAATACGTACAGCACGGCGGCCAACTACAACTGGCTCAACTTTGATGCGACCTTGAACATTGCAACCAGCGATAAGGTAAATCCTTATACGAATACCCTTACTGCTCCGGGATCCAATGAAATGGTGTTCAGCCCGGTAGTCGGTACCAACGCACAGCGCGGTTTGGTGGGCGATAAAAGCCAACCGAGCCAGGACGCTGCTGCATGGGATCAGGTTGGTAAAGTTTCTTTTGGCGATATTGACATTTCGGAAGACGGACGGTATTTATACGTCGTGAATTTGTATGACCGTAAATTGTATCAAATTGACTTACAGAATCCTTATGCGCCCGTGGCGCCCGTACTTGCAGATGTAGGTACGAAAGTAAAAGGTTTTACCATTCCGAATCCTTGTACCGGCGTATCCGGCGAATATCGTCCGTTTGCCTTGAAATTTGCACGTGGTAAAGTGTATGTTGGGGTAATTTGCTCGGCTCAAAATGCAGCCGGTCAAACCGTCGGCACCTCGCTTGACATGGGCGCATATATTTATGAATTCAACTTAGCGACCCAATCGTTCAATCCGACACCGGTTTTAACTTTTAACCTAAACTACCGTACAGGAACCGGCTCACCCTGGATTCCTTGGGATCGCAAATTTAAAGGAGATTGTTTTGAATGTGAAGGTTATCCGATGTTGTCGGATATCGAATTTGACTCAAGAGGAAATATGTTGCTGTCCCTGATGGACCGTCGCGGTCACCAGATGGGTTTTGCAAACCAGGACATTAATGGCACAGGGTCTTATTCGATGGCTGCTACCGGCGATTTGTTACAAGCAGTGCGCGATCCAAACTCTGCCGCTTGCGCATATAGCATTGCCTTCAGTCCGGAATATTATAATGATAACAAGATTCACGCAGAATGTGTGCAAGGCGCAATGGCCGTACACCATACGGCTAATCTTGATAATGTGATGACCACCTTCCTTGACCCGATTTCGATTTGGTCGGGCGGGGTGATGCGTTTTGATAACAATACCGGCGGCCAAATCGGCCAAGGGTATGAAGTATTCTTTGGTGATAATACGCCTTATGGAACATTTGGTAAAGCAAATGGCCTTGGTGATATTGAAGCCGTTGAGGATGAACCTTCCATCGAACTTGGTAACATCGTGTGGGCCGATTATGACGGCGACGGTATCCAGGACGGTGATGAAAAAGGTATCCCCGGTGTAGTCGTTGAACTCCGCGCTGCAAACGGCACGGTGGTGGGTACGACTATGACGGACGCCAACGGTCAGTACTATTTCTTCTTAAACAACGTTCCCGACGGTGATGCAACTACACCGGGCGCTCAATTGGGTGTTCAGCCAAATACAGCGTATAAAATCTGTATTCCCGCTTCCCAGTTCGGTCTTGGTAAACCATTGATTCACGCAATTTTAACGGCTGCGAATCAAAACGGTAACGGTATTGCGGATCAAAGCGATAATGACGGGGTTACGCAAGGCAACGGCGACGTGTGCATTAACGTAACGACCGGCGTGCGCGGCGCGAATGACCACTCGCTCGACTTCGGATTCCGTCCGGTCGACTATGGTGATTTGCCCAACATTTACGGCACCAACAATGCTGCAAACGGCCCGTACCACATCATTACGCCGGCCCTGCGTTTAGGCGCTACGGAAGACTATGAATTTGACGGTCAGCCAAGCAGCACCGCCGTTGATGACGGCGCAGACGAAGATGCGTTTACGCCTCCTGTGTTTGTAGCGGGCGTACCGGTAACGGTAAATATTGCCGTGCGCAACGTAACTGGCAGCGCTGCTACACTCGGTTATTTCATTGACTGGAATGGCGACGGCGACTTTAACGATCCGGGAGAATCCAACACGGCTGTGGTTGCAAACAACGCAACTACCATTCCGTTGACCCTGAACCCGCCGCTCAACATGCGCTTAAACAGCAACCTCGGTTTGCGTTTGCGTCTGAGCACGAATGCGGCAGCCGCCAATGCGCCTACGGGCGCTGCGCCGGATGGCGAGGTGGAAGACTATATCGTACAAGGCGTAGGCTATGACTGGGGCGACTTGAACGACAATGCGCCAAACACCGGTACCGCCGGCCCTGGTTTGCCTGCAAACTACAATACCTTGGGCAGCGATAACGGCGCGCAGCACAAAATTTTGACCGACGCAAACAACAACGTTACCCTAAAAATCGGCGCTTCAGTCGATGTGGAAGCTGACGGCCAACCAAGCGCAACCGCTGGTAAAGTAGCCGGCGGCGACGACAACACGGGCACGCCGGATGACGAAGACGGTCTTAATTACGCGACATTGCCACAGTTCCTTGCCGGCGCAACAACTACCCTGAATATTCCGGTGATGAATATGACGGGCAGCACGGCGAAATTGGTCGCCTGGATTGACTTTAACAAAGACGGTGATTTCTTCGACCCAAATGAAATGGTTTCTGTAGATGTTCCGAATGCGGCCACTACGGTTACGCTGGACATTCCGGTGCCTTCTGATGCTGTTTTGGGTCAAGATCTCGGCCTTCGCCTTCGTTTGGCGCTCGCAACGGAACCGATGGTTTCAGTAGGTCTGCTCAACAGCGGTGAGGTGGAAGATTATATCATTCAGGTGATTGGCTATGACTACGGCGATTTGCCAAATACATACAGCACAACCGACCCGAATGCGCCTAAGCATTTGGTTTCCAATAATTTGAAACTTGGCTCCTGTGTGGATGCTGAAATAAATGGTCAGCCGGACGCCATGGCCGGTTTTATGACAGGCGGCGACGATAACAACGTAGGTTTGACCACATACGGCACTTGTGAAATCACAGGCGACGACGAAAACGGCATTACGTTTGAAACGCCGTTTGTTGCAGGCACAAGCGCATGTATCCGCGCGACGGCGATGAACGCAACCGGCGCAACTGCTGTATTGCAAATGTGGGTTGACTTTAACGGCGACGGCGACTTCTTAGACGCAGGCGAAGCCGTTACAAGCGGTAACTTCAATGGCGCAGGCGGCGGTGCGATCGTACCGGTTGCCGGTCTTGCAGGCGCGCAACTTTGTTTTAACGTACCGGCTACGGCCAGCTTTACAAACGGACAAGCGATGGTGCGTTTCCGTTTAAGCCCAAACGGTGGTTTGACGCCAAACACACAACCTACGCCGGCTCCAATCGGTGAAATTGAAGATTACAAAGTTCCGCTTGCAAAAATCGGTAACTTTGTATGGAATGACTTTAACAACGACGGTCAGCAAACAGCCGGCGAACCCGGTATCAACGGTGCAACCATTACCCTGACTTATTTGGGTGTAAACGGTGTAGTCGGTGGTGGCGACGACCGCACTTATACGACAACAACTTCTACGATGGGTGTAGCGGGTGTGTACATGTTCACAGGACTGATTCCGGGTGAATATATCGTAACGCCCACAACGCCAACCGATTACAAAGCAGGCCGCGAAAACGTAGGCCCGGATGTAAGCGATAGCGAATTGCACAATGGACAGCCGGTTACCATCAACAATCCGGTTGCATTGCCTACGGGTGAAAATGGTATCGGCGACGTGCCAAACGACCCGAACTACCCGGATGCAAACAACAACCTGACCATCGACTTTAACTTTATTCAGGTTGATTACGGTGATGCGCCTGTAAGCTACGGCACCACAGCGCCAAACGGCCCTTGCCACGTAGTAGATCCGCGCATTAAACTCGGCGCTGCGGTTGATGGCGACCCCGACGGTCAGCCGGACTCCATGGCCGGTTTGATGACGGGCGGTGACGACAACGATGCCGACGGCGATGACGAAGACGGTG
>JBAXTB010000401.1:0-5153 GCA_037130425.1 Bacteroidota bacterium
ATACCTTCCCAGCAAATCCCAATACACCGCCGCCGTTTTTTCCAGCGCTTCTGTACCATGCTGTTGCCAGGCAATCAAGGCCACTTTCAAGCGCACATTGGCGCGGTACGCCTTGAAATATTGAAATAAACGCCAATCCTCCGGGCTTTCGATACAAGCCCAATGCTGCAAATAAGCATCCATAAACGCTTTTTCCAGTTCAAGGTGCCCGCCCGCGTCCAAATCCATGCACAAAAACGCGAGGTCGTTGAGCACGTCTAATTTCCGGAAATGCGGGTTAAATTCAATGCAGTCAAACACCACCGGACCTTCGGGCAACAAAAAAATATTGCGTCCGTGCAAATCGCCGTGCCCATCCACCCAAAAACCGGACTCCGCGCGCGCGTGCAGGCGCGGCTCGTGCGCGTCCAAGAAAATATCCACGGTATTGCGCCAGGTTTTAAGCGTTGTAATTGCTTCTTTACCAAACAGTTGCACGCAAGCGTCTTCAAGTTGGAACAAATCATCAAAGTCGCTTCGATTATCGCCAGGCTTGTAAGGCGCTTCCTTGGCGGATAAAACGACCGACTGATGAAAAGGCGCCAACAAGGCCGCCAGTGCCTGCATATCGCTCGGAGCAACCGCGTTTTGAAGCAATAATTTGTCCATTTCGCGGCGGTCGTCCATGCGTTTCATACGGAGGGCAAAGTCGATGGGCGGGCCGGTTTGCAAACCGATTTCAGGCGTTTCGTTGGCGTTGAGGTCAATGGGCAACACGTCGAGGTACATATCGGGCGCTAAGCGGCGGTTTAAGCGCAATTCCTCCTGGCAATAAAATTCCCGTTTTTCCAGCGTGCTGAAATCTAAAAAGGAAAATTGCACCGGTTTTTTCATTTTAAACGCAAATTCCGGCGTAAGGATGATCCAGGAAATATGCGTTTCTATCAAATCAACGCTTGAGGTATCGCCGGGAAACCGACGTTGCGCCACGATTTTTTGTACCTGTTCGCTTGTCATTGCGGGCGGCATTTTTCGATGTATTGCTTCGTTGCAGCCACCATGTTTTCCAGTGTTTCGGCGTCCGACCAAAGCAGCAGATGAGGATCAGGAAGCGGTTCTGCCTCATCCCTGATTTTTTCGTATACGGCAAAATCGGCTTCGCTGTCGGGGCGCGGTGTTTTCAGGCGTTCCCGGATGACCGCCTCTTGCGCGCGCACTTCCACCCAACACAGCGCGGCCCCGCAATGTGCCGCCAGTTGCCGAAACAGCCCGCGCACCGATTCCTTGTAAAATGTGCTGTCAATGACCACGTCTTTCCCTTGCAAAAGGCTCGCCCGCGCGCGCTCCTGCAAGGTAACGTACACGGCGGCTTTGTCCCCCGACGCGTAATGCCCCAAGAGGCCCAAAGCACGGCGAATGAGGTCACTGTTGAGATGTAAGGCGTTTATTTGGGCCGAAAAAGCGCGGGCCAGGGTGGTTTTTCCAGAGCCAGGCAGTCCTGAAATCAAGATCAACATAGAACGGATTTTTTTACCGCAAAGTTGGGGGGGCTTGACTGTGAAACGCGGTGACGGCGGTCAGTGGGGGATTGTATTTATATCATTGTTGGAACCTCGCGCCAGCCAGCGGAGGGGTTGATCGGCTCAGCAAGGAACATCCAGCAAGGAACATCCAACAAGGAACATCCAGCAAGGAACATTCACCTGCTGGCGCGAGGTTCAAACCTCGTGTCTACGATCGGTCGGGTTCCACCCGACTATATTTGATGTTGTTCGGGTAAAACCCAAAAGATGATAGACACGAGGTGGAACCTCGCGCCAGCAGTTTGGGGCAACAAAAATCAGCGCCCGCCCGAATATTGGTCATTAACAATAAATTTTCGCTTGTCTAATTTTGTTTGTAAATGCAAACAAATACATGGATCAAGCTATCAAATTCAGGATCAAAAATCAGGACGACCCTTTTTTCAACGACCTGAAACAACAGGTTGCGGTTTACCTGAAAACGCAGCCGAACGGGCGCTTCGGCAATGGAGTAACGCTTGTAAAAGCACTGCTGTTTTTGCCCTTGTTTTGGGGCGCTTATTATTTGATTTTGTTCGGGCATTTTGCGGCTTTGGGCATCATTGGGTTATACGCTTCGATGGGCGTCACCGGGCTGTTTTTGGCCTTCAACCTGTCGCACGACGCCGCGCATGGCAGCCTGAGCTCGTCGCGCATTTGGAACAAAATCATTTATTACTGCACTTTCGACTTGCTGGGTACGGACGCGTATTTGTGGCAAATGCGGCACAATGCCTCGCACCATATTTTCCCGAATGTGGATGGTGTGGACGCGGATATTGACAGCAATTTTTTGATCCGGCTTTCGCCCAACCGGCCCTTGTTGGCGCACCACAAATGGCAGTATTTGTACGGGCCGGTGTTGTACCTGTTTTTTACGCTGCATTGGGTTTTTATCAAGGATTTAGGCTATTTGAGGCGTAAAAACTTAGCAAATCTGCGGAATATTCATCACCCGCCTGGGGAGGTTTTCGGCTTTTTTGCGGCCAAGGCGTTTCACCTGTTTTACATGATTTTTTTGCCGATTGCAATTGGAATTGCCTGGCAAACGGTGTTGCTCGGCTTTGTGGCGTTTCATTTTACGCTGTCCTATTTTTTCCTGTTTACCAATGTTATGAACCACCACTCGGAGGAAGCGCTGTTCCCAAAACGGGATGCGGACGGCTATTTGCCGGGCAGTTGGGCGCAGCACCAAATTGTCACTTGCCTCGATTTTTACCCGACGAGCCAGGCCTGGAGTTTCTTTTTCGGCGGATTTAATTCGCATTGCGCGCATCATTTGTTTCCGCAGGTTTGCCACGTGCATTACCCTCAAATTTCAAAAATGATCATTGAATTGACGGCGCAATACGGCATTCCGTACCACCAAATGACGTATTGGGAAAGCATTTTTTCGCATTTCCGGCATTTAAAAGCCTTAGGTATTACGCCGCCTGTTGAACCTGTTTTTGCAAACTGATCGGGCCTATGAAAACGCTAAAATTTCGGGAAGAAACGCAGCAGGATGCGTTTTATGAAGATTTGCGCGCGCAAGTCAATAAATACTTGAAAATCAACGGGTTCGACGGTTATGCTACCTGGCAGCTTTGGCTGAAGGCGGCCTTGTACGGCGGCGCTTATTTGGGTTTGTATATCCTTTTAATGACGGGAAATTTATCCGTTTCAGCCGCGCTTTGGACTTGGGCTGGCCTGGGGCTGTTCGGCATTTTACTGGGCCTGAATTTTTCGCACGATGCCGCCCACGATTCGATTACGCCATACAAGCGGCTCAATAAAATCCTGTATTTCCTGACGTTTAGCGCGCTGGGCGGAAACGCGTATTTGTGGCAGTTGCGCCACGTGCAATCGCACCATATTTTCCCCAATGTGGACGATTGCGACGCCGACATTGACGACAACCCGTTTATCCGTTTGTCGCCGTACAAACCCTTGCTGTGGCGTCATCGGTTTCAGCATTTTTATGCGCCGATTGTGTACCTGTTTTACACCCTAAATTGGGTTTTTATCAAGGATTTTCAGATTTTACACAAAAAACGGCTGGCCAACCTGCGCAATATCCGGCATCCAAAATCCGAAATCGCCTTGTTTTTTGCAGCCAAAATCATGTATGTTTTGCTGATGCTGGTGCTGCCTTTGCGCTTCTCCGGATTGTCGGCGGGCGTTGTTTGGGCTGGTTTTTTCGTGATGCACGCGGTGTCGAGTTATGTTTTTGTGTTTGGGTTGGTTGCTTCGCATTTTTCGGACGGTTGTGCGTTCCCCAAGGTAGACGAAGAAGGTTTTTTGGACCAAAGTTGGAGCCGTCATCAGGTGGCCGTTTCGCTGGATTACCACGCGACAAAACACTGGGCCAACTGGATTTTCGGCGGCTTTAACGCGCACGTTGCGCATCACTTATTCCCAACTTTGAGCCATGTACATTACCCCGAAATCTCGAAATTTATTGCGAAAATGGCGCCGAAATACGGCTTGCCTTATCAAAATACAAGTTGGAACAAGGCGGTTGCCGCACATTTCAGGTATTTGAAGCGCTTGGGGCAGATCGCGCCGCCGGCAATAAAATTAACGTTCAACCCAACCATATCTTAATGCGTATCGTTCTTCCTGTATTGATTTTGTTCGGCATTTGATGACACAAGATTTGTGATTTGATTTTTCAAAGAATCAATTTCAGATTTGTTGTCAGCCACAGTATTTTTATTCGAGCAACTGAAAATGCCTTTGAATGCTACTTTTAGGCCAAAGTGTTTTGTTCTCTGAATTCCGTTGGGGTAATTGATACGTGTTTCTTGAAGTATTTGATAAAATTGGTTGGCTCTTCAAAACCTAAATAAAAGGCTATTTCCTTAACGCTTTCGTTCGTGTGCGCTAAAATCCTCTTGGCTTCCAATATAATTCTGTCGTCAATAATTTCTTTGGGCGTTTTACCCAGCGTTTTCGCAGTTGCCTGATTTAAACGCTTTTCTGAGATGATAATTTTTTTAGCGTAATAGGCGACTTGTTTTTGGGTTGTAAAATGAACTTCCAAAAGGTCTTTAAACAGTATTACATAATCAAGATCAGCACCTTTATTAATTTTGTTAAATCCGTGCCTATGCTTTTCTCTTTCGGCAAAAATCAGGAAATTATACAGCATTTTTTGCAAAATGTTGGCTTGAAACTCATCATTCACGGTCTCAAATTCATCGTTCATCAATTGTAATAAAGCATTAAATTGGGGTAATTTACTTTGTATTTCTATTGGTGAAACTTCTAATAAATCATTAAATAAAATACTTTGTCTTAAAAATTTAGTATCGCTATCCGTTTTACAAAAAAAACTATTGGTAAACAAAATGACTTTCCCTCTTACTTTTTCTCTTTCATCAAAGCGGTGAACAACATCCTTTTTTAGAAATAGCAGAGAATAAGGCTTAATATTTATTGGTTCAAAATCTACCCAATGTGTTACGTGGCAATCCTGGAACCAGATAATATGATAAAATCCTGCCCTATGCGGGTTTGTTAAAATGTGTTTTGACTTTGTAAACAGCTCAGACAGGTTCACAATTTCAAATTCTTGTGGAAGTCCGGTTTTAAAGTCGTATTTTTTTATGTCTTTTGCCATCTTTATAC
>JBAXTB010000402.1:0-5153 GCA_037130425.1 Bacteroidota bacterium
ATCATGTAATCTTAAATCATGTAATCTTAAATCCTTAACTCAACGACATTGCCCCGCAGGGGTCTGCGTCATCTGTGTTCCATCCCCTCGCACAAGGCAGATCCTTTTAAATCTGTGTCCTGACAGGATCTGCGTCATCTGTGTCCCATCCCCTCGCACAAGGCAGATCCTTTTAAATCTGCGCCCCGTCAGGGGTCTGCGTAATCTGCGTTCCTTTTCACTCTACAAGGGCCATCCCCTCTACATCGAGAACACCTCCCCCTGCTGATCCAAAAACGCGTTCGTCGCCGCGCTTTCGCCGGGTTCGGATTCTTCAAATTCCCGCAAACGCTCATGGAAATCGTGACTGCCCTTGATGATGGCCACGCGCGCGCTGCGTACGAACTCGATTAAACCAAATGGTTCGAGCACCTCGATTAGCGCCTGGGTTTCCTCGCGGTGCCCGGTGACTTCAAAAATGGTGTAGTCGTTGCGGATCACCACCGCCCGGGCGCCGTAGCTCCGGAGCAGGCCTTCGACCAGCACTTTTTCGGCGATCACCTGGGTCGGAACTTTGTACAGGGCCAGTTCCTGCCACACGATTTCGTCGTTGGTGTTGTGGTAGGCCTTGAGCACTTCCACCTGTTTTTCGATCTGGCGCACGAGTTTGCGCACCACTTCTTCGGTTTCGGTGATGACCAGGGTAAAGCGGAAAATATCATCCACCTCAGAAGGGGAGGTGTTCATACTTTCGATGTTGATTTTCCGGCGGGTGAAAATCATGGCGATGCGGCCAAGCAGGCCGACCTGATTTTCGGTGTATATCGTGATGGTGAATTCCTGTTTCATAATCAAAACCGTTTTATTTAAGCCTGATTTCGGCCACACCGCAGCCTTGTGGCACCATGGGGAATACGTTGTTTTCTTTGCCCACTTGGATGTTGAGCAAGTAAGGCCCGTCGTATTCGAGCATGGTTTTTAATGCCGTTTGCAAATGTGTTCGTTCAGAAACATCAGCGCCGGAAATGCCGTAACCTTTGGCAATGGCGACAAAATCCGGGTTGTGCATGTTTACAAAGGAGTAGCGTTTTTCGTGAAACAATTGCTGCCACTGGCGCACCATACCAAGGAAGTTGTTGTTGAGTATCAATATTTTAATGTTCACTTTTTCCTGCATGACGACGCCGAGTTCCTGCAAGGTCATTTGAAAACCTCCGTCGCCGATGACCGCAACGACCGTGCGTTTGGGCGCGCCGAATTTAGCGCCGATGGCTGCGGGTAAAGCAAATCCCATGGTGCCCAAGCCGCCGGATGTGATGTTGCTGCGCGTGTTTTTAAAATTAGCGTATCGAATGGCGACCATCTGGTGTTGGCCCACATCGGTGACCACAATGGCCTCGCCGTCGGTCAGTTCGTTGAGGTTGCGGATGACCTCGCCCATGGTCAGGGTGTCGGTGGTCGGGTTGAGTTCTGGTTGGATCACCGTGTCCACTTCTTCTTTCTGATGGTCGGCAAAACGCTGTAGCCAAGCGCTGTGATCGCGCGTTTGCACGAGGTCATTGAGCAGCGGCAGGGTTTCTTTGCAATCGCCCCAAACTGGCACGGTTGCCTTGATATTTTTGTCAATTTCCGCCGGATCAATGTCTAAATGAACGATCTTGGCTTGTTTGGCGTATTTGTCCAAACGGCCGGTTACGCGGTCATCAAAGCGCATTCCAATGGCAATGAGCACGTCGCATTGATTGGTCAGCACATTGGGGCCGTAGTTGCCGTGCATCCCAAGCATGCCCATATTGAGAGGGTGTTCGGTGGGCAAAGCGCCTACACCAAGGATTGTCCAGGCAGCCGGAATACCGCTTTTTTCAATAAAATCTTTAAATTCCTGTTCAGCGCTGCCCAAAATAACGCCCTGGCCCCAAAGCACAAAGGGACGTTCGGCGGCATTGATTAAATCGGCGGCCTGCTGGATGTATTCGGGCCGCACGATAGGCTTTGGTCGGTAACTGCGCAGATGTTTGCAAGGCTGATAACCGCTGTATTCGGTCAGTTGCAACTGCGCATTTTTGGTAATATCCACCAATACCGGACCTGGCCGACCGCTGCGGGCAATATAAAACGCCTTGGCAAGGGCTTCCTGCAAATCGCGGGCATCCGTGACCTGCACGTTCCATTTCGTCACCGGCGCCGTAATGTTAATAACGTCGATTTCCTGAAACGCGTCGGTGCCGAGCAAGTGCGCAAACACCTGACCGGTAATGCAAACCATCGGCGTGCTATCAATCATGGCATCGGCCAAACCGGTGACCAAATTCGTGGCGCCCGGACCGCTGGTGGCAAACACCACGCCCACCCGCCCGGAAGCGCGCGCGAAGCCCTGGGCTGCGTGGGTTGCGCCCTGTTCGTGGCGCACCAGAATATGGCTCAATTGATGGCGGTAGTCGTACAAACTATCGTAAATCGGCATGATGGCGCCGCCCGGATACCCGAACACGGTGTCCACGCCTTCGGCAATCAAACCTTTCATAAGTATTTCACCACCAGTTAGTTGCACCGTTTCCGGCTGCGTCGGGCGGGGAGAAGTGGAATGATCAACGGTCTGTGATACATCCATCGCTGGCTGAGGAAACTTGTTTGGCATATTTGTACAGAACCCCTTGTTTGATTTTGAAATCTGGTTGCGTCCAATCCCGACGGCGCCGGGCTATTTCTTCGTCGCTTAAATGCGCGTGAATTATGTTGTTGAGGGCATCAATCGTGATGAGGTCGCCGTCTTGCAAAAAGGCCAGCAAACCGCCTTCGAATGCTTCGGGGGTGACGTGCCCAACCACAAATCCGTGGGTGCCGCCGGAGAATCGCCCGTCTGTGACCAAAGCCACGCTGCTGCCCAATCCCGCGCCGATGATGGCGGAAGTCGGTTTCAGCATTTCCGGCATACCGGGCGCGCCTTTTGGGCCTTCGTAGCGGATGATGACGACATGACCGGCTTTTACCCGGCCTTCGCGCACGCCCGCGATGCATTCAAATTCGTTGTCAAATACAACGGCAGGCCCTTCAAACACTTCGCCTTCTTTGCCTGTAATTTTGGCAACAGAACCTTCTTCGGCGAGATTGCCGTACAGAATTCGCAGGTGACCGGATGCTTGCAAAGGCGCGCTGATCGGTGCAATGACCGTCTGATCGGGCGCTAAGCCGGGCAGTTCCAGCAGGTTTTCGCGGATTGTACGGCCAGTTACAGTGAGACAATCGCCGTGCAGCAAACCTTCGTCCAGCAAGTAACGCATCACCGCCGGCACGCCGCCGATTTCATGAATATCTTCCATGTAGTATTTGCCGGAAGGCTTCATGTCGGCCAACACGGGCGTTTTGGCGGAAAGTTGTTGTATGTCCTTCAAACAGAAGGGAATATTTGCCGTGCGCGCAATGGCCAGCAGGTGCAACACGGCATTGGTGGAGCCGCCTAAAACCGTCACCACGCGCAGGGCGTTTTCAAGGGATTCGCGGCTCAGGATATCCAAGGGCTTGAGGTCGAGTTCAAGCAGCAAACGAATGGCGTCGCCCACGGCTGCGCACTCGCGTTGTTTGTCGGCGCCAACGGCCGGGTTGCTGGCGCTGTACGGCAAGGACAAACCAAGGGCTTCGATGGCTGAAGACATGGTGTTGGCTGTGTACATGCCTCCGCAAGCGCCGGGGCCAGGGCAGGAATGTTTGATCACCGCGCGGAAATCTTCGGGTGTAATGGTGCCGGCGTACCGTTCGCCCAAGGCTTCGAATGCGCTGACAATGTTGAGTTTACGTCCGTTGTGCTCGCCGGTGGCAATGGTGCCGCCGTACACCATGATGGAGGGCCGGTTCAGCCGCACCATGGCCATGATGGAGCCGGGCATGTTTTTATCGCAACCCGGAATGGCTACCAACGCATCGTAGTAATGCGCACCCATAACCGCCTCAATGCTGTCGGCAATCAATTCACGGGACACCAGCGAGTAGCGCATACCCTCGGTTCCGTTGGCGATGCCGTCGGAAACACCGATTGTATTGAATTGTAAACCAACCAGTTCTGCTTTTTTTACCGACTCTTTAATCGCCGCCGATAACTGGTTGAGGTGCATGTTGCAGGTGTTGCCTTCATACCAATTGCTCACAATGCCCACAAAAGGTTTGGCCATATCGGCCTCCGTAAGTCCGGTGCCGTAAAGCATGGCCTGACTGGCAGGCTGCGTATCATCCTGCGAAACGAGGTAACTGTATTTTTTCATGGTTAGATATAAACGGTTGAATGTGCCTCGTGCATGACTTCGGCTTTGTACAATGCTTGCAGGGTGTGGCCCAGGGTGTCTTCCCAATTGCGGCGGAAAGGCACGTTGTCCAGGGAAGCCAAACCGGTTACTTCTGCGGCGGTTCCGACAAAAAACGCTCCGTCGGCGCCGCGCACTTCTTCGGGTTTAAACAGTTGTTTTTTGACCTGAATGCCGCGTTTTTTACAAATTTCAAGGATGGTGGAGCGGGTGATACCGGGCAGGATATTGCCGCTGGGCGGGGTGTACAACACATCGTCTTTTTCAAAAAAGAAATTGGCGCCCGATCCCTCGGCTACATACCCGTTCACATCCAGCAACAGGGCTTCGTCGTAGCCTTTTTCTTTGGCTTCCGAAGTCGCTAAAATGGAATTGGTGTAATGCCCAACTACCTTGGCGTCAACGAAACAGGACTTGGGGTGGGGGCGGCAAAACGAGGAAGTCATCACATTTACTGTTTTGTCGCCCAGTAATTTGCCCCATTGCCAGGCACACATAAACAGGTGGGTTTCAGCCGGTGTGGTCAGCGACATGTTTGGTCCCAAAAACACCAGCGGCCGGATGTAGGCATCACCCAAATGGTTTTTATACAACAGTTGGTAGGCCAGATCGGTCATGTCTTTTGCCGAAAATGGGAACCGGATGTGCATTTTGGAAGCAGAATAGCGCAAGCGTTCAAAATGCTCTTCTGCTTTGAATATTTTAATCCCGGAAGGCGTCATGTACGAACGAATGCCTTCAAACACGCCGTTGCCGTAATGCAGCGTTTGCACATACAGCCCCGTTTGGGCCTCGGCGGCTTTCATCCAGCGGCCGTCATAAAATACGATGGAATCGTCGTTGTAATAGTTCATATTAAATCTTTGTGGTGTTTGTTTA
>JBAXTB010000403.1:0-5150 GCA_037130425.1 Bacteroidota bacterium
CTACGATTTTGCGCAGTTTCTTAGGCAATACCCTGCCGGATTACATGATTCCGTCGTATTTTGTTGAATTGGAATCCATGCCAATGACCAGCAGCGGTAAGGTGGATCGCAAGGCGTTGCCTGCGCCGGATATGGCCCAATTGGCCTCCGGCACGGTGTATGTTGCACCGCGCAATGCCGTTGAAAATCAATTGGTTGAGATCTGGCAGCAGGTACTTGGCCGCGATCAAATCGGCGTAGAAGACAACTTTTTCAGCCTTGGCGGCCACAGTTTGCGGGCCATCCGGGTGGTATCCCTGATTCGGCAGGCTTTGTCGGTAGAAATCCGCTTAAGTGAAATATTCGCAAACCCGACGATTGCTGCTTTGTCGGAACGCGTCATAGCCGAATCGAAGGTCAATTTCAAAACCTTGGCGTCGATTCCAAGGGTAAAGGAATCAGCGGACTATGCACTGTCGAATGCGCAGCGCCGTTTGTGGGTGATCGACCAGATGAGTGAAACGGCGGAAGCTCATGCGGCCTACAATATGCCGGCGACGCTGCGCCTGCGGGGTGATTTGGACATTGCGGCCTTGGAGCGTGTTTTTGAGTTGTTGTTTGCACGACACGAAAGTTTGCGCACCCGGTTTAGGGATGGACGCCAAGTGATCGTTCCGGCCACACCCTATCAATTACCGCAGCGGGATTGTCGGGGAATGGGCGCAGAAGCAATTAAAGCATTGGTTGAAGCCCATGCGCTGCGCGCCTTTGACTTGGCGTTGGACAGTCTTTTGCAACTGGAACTGCTGCAATTGGAAGCCGGAGAATATTTGTTGCTGTTCAACATGCACCATATTATCTCGGACGGCTGGTCGTTGGACGTGCTGGTGCGTGAAATGACCACATTGTATGAAGCGATTAAACAAGGCTTCAAAGAACCTTTATCGGTGCTACCGGCCTTGAAAATCCAATACAAGGATTACGCGGCCTGGCAAAACGAACTGTTGAAGTCGGAATCGGCAGAAGCCATACGCGCATTCTGGCTGAATCAATTGAGTAAGGAAGACGGGATGCTTCCGACGCTTGAATTGCCTTCGGATTATGCGCGTCCGACGCTTAAAACGTATAATGGGGCTACTTTAAACAAGGTAATTCCGGCCGAAGTACTGAATGGCTTGAACGCCTTATGTCAAACACAGGGCGCGACCTTGTTTATGGGTTTGACAGCGCTGGTAAAAAGTTTGATTTACCGCTACACCGGTCAGGAAGACATTTTGATCGGAACGCCGGTTGCTGGCCGCGCCCACCCGGATTTGCACGATCAGATCGGATTTTATATTAATACGGTGGTGCTGCGCAACCGTTTGCGGGGCGAAGACAGTTTTGAAACGCTGCTGAATGCGGTGAAAACCAACACGTTAGCGGCCTTTGAACACGAAGCATATCCGTTTGACCGCTTGGTGGAGGATCTGGATTTACCGCGCGATTTGAGTCGCTCGGCGGTGTTTGATGTGATGTTGGCACTGCAAAACAATGAGCAGTCGGAATTGCGATTTGGAGATGTGGCACTTTCGGTAGAAGGGGCAGCAACAGGGATTAGCAAATTTGACTTGACATTCGATTTTGTGGAAACGGCCGAAGGGCTGTTAATAGCGTTGGAATATAATACTGATTTGTTCAAAAGCGACCGAATCGCGCGCATGGCGGAACATTTGCTGACATTGTTGGGTAGTGTGTTGCATGATCCTAAGGCAGCCATCGGCGCTTTGAATTTACTGCCTGCTGCGGAAAAACAACAATTGCTGCATGACTTCAACGATACGGCGGCGGAATACCCGAAAGACAAAACGATTGTACAATTATTTGAAGAACAGGTAGCAAAAACGCCGGATCAAACGGCAGTTGTATTCGGAACGCGCACTTTGAGTTACCGTGAGTTGAACGAACAATCGAATCAACTGGCACATTACCTGCGTGATACGTATAATATTCGACCAGATGATATAGTGGCGTTGCAGTTGGAGCGTAGTGAATGGATGCTCATCGCGATCATGGGTGTTTTAAAATCCGGGGCGGCGTATTTGCCGATTGGGCCAGATTTGCCAAAAGCGCGAACCGTTTATTTGCTTCAGGATAGCCAGGCAAAACTGTTGCTGACGGATGCCTCTACACAGGACAACGCTCAGGGTTTAAAGACGGAATTGCCGGAACTTTCGATTGAAAACATCGGATCGGATTTGATCGAATCAGCGCCGAAAGGCAACCCGGAAATCATTGGCGGCCCTGAACATTTAGCCTACATTATTTATACTTCCGGCTCTACGGGCCAACCGAAAGGGGTAATGATTGAGCAGCGCAGTTTGGTCAATTTAGTTACGTTTGCCACCCAGGTTTGCGGTTTTGGTTCCTCGGATCGTGTTTTGCAGTCCGCAGCCTACACGTTTGATACGTCCGTTGAGGAAATTTTTGCGACCTTAGTTTGCGGTGCAACGCTTTATGTGATTAACAGGGAAATCCTATTATCCACGCCGGAATTTTTAGCCTATTTGGATGAAAACCAAATCAGCATCCTCGAACAAACGCCGGCCATGCTGGCTACTTTGAACAAAGCGGATTTAAAATATGTAAAAACCATCATTACCGGTGGCGATGCAGCGGACAAAAGCGATGCTTTACATTATAGCCGCGGGCGCCAATACTTCAACAGTTACGGCCCTACTGAATGCACTGTTGCCGTATCCACATACCTGGCAGGGTCTGAACGGCTGGAAGAACTCACGGCCATTCCAATCGGCAAGCCGAACGCCAATACGGAAATACTGATACTCGGTGATAATCATCAACTAATGCCGATTGGGATTGCCGGCGAATTGTGTGTTTCCGGCGTTTGTTTAGCGCGCGGCTACCTCAATAACCCGGAATTAACGGCAGAGAAATTTATGCCGCACCCATTCAAAGTGGGCGAACGGATGTACAAAACGGGCGATTTGGCCCGCTGGCTGCCTGATGGAAACATTGAGTTTTTGGGTCGCAAGGATTTTCAACTGAAAATCCGAGGCAACAGGGTTGAAACGGGTGAAATTGAGCAGGTTTTGTTAAGCCACGAGGCGGTGCAATCCTGCGCGGTGGTCGGCTTGGAATTCAATGGCGTGAAGGAATTGGCGGCCTATTTAATGGCCAAACCGGAAACAACCTTGCCGGACGCCACGATTTTGCGCAGTTTCTTAGGCAACACGCTGCCCGATTACATGATTCCGTCGTATTTCGTGGCCTTGGAATCCATGCCGATGACCAGCAGCGGCAAGGTGGATCGCAAAGCGCTACCGGCGCCGGATAGTTCAGCCATGCATACGGGCACAAAGTATGTTGCGCCGCGCAATGCCGTTGAAATTCAATTGGTTGAGATTTGGGAGCAGGTATTGGGCCGCGAACAAATCGGGGTGGAAGACAACTTTTTCAATTTGGGCGGGCACAGTTTACGCGCCATCCGATTAAGTACCGAAATCAGCAAACTAAGTGGCCAGAATATCCCGCTTCGGATGATTTTCCAATACCCGACGATTGCCGAATTAAGCGCTAAAATCAGCGGTTTTAAAGATGTTTTCCATTCGGAAGGCATTTGTTATAACCCTGATGCACCTAAGATACTCTTTGCGTTTCCGCCATTTGCGGGTCTGGCTGTTTTTTATCAAGAAATGGCAGCCCTGATACCCGATTATGCCTGGTACTGCTTCGACTTTTTGGAATCGGACAATCGCCTGGAACTTTACTATCAGCAAATAAAGCGTCAACAACCGGAAGGGCCGTATTGCATGTTCGGTCATTCAGCGGGCGGCGTGCTGGCCTACGAAATGGCGCGCTACTTAGAAAGCAAAGGAGAAACCGTGAGCGATGTTATTTTCGCCGACTCGGCGATTCAATTGGAGGCTTGGGGCTTTGACTTGCGTAATTATATGGATTTTTATTCAGAAAATCCTGATAATGACCCGATTATGCAACAGTATGTGCATTTGTTGGAAGATGCAGATTTCTATAAAAAGATGGAAATCCACTTGACGAAATACAACCAATTCCTCAGCGATCTTCAATTGGACATGCCGATCCGGTCCAATATCCACCAAATGGTGGCGCAGCGCAATATTGAAAACAATATTGACGACTCAAAAGTGAATTTTGATTGGTCGGCGCAAACAACAGGCTCCTTTTTTGTTTATCCGGCAGTTGGGGAACACAGTGTTATGTTCGATGCAAAGCATATCGAATTCAATGTGTTGCAGTTAAAATTCATTTTAGCGCAAATCCATCAGCCGCAAGATGAATTAATGAATTTCCCGGATGCAGATTTGCTGAACCGTGAGGGCCATGCATCGCTCCAGTATATCGGTTTCGCGGGGGATGAGTTTTCAGAACCAATTCCAGAAGAAATGTTGTCGCTCGAAGATTTGATCGAGCAACACAAAGCATTGCATACAGAACTGCTACGCTTGTTGCAGCAAAAGGATTTGATGACGCAAGCATACGATCGTAGCAATTAAAATACACATAATGACTTCAATAATCCAATCTTCCGTCCTTCCCCTGACCCAAAACCAGACCGCGATTTGGCTTGACGAGTTGCTTTTTGAAAAAAGCCCGATGTACAATATTGGGGCTTATTATGAAATTAAAGGTCATTTAAAGGTTGAGTTGTTCGTGGAGGCTCTGCGCAAAGTGGTGGCTGAGCACGATGTTTTTGGTCTTTCCATTGAACAGACTGCAAACGGGCAGGCGCTACAACGGTTTACCCCGCAAGCAGACTATCGGATGCCGGTGTTGGATTTCTCGGATCAGGAAAACCCGGTTGAGGCATGTAAACAGTGGTTGGAGGCTCAATTTCAGGAAGCGTTTGATATTGCGCAGGCGCCCTTGTATCAGTTTGCATTGTTAAAAGCAGGAGCGGGGCATTATTTCTGGCTGATGAAAATGCACCACCTGAGCGTGGACGGTTGGGGTTATTCGGTGTTCACCAATCAATTAGTGGCAAATTACAAGGCGCTTACGGGCGCGCCGCTGCCTAAAATGCCTGAAACCTTTGCGTTCAGCGAATATGTGCAGAACGAATTGGATTATTATGGTTCCGCGCAATTTGAAACGGATAAATCGTATTGGCTACAAAAGTTTGAAAGCCTGCC
>JBAXTB010000404.1:0-5124 GCA_037130425.1 Bacteroidota bacterium
TTTTTGATCGAGGCTAAAGCCTTTGTTGTTGTTGAGCGCCTGACCTAATACCTTGTCCATCAGGCCGTTGTTGCAGGCCAGCGACGACAGCGTAATGGCCTGGCCGGAGCGGTTGATGGCTTCAAAATGGATTTTCACCGAATCGCCGGGCGCTGCAATGGGATCGGCAGCGGTGGATTCAAGGTAAAGTCCGAGGCACCCCCGGATCACTTCCTTGATTTCAGCCAATTTGATCGTTTTCCAGAAATTGGCCTCGGCCGGCAAGGCTTTGATGAGTTGCATGGCTTTCAGCAGTTCAGGCACGGATGCTTCGGGCTGATCGGCTTTGAAACTTTGTTCCACCTTGGCCAGGATTTTACCGATTTTAGCGCCGTTCGGCACGCGGGTCCAGGTGGTATTAATGCCTTCAAACAGGTCACTGGTTTTGGGCTTTTCGCCTTTGATAAAATCAAACCAGTCCACACTTTCGCCGCGGGTGCTGAGCGAGCCGAAACCCTGGCAACGGTGCATGGAGCGGGCTTCTGCGGCCACCTCGTTGTTGCTTTTGCCTTTCAGCGGCAGGTACACGCCCAGGTCAACCGAAATCAACTGGCTTTTGTCCATTTGATTAAATTTCTCCTGGCTGCCGTAAAACCACCACGACGTATTGAAAAACTGTCGGCGCGGCTGCCAGGTTTGGGTGTATTTCAACTGATCGGGGTAGGCGTCTTTTTTGCCTGCCAAATCAAAAGCCTCCACCGACAACATGGCCGAAGCCGTGTGGTGCCCGTGGGTTTCGTATTTTTTGTCGTGGTAAAAACGGTTCACGATCACATCGGGCTGATTTTGGCGGATGGCCCAAACCACATCGGAAAGCACCTCGTTTTTATCCCAAATACGCAGGGTTTCGTCCGGATTTTTGGAAAAACCGAAGTCATTGGCGCGACTGAAACGCTGTTTACCGCCATCCACCGAGCGGGCCATGAGCAGTTCTTCTGTGCGGAGTACGCCGAGTTGTTCGCGCAGTTCGGGGCCGATGAGGTTTTGGCCACCGTCGCCGCGTGTGAGCGAGAGGTAAGTGACGTTGTACAGTTTTTCGTTGTTGCAATAACTGATAAAACGCTGGTTTTCATCGTCGGGGTGGGCGGCCACGTACAGGACGGAACCAAGCACATTTAGTTTTTTAATGCCTTGTAACAGGTCGGAAGCGGACGGTTTTACCGGCTTCTGGGCGTTGAGCAAAGGCGCAAACAGGCATAACAGCAAAAACAAAACAAGCGAGGGGCAGGAGAACAGTATAATTTTTTTCATGTGTTGAACCGGGTAGATATGAACCGCGAAAATAGCGGGAGAAACGGAGGAAAAGCGCATAGAGACTGTTTAAAAAAGTGTGTCAAAGATAAAATCAATAAAACATTCCCCACCCTCACCCCAGCATCTCCAAAAACCACCCCTTCTCCGTCAGCCCCTCCTCCCCCGCCAACTGATCCTTTAACCCCGCTTTAGCCGCCGCGTCAAAGCGATTCAACTGCATCAAACGCCGGGTGTAATACACGATGCGGCTGTAATTGGTGCGGTGATAGCCAATGGCCGTATGTCGGCGGATAAAGGTTTTCATGCTGTCCAAATGGCTTTCCAGCAGGTCGAATTCGTCAGTTTCGTAGTAAATTTTGAGTTGCAGGGTTTTGGCGGTCAGGTTGTTCATCAGGTCCTTGTAGTCGGCGCGCTGGAGGTGTTGCAGGGCCTTGCCGTAGTCCTTGCGCGCGTAGGCTACGCGGGCGAGGTTGAGGTCGGCGGTGGCTTCCCGAAAACTGCGTTCGAGCCGGGGTTTGTAGCGGTGGATAAAATCCTCGGCCCAGTTCAGTTCGCCCACGCGCAGGGCAATGGCCGTGATATTGTTAAAGGCAAAGCGCGAAAGCAGGTTGTTTTCAAGCAATAAATCGCGTTCGAGCGCGCTTTTGTACAAATCCAGCGTGGCCTGCAACCAGGCGTCCTGCGATTGATTGATGCGTTTGATCCCGAAATTAACGGCCAACAAATGCAAGGTGCGCAGTTCATCCGCCGGCAACAGCGCCGCGTGGGCAAACAACAGCGTCCGAAATTGCGAGAAATGCGCAAACGGCTCAGCGTCCGTCAAAAAACGGTAGCAATGGTAGTACAAAGCAATGGCCGGTTGCGCGCTTTGCTGCTCGGCGGCTTCGAGTACGGCTGGCAACAAGCCGATGCGGTACTCGGTTTTGAACATGGTTTGGTGGGAAATCGCCAGGCAGGCCAACTGTAATTTGCGGACCAAAAACGCGGCGTCCATCAGGTCCGAACTTTCCTGCAAATTGAAGGTTTCGGCCCGGCGCGAAGCGGAATCAAACTGAAATTGCTCCCATTCGATTTCTTGGAGTTGCTCAAAATACACGGCGTGACGCATTGGCCGGCGCTCTAAGGCTTTGCGCGCTTCCCGCAAACTAATCTGAAAATGTTTGGGCAAATTGCGTTTTCGATAAACCGCCGCCTGACTGATTTTGACACTTTCAAGGTCTGCAAATTTTTCCTGATAAGCCAAATAATGTTCCAGTAAACCCAGCAATGCGCTGTTGTGCAAACGCAAACGCGCGTCATTGAATGGCGCATCCGGGTAAATGGCCTGAAACGCTGAATCCGCTTCCGGCGCCGTTTTTTGTTGCAAACACTGCGTCAAATACGCCAGCAAAGGCGCCACGCCCGGCTTCGGATTAAAAAAAGGCGACTGTACAAATTTTTCAAATTCGCGTATTTCAGCCTGCGTTAAGGCCGTTAGAGCCTCAAATAATAAGGTTTTTTCCATAAAAACACGCTGTTTTAACCAAATTGGCCGGAATGCGCCAAACTCGTATCCTGTAAGGAGCGCTAAGAACCGCAAACCCCTGCTAACTTCGCGCCAAACATTTGAAGATGAAAAATATTTACCTGACGCTGCTTTGTCTGTGCTCCATTTTATCCGTCCGCGCGCAATCGCTTGATACCATACGTTTTGTACAATATAATTTGTTAAAATACGCCGACGCGTCCTGCCTCCCCCTGAGTACCAAAAATGCCCGATTGAAGGTTATTTTTGATTACCTCCGCCCCGACATTCTGACGGTGAACGAAATGCCGCCCAACACAGCTTCTATTACCAGCCTGCGCGACAATGCGCTCGCGTTCAATTCTGCCATGAGATACGGGTATTACGGCAATAGTTCCAACTCCGATCTGGTAAATATGCTGTATTACAACAACAATAAACTTGGCTACATCAGCCACACGGCCATCACGGGCAATATTCGCGACGTTGATATTCACCGGCTTTACGTGCGCGCGGCCACGCATCCGGGCGACACCCTTGATTTTTATTGTTTTACAGCCCATTTTAAATCTTCCACCGGCGATACCAATATACAGGCCAGGGCCGCTACTGCACAAGATATTGTGGATTGGCTGGCGGCGCACCCGCAAGTGAAGCGCTATACTATTTCCGGCGATTTTAACCTGTATTCAAGTACGGAGCCCGCGTTTCAAAAATTGTTGCAGCGTTTTGTCGACCCTTCCGGCGTCTCAAACGGCTGGCAGGGCTACTCGTATTCACATATCCACACCCAATCTCCGGCCGACGGTTCCGATCCCTGCGCCGTAACCGGTGGCATGGACGACCGTTTTGATTTTATACTTGCCAGTCCGGAAGTGTACGGCGCGGCCGGTACGCCGATGCATTATGTCCCCGGCACTTATCGGGCGGTGGGCAATGACGGTAATTCCTACAATACGTTCTTGCATTGCGCCGGAAACAGCGCTGTGCCGGCCAATGTATGCGCCCAGTTAAGCATCGCTTCCGACCATTTGCCGGTTGCGCTGACCTTGGTGGCCGGAGCCGTGACGCCGGTTTTCACACCCGTTGATGATGCGTTGGGCTTTCAAGTCTTCGGCAACCCGGTTTATGGCCCACAAGCCCGGATTTATTGCAGCGATACCAACACAGGCGATTGCAACTGGCAAATTAGCGACGCCGCCGGTCGACCGTTGCTGCAAGGCGAATGGCCGCTTGCCGGCGGACAAATGCTGGATCTGCCGCTTGGAAATTTGCCGGCGGGCCTGTATTTGGTGTCGATCCGAACAAATACGGGACAACGGGTTACGTTGCGGTTGATGCGGGCGGATTAGGGCGGTTAAATCTATAAAAATCCCTACTTTCGCAGCATCGTACCACACACTATGCAACTGAGCACCTGCCATCCCGACACGTTTCAGGATCTGTTCTTCCGCCTGTCCGGCGCGTTGAGGCGCTTCGTGTATTATAAATCGGGCGATTGGGATGCCGCCGAGGATTTGGTGCAGGAATCCTACCTGCGGCTATGGAAAAACTGTAGTGAAGTGCCGCCAGAAAAAGCGAAAAGTTATCTTTACACCGTGGCCGGCCGCCTGTTTCTCGACGAAGCGCGGCATCGGCAAGTGACGCTTAAATTCAAACAACATACAGAAAATAGTCCCCAGGCCAAGGCTCCCGCGCCTGATTTTGACCTTGAAACGCGTGAGTTTCAGCAAAAATTGGAGCAAGCCTTAGCGGCGCTTCCCGAAGGCAAACGCGCGGTGTTCCTGATGAACCGCGTGGAAAAAATGACTTACGCCGAAATTGCCGAGCGCTTAGATTTGAGCGTAAAGGCGGTGGAAAAACGGATGCACGGCGCGCTGCTTGAGTTGCGGAAATTGACGGATCAAATTTGAGGTATGCGCCGCTGCAATGGGTTTTGCGCGAATGATTCGGGTTATTTAAAATTAATTGCGTTGACGTATAAATGTTAAAATGGCGGTAGGGTGTTTATGGCCCAAGACGTTTAAATGTTGAAATTAACCCGATAAATCGCCTGTAAAAAACCTAATACCGTCGAGCGCAACGTGCGTAAACATCTAACATCTTGTAACCCCCGAACTTTAGTCGGGGGCAAATACATACTAAAAAACACATCTATCTTCTATGCAGAACATCCACATCTACAACAGATTAGATGCTGATGTCTTGTAAAGAAGATAGATGTGAAAGAGGGGTTAGATGCGATTCCACCGGTTAAAACCGGCGGTTACAAGATGGTAGATGTTTTTGCCGAGATGCCGTTTAGGTGTATAGAATTAATCCTTTCA
>JBAXTB010000405.1:0-5103 GCA_037130425.1 Bacteroidota bacterium
GTGAGTCGGATGCTGTCGGACATGGAATGCTAAATTTATTGGTTGGCAGATATAGTCGAGTGTTAATTAATTGATATTCAGGGGTTTGGTAAGCCTTAACTCGAAGGGATTTAAGATTTTAGATTACATGATTTTAGATTTAAGATGGAGGTACAACGCTTGGTATTACGGAAAGTCAATGCAGGCCCATATTCTTCGTTGCAAATACTCAAGCCACAATCACAAAACCCAGGAATAAGCGACTCCATCTTAAATCATGTAATCTTAAATCATGTAATCTTAAATCTCTAAGTCAATTCCACGGCATGGCCAGATCCTTACTCTTGCGTCGTCAGGATGACACCCGGGTAAAGCATTATGCTCACTTTGCAATCGGCGGTGACCGAGCGTATTGAGGGGGTGACTGCCAGTCACCCCCTCAATTTTCCACGATCTCAACTTTTTATTTGGCGAAAAAACCTCACATTGTCTTACGATATAACCCCATGACCAAGCACCATACTTTTCAGCGCTTGATTCCAAGCACCCTGAGCGCCCAAAAGCGATTCCCCTATTTCCTTCGGCTCGTACACGCACACCTGCGCAAGCGCACCCAGCCCCGCACGCGGACTATCCCAAACCCCAATCCCTACCCCGGAAGCCACCGCCGCGCCCACCGCGCCTGTGGTACGCAACACCTCGATGCGGCAATGCAGCAATTCGGCTACGGTTTGGGCAAAAATAGCCGATTGGAACAAATTATCATTGCCCACCCGCAAAACAGACAGGTTTAAACCCAAAGATTTTAAAATATCGGCGCCGTATGCAAATGAAAACGCGATGCCTTCCAGCGCCGCGCGGTACAAATGCGCCTGTTTGTGGCGGTTAAAATCAAGGTTTAAAATATGCGCGCCTACTTGTCGGTTGCCGAGCATTCGTTCTGCGCCGTTGCCGAAAGGAATCATTTGAAGTCCTTCCGAACCGGGTTGTACTGTAGCGGCCGCTTGTTCCAAATCCGGGTAATCCTGACCGGCGGCGGCTACTTGCTGCTTCAACCAGCGGTATTGAATACCTGTGCCATTGATGCAAAGCAGCACCCCGATGCGCGGCGTTTCCTGTCTGTGGTTCACATGGGCAAAACTGTTCACCCGATTCTGTGCATCGCCGGCCAAACGGTCGATGACGCCGTAAATCACCCCGGACGTACCGGCTGTGGCTGCCAATTCTCCCGGTTCCAACACATTGAGTGACAAGGCGTTATTTGGCTGATCGCCCGCCCGGTAGGTCACCGGAATGCCCGTAGGCAAACCCGTTTCTTTGGCGGCTTCAGCCGAAACCCGCCCTTGATCGCCAAAGGAAGGCGCCAGCGGGGCAAGTTTTTCAGCTTCAATCCCGTAATGCTCCAACAAGCGGCTTGCAGGACTATGCGACTGAAAATCCCACAAAATACCCTCGGATAAACCGCTGATCGTCGTCAGCGCTTCGCTCGTGAGTTTGTACGCGATATAATCGCCCGGCAACATGGCCCGGTGGATTTTTTTGTACAATTCCGGTTGTTCATCCCGCACCCATTTGAGTTTGGAAGCAGTGAAATTGCCCGGCCCATTCAGGTAATGTTGCAAGCAGTAATCTTCCCCGATTTCCCGAAATGCGGCGTCTCCAATGGCCACCGCCCGACTGTCGCACCAAATAATCGCCGGACGCAAGGGCTTGCCTTCCCGATCAATGGTGACAAGTCCGTGCATTTGATAGGAAATACCAATGGCCGCAACTTTAGAAGCATCGGCGCCGGTTTGGCGGAAAAGTTTGGCCAAAGCCTGTTTGCATTGCAGCCACCAATCATCCGGATCCTGCTCCGCCCAACCAGGTTTAGGCGCTAAAATTTCCATTTCAGCATCAGGCGCTTGCGCAGTGCCGAGTACCGCACCCGTGGCCGCATCCACCAAGGCGGCTTTGATGGAAGAACTACCGATGTCAAACCCAAGTAAGTACACGTTATTTCCAATACAAGTTGGTTATGAAAATAGAAGTCAGGTAATCAATTGAAAATCAATTTAATCCATCCCGAAAATCTTAAAATCACTATAATCCTGGTCCTTATTCATTTTCAAGCCCATGCAACCAGGCCAAAGTGTTTTTGTAAAAGATTTTGTCTACCGTGGCTTGGGGCAAGTTCATGCGCTCAATAAATGCGCCGATTTCCAAATCGCCCAAGGGAAACGGATAATCGGAGCCGAGGCAAACCTTGTCTTCGCCCGCCGTATCAATCACATAACGAAGCAGTTGCGGGTCGTGGGTGGCAGAATCCACCCAGAATTTACCCAAATAACTGCGCGGCGGCACGGGATTATCAATGGCCACCAAATCGGGCCGGCAATTAAATCCGTGCTGGATGCGGCCGATGGTGGGCAAAAACGAACCGCCCGCGTGCGCAAAACAAAAACGCAGTTTCGGCAAACGCTCCATCACCCCGCCAAAAATCAGGGAACAAGCCGCGCGACTTGTTTCGGCTGGCATTCCGACCAACCAGGGCAGCCAGTATTTTTTCATATCGCCCTCGCCCATCATTTCCCAGGGATGGATGAGCACCGCCAAATCTAATTCCTGACAGGCTTCAAAAATCGGGAAAAACTCCGGCTCGCTCAGATTGCGCTGGTTCACATTGGAACCGATTTGAATACCGGGAAAACCCAGTTCTTTCAAACGCTGCAACTCCTTGATTGCCAGATCCGTATCCTGCATTGGAATGGTGCCGAGCGCCAGATAATGCTCCGGAAAATCATCCACCACGCCCGCCAGATGATCGTTTAAAAACATGGACAATTCAAGGCAATCGGCCCCTTTTGCCCAATACGAAAACATTACCGGAATGGTGCAAACCACCTGCAAAGGCGTTTTGTACAACGCGTATTCCTGGATGCGTATTTGCGGGTTCCAGCAGTTGCGGGCGATTTCCCGAAAAAACACGCCGCCCTTCATCATGTTGGCAAAACCCGGCCGCTCATGAACTAAGTGAATAAAATCGCCGTACCCAAACTTGTCGGCGAAATTGGGCAACTTTTCCGGCAACAAATGGGTGTGCATGTCAATTTTCATAGACCACGATATATGGATTTGAAGATTTTCAGGATGGATTAAATTGATTTTCAAAAGATTATCAGACCTGCACCACTTGGTGTTGACAATCTCTATCGACTTTCAACGACTAATTTCCCCGCAAGAACGCCATTTTCGGATGAAATTTTATAGACATACATGCCTTTGTTCAGGCCCGTCATCGGCGTTTGGAACACCACGTGACCGTTCTTTTGTATTTCATTGAAAATCACGCGTTTGCCGTCCATCGCAAATACTTCGAGGCTGGTTTTTCCAAGGCAGTTTTGCACGTCAAACACGGCCGTTTCGGAAACCGGATTCGGGAAAACGGCGGCGGCGAGCAGGTTTGGGGAATGCGTGCTTACCGCAGGTTGCCACAGCAAGGCCTGGTTCACGGCATCCAGCGCGTCTACCCTACCCCAGCCGTATGCGTGGTTCGGGCGGGAAATACCCAAACTGCCGGGGCCGCAATCGACCGTATCGGCAAAATAAACCGAGGTTTGTTCAATAATCTGTTCAATATCAGCCACATGGCCTGCCAGTTCAGGACGGGCGGAAAGCATCAGGGCCACCAAACCCACCACGTGCGGACCGGCCATACTGGTGCCGCTGAAATTGGCGTACCCGCCGTTTCGGATCGAGGAACGCACGTTTTGGCCGGGCGCAGAAACATTGGGTTTCATGCGGTTGCTGCCATCCACCAGCACCGGACCGCGGCTGCTGAAATTGGCGATATAGTCGTTGTCCTGCGTGGCGCCGATGCTGAAACTTTCCTGAAACATGGCGGCCGGGTGGCTGGTCGTGCCGCACCAGGGACCATCGTTGCCATTGGAAATCACCACCACCACGCCCGAGGCTTTCAGGTTGACCACCGCGATACGAATCAAGTCGTTAATCAGAGAATCGGTGCAGCCTTCTTCGTAGGCGCAATACCAGGAATTATTGATGACATGCGGCGCTTTGGCCGGGTCGGGGTTTTGGTTATTGAGGTCGGTGGGGGCCATAAACCACTCAAAACACTCGATATAGGTAGAAGGTCGTCCCCAGCCGCGTTCCATGTTGCGGCAGCCGATCCAGCGCGCGCCGGGCGCTACGCC
This sequence comes from Bacteroidota bacterium, assembly GCA_037130425.1. Lineage (GTDB taxonomy): Bacteria > Bacteroidota > Bacteroidia > Chitinophagales > Saprospiraceae > M3007. The sequence goes on from JBAXTB010000405.1 coordinate 4,173, forward strand.
GATCTGGTTGCCCTGGCCGTCATCGCCGGTCATGGTGCCCATGGTGTGGGTGCCGTGGTTATTGTCGTCGCAAGGAATCAGGCCATTGAGGCCGCAAGGCGCGAAGCCGGGATTGCCGGCAGAGTCTAAGTTCAGCGGACTGTAATCGTGAATGGCGTCGTGCCAGTTGTAGTTGTGCTCCGCATTGTCCGGCGCGCCGTTCCAGCCGCGGTATTTAGGCTGGATGGCCGGGTGCGTCCACTCATAACCGGTATCTGCGCCGCCGACGGTAATGCCTTGTCCGGTGTAACCCAAGCCCCAAACGGCCGTCGCGCGGATTTTTTCGATCCCCCACTCTACCGAACTGCGGTCCTTGGGCGCCGCGCTGATCGTATTGGTCACGAATGGGTTATCAAATTTCACCCAAGGATCCGAACCGATCCAGGCCACTTCCGGCAAGGCGGCAAGGCGGCTTACCAGATCGCGATCAGCCTGTTCGATGCCGATTGCATTGACTAAAAACAGGCTGTTGGCCTTGGCTCCGGCTGCGCGGATGATGGCCCGCGCATTCACCTGGCTTTGTTCGGCGGTAGATTGCAAGCGCTCAAAAACGAAGCGGGCTTTTTCAAGTTTGGTAGACAGTTGCTCGGCCGCGCGCACGTCCGCGTGCTCGCGCATGACCACCAAAACATCCGAGGTTTTTCCGTGGGTTACGGAAGCCAGCACATCCGGCGCGGTTTTATCCTGCCAGTTTGAATTTTGAGCCGACAGGCTGCTAAACAGGCTGATAAAGAGAAAGGTAAAAAGCGAAATTTGTTTCATATTTGCTGCGTAATAAGTCAAAAGTCAGGAGTAGTGATGTGTTTGTGCGGGTTACTGCGCAAAGATGACAAGTATTTTATTTTTAGGCGGGGAATTTGAGGGGGTTTGTCTTGGATCGGCAGGTAAAGTG
>JBAXTB010000406.1:0-5094 GCA_037130425.1 Bacteroidota bacterium
AATTAACCGGTAATAACGGCAATGTATTACTCGGCGGCGCTGGCACACAAGGCGATATCGCGATGAGAAATGCAGAAGGACTACAGACGCTGCACCTCGACGGCGGCAATGGTAACATCAATGCAGGCGGCGCAGGCAGCAATGGCGACATTCGCTTGATGAACGCCGACGGCGGCGTAACTGCTCACTTGGACGGCGGCACCGGCAACCTCCACTTGGGTGGAAGCGGCACACAAGGCGATATCGTTCTGAAAAACACAGAAGCCCTGCAAACGATCCACCTGGACGGCGGCAACGGCAACATCAACATGGGTGGCAACGGCAGCAATGGCGACATCCGCCTGATGAACGCAGCAGGGGATGTTACGATCCACATCGACGCTGAAACTGGCGATATTCTTTTGAATGGCGTTTCGTTGAAAGCGCTTATCAGCAAAATGGCATAATTAATACGTCCGCCTTTAGGCGCCGCGTATCGACAAAAAATGCCGCTCTGGAATGGATCCGGAGCGGCCTTTTTTTGAGTAAAATGGGATAAAGTACCTTTTACTCGATTTCATATTTATTTAATACCGTTCCTTCAAATCTACTTTAATCTTGGTATACATTTGAACACGCTCAAAAACTAAACCATGAATTACTACGAATCCGATTTTACCGAAACCAAAACGAAAGACGGCATAGAATTTACCACATACATGCCCAATCCTTTGGAAGGAATGGGTTGTATTAGTTTGTTGCTCTTCCTTTTGCTGATTCCGACTGCGTCCATTTCTTTTGCATTACTGGAATTCTGGACCGCCACAGGTATTGTCGGCGCAGGGTTGGTAATTTTGATGTTTTTATATGTTCTGATCAACCGCCGCCTTAAGCGCCCGAAGACGATTACATTTGGCGTGTACCCCAACGGTTTTTACAACAGAAATGAAAAGTCACCCCTTCGAAATGCCGGCTTTCAGCGAGATTTAATACGACGGTTTTATTTGTTAGACCACGGTACCAATCAGCTATGCACCATCAGCCACTACCGATATGAACTGATATTGGAAACCATCCATTACGAAGATTACTCGGTTTGCCTGAAAGCCGAAAGTTTAAAATCTTCGCTGCTTCGTATCGCGAATGCGTTCAACACAACGTTCGGCATTGAAACGGCGCAAATAATCGAACCGTATATTCAATTGATAGGAGGTATTGAAATGTCGCAATCCTTGGCGAGAAAATTAGCAAAGGAAAAGGATTGAAAATTGACGGTGTGCGTTGAGATTACATCCAGCCATCCCGCGCCGCGCGGCTATGGGAAGCAAATCCCCGTCCACCGTCTCCCGTCCACCGTCTCCCGTCCCCCGCCCCCGCCTACCCCACCTTCACCACCGTCCTCGTCTGCTGTTTCATCCCATTCAACAGCCGGACAAAATACGTCCCGGCTGGCAAATGCCCGCCCGACCAAAGGATTTCATATTCGCCCCTCGATTTGAAACCGAATTCAGGCGTAGCGATAGTTTTGCCTGTGACATCCAATATTTGAATCGTGGTTGGGCCGCCCGTTGTAGCGTACTGGATTTGCAGGGTATTGCTGAACGGATTGGGCGAACAATGCAACAAATTTTCGCCTGCCGCCGAATTGGCCTGGTGCGTGGCCGTTGAAATACACCCGATTCCGGGTTGAAACAAGTCCACGTAAGGCAAATCGTGTAGCAAGATATTTGGCACATCCGACTCATTGACGCAGAACCAGTCGCGCAAAATCGTGCCGTACACGGAGCGGAAATCAATTTCCATTTGCAGGTTATCGTCGTCCGTAGCGGCATTCGGGATTTGTGGATTGTTGCCCAATACCCCGCCAGCCACAGGTTTTCCAAACACAAACATCGGAGCTGCCGCGCCGTGGTCGGTGCCGCCGCTGAAATTACTGATGATGCGCCGACCAAATTCCGAATAGGTCATGCCGGTCACGCGATCGTCCACGCCGAGGAATTTCAGGTCATCGGTAAATGCCTTGATGGCGTCGCCGAGTTCTTTAAGCAAATCAGCGTGCGCGCCAATCGTGTGGTTGTCCGGATCCACCTGCCCATCGTGGGTGTCGAAACCGTCGATAGACACGATGTACATGCGGGTTTTGAGTCCGCCGGCGATCAAACGGGCCACGATTTTGAGTTGGGCGGCTAAACTGGTGTCCGGGTACATTTGTTGCTGGGTAATAGAACCAGAAGCTGCAATAATCGTATTCGCGTACACGCGGGACTGCTGCGCAATTTGCCGGATGTATGTCAGTTGTTCCCCGGCGGGCGTATTGGGTGCAGGGTCTTGCACGCCCGCAAGCAGGTTGTAAAAATCGTCGGTATTGGCAATGATAAAACCCATGCCCGTTTGCGGCCCCATCAGGCTCAACGACATGGCGCTGCCGATTTCAATGGCCAAAGGATGCGGCACATCGGTGTTCGGGTAGCCATTGGGGTAGTTCGGGTATTCGTAATTCAAATAACGGCCCGCCCAGCCGGTAGGCAGGTACTCATTGGCATCAGCGCCGGAATTCCAGATGTCCGTGGCGCGGAAGTGGCTGTAATTCGGATCGGGATAACCCACGTTTTGCACAATGCGGAGTTGACCTTCGTCGTACAGGTCGCGCAGGCCCGCGAGCGCGGGGTGCAGGCCCAGGGTGTTGTTTCCTGTGATCGGCAACACCGCGTTTTCAGGTAAAATTACCTGCGGCCGCGCCACCGACAAACGGTCGTACTGGTCAAGCGGGATCACAGTATTGAGGCCGTCATTACCGCCGCCCAATTGAATCATCACGAGCACGTGATCGGTGTCAGTTGTGAGGGCGTTCAGAAAAGGGGAAAGCGGACTTTTAGCAAAAGCCTTCAACCCAAAGCCGCTCAGCACCGTCGGCAGCGCCACACCGGCTGTTATATTTTTGAGAAAGTTTCTACGTTTCATGGATAAATGCTTGTTTTTCGTGCCGGGCACGCGGTGTTACATCAATTGATATTCTTCCCGTTGGGTCATAAAATGGAACAGGAACTTGAGGCGATTTTCCACCTCCCCTTTGATGACCGGGTCGGTTGGGTTGTTTAAGTAAGCGCCCCAGGCCACCGTCCAGTAGTAGGCCGAGGGTAAATTATTGAGCAATACTGCTTTATGGTAATCGCGCACCGTGTTCGACACCGGCAAACCGAACAACAACTGGTGCGATTCTTCAATGAGAATATCCGGATCAGAAGGGTCGCTGGTGGAGGCCGCTAAACCCAGTACGTCGGCGATGGCCACGTTGTTCGCGCCCGCCAAACCGACAAACAGCATGTATTCTGTGATTTGGCCGCGCTTGGGCAGGGTAGAGCTGTTGATCCACAATTTGTCAAGTGCCGGTTTCTGGTAATACGCCTGCCAGCCGGCTACATTGGGCGGATCGCCGGGAATTTGCAGCATTTCCGACAATATATAATTGGTCACGTAGGAAATATAAAACGTGTCGGTTAAGTCGGCGGCGCCAGGCAGGGTAACGCCCATTTGGCGGAAAAAGCCGACCACCATTTCTATCGGACTTTTTATCACTGCGCCGCGATTGAGCACGTCAAAAAAGTGTTCGCTTTTAAACAACACTTCGAGCGTCGGGAGCAGTTCGTATTGGTTGTCGCGGAGGATTTGCGCCAGCGGAACAATCACATTTTGTTCGGTTTGCGCATCAATGTCGTGGTAAATAAAGAAGCGGTACATTTTGCGGCAAATAAAACGCGCAGCCTCCGGGTGTTCAAACAACATGTTCAAAAACGCGTCCAATTCCGCGCCGCCGCCGTTGATGCCTGTTTGTCCCTGAATCAGTTTGTTGCCGTAAAACGCCGAAAACTGCTTGTCCTCTTTGTCGTGCTCATTTGGGTCGAAATACATGCCGAAACCCGACGGCGATATGCGCCATCCTGTGAGCAAACGTGCGGCGGTTTTTACATCGTCTTCCGTATAATATTGAGGTAAATCCTTCCCGATCACAAACAATTCCTGGATCTCGCGGGCGTAATTTTCATCCGGCGCATACACCGAATTGACATAGCCGTTCAGGAAATACAACATGGCCGGATCAAGCGTGATGGCGCGCATCATGGTTTTAAAATTGCCGAGCGCGTTTTCCCGCAGGGTTCTTTGGTAGCGGTACAAATGGCCGCCCGAAAACACGTCAAAAAATAACACAGGCAAGTGATTATGCCAAAACAGGGTCATTTTTTCGCGGATGCTGCGCTTGTTGCCCATCATTTGGCGCAGCCACCAGGCCCGCAAACTTTCCACGCGGTAGCCTTCGCCGTCGTTGCTGTAAAACGCATCCACCCAGGTTTCGCCGAAAGGCACATCCGGGTCGGTAAAATCGGCGCTGTTGTAGTCGTTTACCGGCGGATCGGGCTGCATGTAAGGCGCATTAAGCAGTTCATTTACAGACTGTTCCATCGTTAGTCCGGCGAAATAATCCACATCAGCGCGGGTGGCTCCGAACATGGTGCGGCGCAACAGGTGAATGACCTCCTCGCGGGTCCAGGGACCGGAATACGGCGCAAGGCCGGATACCGGCGGGGCAGCGGCGCGGGCGGTGCGCAGTGCTTCGAGGCGTTCCATGCCCGCTGGTTGTTCGGTGATAAACTCGGAGCGGAGCCGAATATGGCTTTGTTTGGGGCGGCGGTGCGGCATCAAAAAAGAGCGGCGATCCTGATGACTCATAGGCTGGAAGTGTTTAGTTTATGGTGAAACGGGGAAGGGAGGGAATACCCTACCGGGGCGGGGATTTTTATTTGCAATATTATTGACTTAAGGATTTAAGAATTCAGATTACATGATTTAAGATTTTAGATGGAGGTACGACGCTTAGCATTACGGAAATCTAATTGGTGCTCGTTTTCGTTGCAAAAACTAAAGATGCGACCAGAAAACCCAGAAATAAGCGCCCTCCATCTTAAATCATGTAATCTTAAATCATGTAATTTTAAATCCTTAAGTCAATGACATTACCCTAAACAGATTGGCCTTTATGCTGTTTTACCAGACTGACAGACAAATTAAAACGCCATCCCCGTGTCCTATCCCACCTTCAACCCCAATCTCCCGATCATC
>JBAXTB010000407.1:0-5081 GCA_037130425.1 Bacteroidota bacterium
GAATAACGAACGGAGCGTTGTGCCTGGCGGGATTACAAGCACTCACGGTGGATGAAAAAAGTTTATTTACCAGATAAAAGAGAATTTCCCCCCACCCACCCGTCTTAATCCCAACGCCGCAAAACAGAAACGCCCCTACTTTCGTTATAACGTTGCAAATAAGTTTAACCTTACAACTTTTAACAAGCAAAACACCCTGAATTAATAATCCGCAGCGATCCGTTCACCATGAAATACCCTTTTTTAACGCTTTTGTTGGCCATTTTTGCGTCTTTGCCTATACAAGCACAGATTAGTTCTCCATTTCCAAAGGATACTGCCGGGGCCAATCTGCCCACAGGCGCGTGGGCGCGCATGGAAGTGGAAAACGGCGATACGGTGTTTGTGATGTCGCTGCGGCCGGTCCGGATTTGGCAACCGCGCAAATTCAAGGATGTGGATGAGCAAATGTTGTACAACCGCTATAAATACGCCGCAAAGGTGGTGTACCCGTATGCGCTTCAGGCCATTAGTTTATACGATGAAATCGGCGAACAAACGCAGGATATGTCGCGCCGACAACGCAGGCGCTATGTACGGCACGAACACCATGAATTGAAAGGCGATTTTGAAGATCAAATGAAAAAGTTGTCGAAAACGCAGGGCAAGGTGCTGATAAAAATGATCGAAAAAGAACTCAACCAGCCGTTTTACGATATTATCAAGCAAACGCGCGGCGGATTTACAGCGGCGTATTGGAACCAATTCGGCAAATTATACGGCTACGACCTGAAAGAAGGCTATGCGCCCGGCGCCGATCCTTTGCTGGATGAAATTTTCTTAGATTATGATTTCGGCGATCCTATGCGCTGGTATCAATAGCCTCGTATTCCACAAAATACATATCAATTTCTCCTTTATTTTTGGCAGCCATTTTGCCCCGATACGTACACTCAAATTGGTGCCGCACCAACTGATATGTTGCTTCTGAAATATTGATTTTGTGTTCTACGCTGCCTTGCTCCAAACGGGCCGCAGTATTTACGGTATCGCCCCAAATATCGTAGGCAAATTTATGGCTGCCCACCACGCCTGCCACCACCGGACCGGTATTGATGCCAATGCGCATTTCAAATTCGGGCCGGCCGGCCGCGCGTTTGCGCAGCATCATGGCTTGCAAGCCGCGCTGCATTTCAATAGCGGCATGTACCATATCCACCGCGTGGGTATCGTTCACCACCGGCAGCCCGCTCGCACACATGTAGGAGTCCCCAATGGTTTTAATTTTTTCTAATTTGAATTTTAAAATAATTGCGTCAAAAAGCCGAAAACACTCGTCGAGTTCGGCAATGAGTTCTTCCGGCGGCACCAACTCAGCAATGGTGGTAAAACCTTTAAAATCAGTGAATAACACTGTGACGGAATCATAGCGCACGGGTTGCACGGAGTTGTGCAATTTTAGTTCTTCGGCTGTTTTTTCCGGCAAAATATTCTTGAGCAGGTTGTCGGCGCGGGCGCGTTCGCTTTCAATGGTTTTGTTTTTGGTAGCTAATTCGCGGTTCGCGCGGGCGCGCAGTCGGTTTCGGTTGAACAACAATCCGACCAAAAGAATTAATAAAATGGCGCCGCCGATCAGGGCAATTCCAATCGTGCGCGAACGCGCGATCTCGGCTTTGTTCAGTTCAATCAGGTGTTGCTGACGCTCGATTTCGCGTTGGCGGCGACCATCGGAAAATAACATTTCTTTGCGTTCAAAGTCGCGGGCGCTTGTTTCGTTGAGCCGTTTGTAGCGCAATTCGTCATATTGAACGCGGTATTGATAGGCTTTTTTGTAATCGCCGAGCGCGGCATATATTTTGGCAAAGTCCTTATATGCCTTCTGGATGTATTTTTCGTCCTTGATATGATCGGCAATCTTGTAATATTCGTCCACATACCGGAGCGACTCCTGGAGTTTGTGTTGTCCAAATAACAAATCGCCATAGGTATTATAGGTTTCCATCAGGCCCGGCTGATCGCCTAATTCCGTGCGGATGCGTTGCGATTCGCCCAAATAGTACAAGCCCTTGTCAAATTGCTTGAGGTGTTTGTACGCATCCGCCAGATTATTGTACAAGGCCGCCAGTCCGGATTGGTCATTCAGCGCTTTCAGGATCGTGAGTGCGCGCATATAATATGGTATGGCGATCCCGGCATGGGTGCTGTCCGATTCATCCAGCACGTTGGCTAAATCACTGAGCGCATCGGCCAAATAGGCTGAATCGGCCAAGGTTTCCCGTATTTTGAGCGCCTGTTCGTACCAGCGTCGTGATTCGCCCAGTTTTTCCAGTTCAAAACGAATATGGCCCAACAGGGAATAAGCGCGCGCTTTGCCCTTTGTATCGTTCTGATTTTCAACATATTCCCGGTAAAGATTTACCTGATCGTAGGCTTCCGGATACAAGCCCATTTCCTGAAGCAAGTAGCCCAAGCCGTAATGCGCCCTTGCAACGGCGGCAGTATCTTTTATTTGCTCATATATTTGAAGGGCTTCCCGTTGAAAACGCAGGGATTTATCAAAATCGCCGGTGTTTTCATACACTTTGCCAATGTTGCTATAGGCTTTTGCCGCGCCCCGATCATCGCCAATATCATTGCGCAACGCGAGGCTTTTTTGATAAAACTCAATGGCGATGGCCGACGAATCCTGGTTTTCTTTTACCACGCCTAATCCGTTCCAGGCTTTGGCTTCTCCGGCCCGGTCATGAAGCCGCTGGGCTAATGTCAGGGCTTCCCGCAATTTTTGTTCGGCCACATCGGTGCGGGAATCGATAATTTTCCAGGCGAGTTCGTATAGCAGGCTCACCCGATGGGTGTCGGCGGGCGCTGTTTTCAGCAATTTTGTTAAAGAATCCACATCCGATTGCGCCGCCATACCGCCCGACAAGCAGAGTAGCAAGGTAAAAAGCAGGAAACGCCGACAAAAAGGGAATCTCATGGAAAATATTTAATGTTGGCAAAGAAAGTTATTGTTTGATAAAAACCGGCGTGTATTGCGCTGAATTTCTAACAATTCAATAATCAAAGTAGTTTTCTTAACATTAAATCAAACACAGATAGAATTATAACAATTATTTTAGCGCCTTTTAAACCGCTTTAAATTTCTGCAATGAACCGTATTCTACCCAATCAAGACCGGGCGGTCTTTGCCTCTATCGCCCTTGGAGCCTCGTTGTTTATCAAACTGATCCTTAAGCTGATCATGTTTTTTAAGACTCGAAGCATATATGAGGCTTCGACTTTTGAGCCAGAACAGGAAGCCCTGACAAATATAGTCACTTTAAGCGCCATTTTTGTCATCATTTATCTTGCATTACTGATTATCTGCGCCACTACTTTTATTATGTGGTTTCGTCGGGCTTACGCCAATCTCCACCGCATCGGCAGCACTTTTTTGTCTTACAGCGAAGGTTGGGCTGCCGGCGCATGGTTTGTCCCGATCGGGAACTTGTTTTTGACCTACCGGATTATGAATGAAACCTGGATCGAAACACAAGACAACCTGAAGCCGGATTCAATACATAAAGAAGATAATGGCCTGACCCTGATCGGCTGGTGGTGGGGTTGCTGGATTTTTTATAACGTAGTAAATTATTTGCTTCAGGCGATGAGCGGTTTGGGCTATGGTACCGCCCGCCTGTTTTCCGCTGCCCGCATGGACCTAATCGGAGAAATCATTAGCATTCCGGCTTGTATTTTGGCCATCCTTGTGATTCAAAGACTCAACGCTTTGGAACAAGACATGGTAGACCCGGCGCAAACCTCAGATCCGATAGATCACCTGATCGCTTAAACGGGCAACAAATATTCCACCGGGGGCATATAAACGGCTCATTAACAAAATATTATTTGCTTTAGGCTCAAAAGTTAGGCAAAAGGTTCAAAAAGTGTTACCTTTGCGTTTATTTTCATTTGAGCCGGGTCCTTTAAGCACATCGCTGTTACGGTTGGGCCAAATCGGCTCTCTATTTCAACCAACAATAGATGAGTTCATTTAAAGAACTGGGTCTTGACGATGATTTGCTGAAGGGCATTACCGCGCTGGGATTTGAAATGCCGACACCGGTACAGGAATTAGTGATTCCGGTGGCGCTTCAATCAGACGACGACATTATCGCATTGGCTCAAACAGGAACCGGCAAAACGGCCGCGTTCGGACTTCCGTTGATGCAACGGATCAACCCACAAGGTAAAGGCGTGCAGGCCATGGTGCTCTGCCCCACCCGCGAATTATGCGTGCAGGTTGCGAGCGACCTTGAAAATTACGCGCAATTCGCCCATCAATACAAGATTGTTGCCGTATACGGCGGCTCCAGTATTGAAACCCAAATTCGTCAAATCAAAGCTGGCGCCCAAATTATCGTGGCAACCCCCGGCCGTTTGATGGACTTGCTGACCCGCAAAGCCGTGCGCCTCGACACGGTGGAACGCCTCGTACTCGACGAAGCCGACGAAATGCTCAACATGGGCTTTAAAGAGGCGGTCGATTTCATCCTCGGATCTGCGGAAAACTGCCAGTCGATCTGGTTGTTCTCGGCCACCATGCCGGAAGAGGTGCGCGCCATCGCGGCCACCTACATGGAAAATCCGCGTGAAATCAGCACGGGCAAAAAGAACCAGACCAACGAAAACATTGAGCACCAATACTTTGTGTGCCGTGCCGATGATCGTTACAGCACGCTCAAACGTGTGGTAGATGCCAACCCCGGCATTTACGGACTGATTTTCGTGCGCACCAAAGTAGAAGCCAAGGAAGTAGCCGAGCAGATGATCCGCGACGGTTATAACTCCGACGCCCTGCACGGCGATCTGGCTCAAGCCGACCGCGACCGGGTGATGCAGCGTTTCCGCGAAGGCAATCTGCAACTCCTGATCGCGACCGACGTGGCGGCCCGCGGCCTGGATGTGCAAAACATCAGCCACGTCATCAACTACGGTTTGCCCGACGAACCCGAAATTTACACGCACCGCAGTGGCCGTACTGGTCGCGCCGGCAAAACCGGGATCGCCATCAGCATTGTTACGCCCAAGTATGAGGAGAAAATCCGCTTGATTGAGCGCAA
>JBAXTB010000408.1:0-5054 GCA_037130425.1 Bacteroidota bacterium
TCTTCTGAAATGGTACCAAGGTCAAAATACATGGAACCGTTGGTCTTGGATACAGGGTCGCCGTCTTTTTTATCCATGTAGGGATTGAGTACCCAAAATTCAAGGAACTCAATGTTGGCCGCCTCAAAATCGTTGGTGTTCAAACCGCGCATAAAGCCGGCCCACCGGGTTTCAGGTTTAATAAGTTTACCATCGGTGGTCAAACCTTCTGACAGCCGCTTGCCGGAATTAGGGTCTACGTAACCGTCCGGCTCCTCAAAATTATATGGGCCGCGCTTATCAGGATAAATCGTCACATCGAGCGGGCGCAAGGACGATTGCTCCAAGGGCGTCAACTGACGGTTTGGGAAAATGTCCTGATACTGGATCAGGCTGGTATACGGGTCGTCGGTGTCGTTGTTATCGCGGGCGCTGGGGTCGGCAATATACCAGGAAAGCCCGGCGCGGTTGGCGCCAAGGGCCAGGGTCGTGTCCTTACTTTCCGGGAATAAAACTTCGTCGCCTTGCGGTACGGAGGCGATTACCCAAGAGTTGGCCGGAATGGTCAGGGGCAGGTTGGAGGTACTTCCCTCAAAATCGTCGAGGTACACGGTGCCGCCTTTATCGCTGCCCTGATTGATGGCTTTGCTGTAACCCGGATCAAGTAAGGCCACCTCTGCCTGGGCGGTAATGCTTGAAGGCTCCTTGGTTTGAATGAGCGGCAATTTGTCGACCAATTTTGTCAACCAAGGCGCATTTTTTGAAATATTGAAATCAAGGCCGTACACCTTATTGTTGATCGGGTCGTCGCCAAAGTTTACCTTTTGGGTGAGCGGCCGTTCAAACAGGTTCATAAAGGTGGCGCCCAAGTTGAAGTCTTTGCTGAAGGCATAATCGAAACGGGTTCCAATCATGGTTCGGTTCTGGAAGCCGAATAAGGTATTGTCCTCAAAACTTACATTGACGTTTTGCCCCGATTGCAGGATGGCGTCGTTCAGGATTTTGACCTTACCAATGTTGTAATCCACCTGATAATCAATGCCTTCCTTGAGTTGTTGCCCGCCTGCGCTCACACGCACGGAGCCTTGCGGCAAATTGAAGGTTCCCAGCGATATTTCTGCCGATGTAGAGGATTTGTATGAGCCTTTTAAGGTAAATCGGTTCAATTGTTGGAATTCCTTGGCCCTGAACAGGGTAGAGTCGTACAATTGAGGATACGCGTATTGTTTAACAATTTGCGGAGAGGCGCCTGCTCCCGTAAGGGTGTCAGCCAGAAACTTGCCGAAAGGTTCGAGTTTTGGGAACATGATACGGCCGGAACGCAGGTTGATGGTCAGGCCGGGCACGAAGTCGAAAATACCGTCGGCGCCAGGATCTCCCTGTAAGTTCAGGTTATCAAGCCCGAACAACTGAAGCAGGGGGCGTTGTTTGAGTTTGTCAGGAAAGTCCGGAGATGGGTTGTCGAGAAAACGTTTTTGGCCTTTACCCGGATCTTCGTACATGATGTCGAACCGGAATTGCTGCGGATCCACATTGGCCGTACCGATGGCGTAAATGTTCTTCATCATCAGGTCCCAAATCGGGTAGCGCACGTTAGCCGTAGTGCTTTTCAGCATTTTTACAAACAAAACCGGGTTGTTGATCGTGTCGGCGTTTTTAGGAATATCGCTTGAAAACTCACCGATTTTATAAGGCGCACCGTTGTACGTGTATTCTACGGCAACACCCACCACTTGGTCGGGTTGTACGTTTAAGTTGATGCTGACAAAGCCGAGTTGGTCGTTGTAGGTGTATTCAGAGGACGACAAAAGCCGCGCATTTACTTTTTCAAAGTCGCGGATTTGTTTGTATCCCTTTGAATTCATGTAGTTTACAACACGGTCGGTGTATCGGTACTCCGGGTGGTCTTGTATATCGCTAAGGATGTCGGGGTAGAGATTGTTGTTTGCGTTATCCGGCAAGGGCTCCCCTTTAATATCAAGTTTTGTCGGTACCGTTTTTTTGACATTCGGAATTGGATTCAGGGAATACAGCGAGTCTGTTTTACCGTCCAAAAAAGGCTTAGGTTCGGCCAAGTCCGTCAGGGAAACGATGTCGCGTTTATTTTCAGTCACCCCCTTATCGTTGGTGATCCAAACCTCCATGCGGGTAATCGTAAACAGCGACAAAGGCACCGGCAGGCATTTGAGCGAGGGTTCGAACTGGTCTCTGTTCCAGTGGCTCAGGAAGAAGTGGCGGTTTTCGTCGTATTCGTCGATGGGTTTTTCAAATGTTTGCACCTGCGCGCCGCCCTGAATGGAAAGCGATTGCTGGCGCGAACGTTGCTGCGCGGCTACGAACGTGGTGCGCAGGTGACCGGTTTTGAATTCCGCTTTTACCCCGAACAGGTTTTGCACCCCTTTGATGAGGTTGGAACGCAAAGGCAGTGAAACGTTACCGGCTTCAATATTTTGAATGATCTCGTCCTGCGAAAAGCCCTTCGGATCGTAGTGGATCTTCATTTGATTGTCGAAATCAAATGTAGCCTGGGTATTATAATTGAAATTGAGGTTGAGTTTTTCACCGATTTTACCCTGGGCACTCATATTGATGTCCATGTTAAAATCGAAGTTGCCGTTGCGTTGTTGGCGCAGGGTCAGGATCGGGTTTTGAATTTTCTGGTAATTATACCCGAACGTCAGGTTGATATTTCCCTGCGGTTTGATATCCACATTGGTGCCGCCGAAAAGCCGGTCAATGAGCGAATTTTTGATGTCAAATTTGGCAATCGGGTCTTCCGTGCCGTCCGCATTGCGGTGGGTGGCGCTGGCAACGCCGTTCAAGCGGTCAAAATAATCCTGTTGCTGCTTTTTGTCGCGCCATTTCACGTATTCGTCAAAAGTCATATACGTGGGCGCGCGATAGAACTCATCGCCGATTTTTTCGGTGATGATGTACATATTCGTAACCGGATCGAAGGTCACATCCTGCGTAATGGCTTTCGGGTCTTGCAGGTCAATCGGATTTTTTTTCCCGTTGTTGATAAAATCGTCGTAGCGCTCTTTCAAAGGAGGGAGCGTGTCGACCGCAGTTATCTTCTCAGGGCTGTTACTTTTCTCCGCGATAGGGGTTACGGGATAAACAGGCGCAACTGCCGGTGTATTTTCCGGGAAAAAGATGGGCAGGACGCGTTCGCGCACGCTTTCCGGGTGGGTAAAAGCGTAAATTGTGCAAAGAGACAATACTCCGATTGCCGCAAGAAGGCTGTTCTTCTTCGTCATATTCAAAATGCAGGTGGTATTTGTTCGTTGGATGAAACCGTTTCGCGACTTCGTAATTTGTGCGTAATCTTGCGTGAACGCTTGAGTATCAATCTCTCACAAAAATTTCACAAAGGCCGGGAGTCGGAATAGGTCAAGTGTAGCAATGACGTCAAAATGCTTAATCGGGTTGCCTGAATTGTCAAAACTTAAAACCTAAATCTCCCATATCTTTGCCGCTCGCTTTGTTCAAACACACCACTACATGTACCCGCTCTCTCAACTGCTCGATTTTTTAAACGTTTACGCCGCCGAAAACCCATTTCCCGACACGCCTAAAATGCTGTACGAGCCTTGCGATTATATGCTCGCTTTGGGGGGCAAACGGCTGCGTCCGGCCATGTTGCTGATGGCGCAAAACCTGTTTTCCGATGATCTTAAATCGGGTTTGCCCGCCGCCTGGTCGGTGGAATTATTCCATAATTTTACCCTGATGCACGACGACATTATGGACGCTGCGCCCCTTCGTCGCGGTAAAACGACGGTGCATACCAAGTGGAACCTAACCACGGGGATTTTGAGCGGGGATGTGATGTTGATTTACGCTTATGCGCATTTAGTGAAGGCAGGCCAAGCGGCCATTGTGCCTGAACTGATCCGCAGTTTCAACCGCGTTGCCATTGGCGTTTGCGAGGGGCAGCAATACGACGTTGATTTTGAAACCCGCTCGGATGTTTCCTTGCCGGAATATATCCGCATGATCGAACTTAAAACGGCGGTTTTAATCGGTGGCGCCTTAGAAATGGGCGCGCTTTGTGCCGGCGCCGACCGCGCAAATGCCGATCATCTGTATGAATTCGGGCGCTTAGCCGGCATCGCTTTCCAAATTCAGGACGACCTGCTTGATACCTACGGCGATCCTGCAAAGTTCGGCAAACAAGTCGGCGGGGATATTTTGCAAAACAAAAAGACTTTCTTAGTACTGAAAACCCTGGAGGTGGCGCCGGAACAGGAACGCGCGGCGCTGCAACAATGGATGTTGGCCCCGCCCCCCCCTGCCCTCCCCAGTGAGGGGGGAGATGTTTCAGGGGAAGAAAAAATTGCGGCCGTGCGCGCATTGTTTGATCGAAATGGCATTCCCGCACTGGTTGAAGCCGCTAAACAAACGTTTCAGGATCAGGCATTTAAACATTTAGAAGCGGTGAATGTCCCCGATGCGCGGAAGGCCGTGCTGCGGAAAATGGTGGAGGATTTGTTGGTGCGGGAGTATTAGAGGGTTAAAGATCAGAAGAGCCTTAGCCCTTTTGAATTTGAAGCGGTAAAATCTCACTTCCCCGTCTCCAACCGATACCCAACCCCATGCACCGCCACAATCCCAACCGATCCATCGCCCGCCAATTTCTTCCTTAATCGAGATACAAAAACGTCCACGCTGCGCCCGACGAGTACGCCTTCGTCGGCCCAGACTTGGCGGAGGATTTCATCGCGTTCCAGCAGTCGGTCCGGGTTGGAGGCAAAAAGCCGGAGCAGTTTGGTTTCCCGAAAAGTCAGCGGGTGCGAAACGCCGCCGCAAACCAATATTTGGCCGGAAACGTCAAGCCGTGAATGACCGAATTCCAGCCAGTCCGTTTCTCCCGCGCCCGGCGCATCCGCAACAGGGCCGGATTTCGGTTTTTGCCGACGCGCAAACCAAAATCCGGCAATTCCGCCCATTGCAAGCAGCAAAACGATGTATTTAAGCGCCCAAAACGTGCTGCTATGGCTCGTTTCAGAAAATTCAACTTCAATATAATGGCAACCTTCGGGCATATCCCGCCCGGAGCAGGGCACCGTGCC
>JBAXTB010000409.1:0-5004 GCA_037130425.1 Bacteroidota bacterium
TTCACCTTTTCGGGTGAAAAATCCCCGGAGGTGTTTTCCGATACCGGCGGCAGCAACCAGGCCAGCAAAGGCAAGGCCAACAAAGGCAAAAAGCGCATATATTTGAGTATTTGGACAAAAGACATGCCTCAAAAATAGCGGTTTTTTAGCAACCGCCGCCGGGAACCGCATAAATCACATTGCCGGACACAACGATCGTGTAGGTCGTTTTGCCCTTGGTCGGAAACACGGGTTCCCAGGTTTTACCCTCGTCGGCGGAGCGGAAAATGCCGGTGTCAAAACTGCAAAACAGGTATTTGCCCACCTGAACAAGGTCGTACAGGTCCTTGGCGTCTGCAAGCCGAACATCCATATCGAACATGTTCTGGATCGGTAAAAGCGATTGCTCGATGCGATGCCAGGTTTTGCCCATGTCGTCGGAAATACGCAGGCGGTTCGTTATGCCGGCAGGGTCCGGTTTTCTGACGTCTTCGGTACCGAGGATGGTGAAGAAATGCCCGTCGATCACGCCTGTTTTTTTGGCTAAAATGTTTTCATTCAGCGTATTATCCCAGTGCTCGCCTTCGTCAGTGGAGCGCAACGCGCCGTTGAAACCACCGGCCACCAGCACATCGCCCATGGCTACAATGTCTAAGACAATGCCGCCGGAAAAGACCTGTTTCCAGTTGCGGCCGCCGTCGGCAGATTTGAAAATACCGCTGTCTGTACCGACGAGCAGGGTGCTTTCGCCGCGTTCTAAGATGGTGCGTACACTCTTGTCTTTCAAGGTGTTACCAATGGATTTCCAAACATCGGTGCCGGGTATGTTTTGAAAAGCGCCGCGTTCATAGCTACAAGCGTATAAACCGTTTTTGCCGGAAATAATGTTCGTGATGCTGCCGTAGAGGAACAGGTATTTTTCCCAAATCGGACCGTTTTTACTTACACGGCGGCGGTATAACCCGTCCTCCGAGCCTAAAAAGATTTCGTTGTCGGCGGCAAATCCGCTTCCGATGGGCAAACCAGTCGGCAAACCCGCGCTGATGTCCTGCCAGTTTTGTCCGTTGTCGGTGGATTGAAAAACGATGTTGGCTGCGGGTGAATCGGCGCCGGTAGCGGATTGAAAACCGAGGTCGGCGGCTAAAGGCGCGGTGTTGTTCGGGCCGCTTTGGCAGGCGACAAAGGATTGAATAAAGAGTAATAGTGCCAGGATGTGGATGCGCATGACATTGTTTGTTTCGTGAACCAATGGAACAAAGGTATGGGCGCATCCGGGTTGGGCCGTTTTTAGGGTGTAAAACGATGTAAAGGAAATGTAAAAGGATGTTTTTAGGGAAATGGTACGGATGGAGGCAGTGTTTGTTAGTTGAAGTTCCGTTTACATTTTAGAGGAAGGATAATTTTTTTGATTAAAGGTTTCTATTTATGGAAACTTTTGATTTATCTTTGTAGCAGACAAATTCATCATTAATCAAAATCAATTTTAGCATGACCGGAATTCTAAATAACTGTTTTTACAACAATAGGTAAACCATGATCAGTAAGTTTTCTACGAGTTTCCTTGAGGAAGCCAGAGCGTTCATCAATGAACAAGATCAAAAAACAAAAAAGAAGATCTTGCAAAACATTGAAAAAGCGCAAATCCTAAACGATACAAAGTTTTTCAAAAAGTTGGAAGGCGAAATTTGGGAATTTCGGGTTCGATTTAGCGGTAAGCAATATCGCCTGCTCGCATTTTGGGACAAAAGAGACAAAACGAATACGTTGGTAATTGCAACGCATGGCTTTGTTAAAAAGCGAGATGCTGTTCCCAAAAAAGAAATCGAAAAAGCGGAATCATTAAGAATTCAATATTTTGAACTAGATTTATAGCTTCTACTCATTTTAAAATGGGATGAGGTATTTCAAAAAAAAACACATGGAAAAGAAAAAGTTGGCTGTTTACACCCTTGATGAACTCAAAGATGAGATGATCGGGGCAAAAGGAACCCAACAGCGCGAGGTGTACGAATATGAACTCAAAGTTGAAATTTTGGGTGAAATGATTCGTGCAGCCCGTCAAAAACAAAACCTCACGCAGGAAGAGTTGGGTAAACTTGTCGGAGTTCAAAAAGCCCAAATTTCTAAACTAGAAAGTAACACCAATAACGTTACCCTCGACACGGTACTTCGGGTTTTTAATGCGTTACATGCAAAAATAACCTTTAAGATTGAAATGCCGGATACTACGCCTTTATTAGTGTAGCACAACATCAAATATTTATTTCATCTTTGGAGCGCATTTTAAAGTTACGTTCCAATGAGAAATTTTTACCGGGCCATCCTGCTCTTTACCCTATTAACTACCGCATCGCACGTATTTGCGCAGCATGAAAACTGGACGCCCCTGTTCGACGGCAAAACCCTCAAAGGCTGGAATCAAAAAGGCGGAAAGGCGGCTTTTTCGGTTGAAAACGGCCAAATCGTAGGTACAACCGTCGCCGAAACACCCAATTCCTTCCTCTGCACCGATGCCGAATACGGCGACTTTATCCTTGAACTGGAACTGAAAGTCGACGATAACATGAACTCCGGCATCCAGTTCAGGAGCCTGTCAAAACCCGATTACCAGGAGGGACGCGTACATGGTTATCAAATGGAGGTCGACCCCACGGCGCGGGCCTGGTCGGGCGGCATTTACGACGAAGCCCGCCGCGACTGGCTGTACATTCCCAACATCAACCCGGCCGGCAAAAAAGCCTTCCAATCGGGCGCCTGGAACAAATACCGCATCGAGGCCATCGGCAATACCCTGCGCACCTGGATCAACGGCGTGCCCGTGGCGCACCTAATCGACGACATGACAGCCAAAGGTTTCATCGCCCTGCAAGTCCACGCGATTTACGGCGAGATGAAACCCGGTATGAAAATCCGCTGGAAAAACATCCGGATTCAAACGAAGAACCTGAAAGCCTCGCCTTTGGATGCCACGCCCGTCATTAATTTAATTCAAAACAACCTCTCCGAACAAGAAAAAGCCCAGGGTTATCGCCTGTTGTTCAACGGCAAAGACCTCAGCGGCTGGCGCTCGGTACATTCCGAAGCGCCGCCGGGCAAACGCTGGAGCGCCACCGACGGCGAGATCCGCGTAAGCGCTTCCGACGGCTCCGAAACCGGCAACGACATCGTGACCACCGAGCAATATGGCGCCTTCGAACTGGTGTTTGAATTCAAACTTTCAGAAGGCGCAAACTCCGGCGTGAAGTATTTTGTAAATGAAAGTTTCGATTCCGGCGGCAAATCAGGCATCGGTCTGGAATACCAAATCCTGGATGATGAACGCCATCCCGACGCCAAATTGGGCGTGGTCGGCAACCGCACCTTAGCGAGTTTGTACGATTTAATTCCGTCTGAAAAACTCGAAAAACGGTTCCAGCGCAAGATCGGCGACTGGAACCAGGGCCGTATTCAGGTGTTTCCCGACAACCGCGTGCGCTATTGGCTCAACGGGTTTCAGGTGCTGGAATACGAACGCAAGTCCAATATTTTCAAGGCTTTAGTGGCCCGCAGCAAATACGAAAAATATGAAAATTTCGGCATGAACGACGCCGGCCCAATCCTCTTGCAAGACCACGGCGACGCAGTCAGTTTCCGGAATTTGAAGATTCGGGTGCTGACGCAATCGCCGAGCAAATGCGAGTAATTCTTTTTGACGAGACCAATATTTTGCACCATGTCCACCCGCAGACAATTCATCAGAAACACCGCCCTTGCCACCGGGGCGCTGGCGTTTAGCGCCAAAAGTTACGCCCGCATCTTAGGCGCCAACGACCGGGTGCGCGTAGGCGTGATCGGTTTTTCCGACCGCTTCAAAAACTCCCTGTTCCCGCCCTTCAACGCCTTGCGCAAGGAACTGAATTTCGATATTGTGGCGCTTTCCGACATCTGGAACCGCCGCCGCGACGAAGGCAAAGCGTTTTTAACGGAAAAACTCGGGCACGACATCACGGTATTTAACAACAACGAAGCGCTCTACGATTCCAAATCGGTGGACGCCGTGTTCATCAGCACTGCCGATTTCCAACACGCCTACCACACCATCGAAGCGGTGACTGCCGGCTGCGATACGTACACGGAAAAACCGCTGGCCGAAACCATGGCCGACGCCCGCGCGGTGCTCAAAGCCGTGCGCGACAGCGGAAAAATTGTACAAATCGGCTCGCAACGGCGCAGCGGCGACAACTACCACGCCGCCGCAGATTTTATCAAATCGGGCAAATTCGGCCCGATCGTGATGGTGGAACTGATGTGGAATGTAAACCAACCCGGGCGCTGGCGCAGGCCGGAATTGGTGAAAAGCCTGAAAGAATCGGACGTGGACTGGAAACGTTTTTTGATCAACCGCCCGCACGAGGATTTTGACCCACGCAAATACTTAGAATACCGCCTGTTTTGGCCCTATTCGTCGGGCATTCCCGGTCAGTGGATGAGCCACCAGATTGATACCGTGCATTGGTTTGCAGGTTTGCCGCACCCGCGTAGTGTGGTGGCCAACGGCGGCATTTACCAATGGAAAGACGGCCGCAAAAACGCAGACACGCTCACCGTGGTGTTTGATTATGGGCCGCTCGACGACCCGAGTTCCGGTTTCCAGGTGCAGTTTACCTCGCGTTTTTCCAATTCTGCCGGCGAAACCAAGGAGTTGTATTATTCCAACGCGGGCATGATAAATTTAGATACCAACGAAATCAGCGCGCAAGGCGGCTTGCAAAAACCGGAAGCATCTGCAATGGGAATGAAGCCTAATTTGCTCACACCCATGAAGTTAGAAGGTCCGAAAGTGGCCAGCGGCGCCAATACCGGCAGCGATCCCCTGACGTTCAACCACGTAAAAAACTGGATGGATTGCGTGCGTGCGCGCAAGCAACCCAACGCCCCGATTGAAGCCGGATACCAACATTCCATCGCGAATATCATGGCCAATGCGGCGTATAGAACCGGCAAAAAAATTACATTTGATGCGCAAAAACAGGATGTTTTGGCGGG
>JBAXTB010000041.1:0-24225 GCA_037130425.1 Bacteroidota bacterium
TCAATTTTATTTCGCCAACCGGCACCACGACTTCGACGTACAACGGATTCAGCCAATGTACCGTACCAACCACCGGAACCGATGATATTCAATCACTTGCGCAATCGGCGGTGATCTTCCCGAATCCAACGACAAACGGATTTTCCTTGAAATTGAGCGATGCACTAAACCCGAACGACATTCAAGCGCTTTCCATTTTCAACCTGAAAGGTCAATTGGTTTATCAAACCACCGCTTTCAAACAACCGATGGCGCTTGACAACTTCAAGAAAGGCGTTTATTTGGTAAAAATTCAAATTTCAGGGCGTGACATCACGCAAAAACTGATTGTTCAATGATAATCCTTGTCTAAAAAAATAAAATACAATATCATGCAACTAAAAATGAAAAAAGGATTGCTGGCGCTCGTTTTGTTGGCGCTTTCTTTAAACATCGCACAGGCTCAGTATTACCACACCTTGCGGATACCCGA
This sequence comes from Bacteroidota bacterium, assembly GCA_037130425.1. Lineage (GTDB taxonomy): Bacteria > Bacteroidota > Bacteroidia > Chitinophagales > Saprospiraceae > M3007. The sequence goes on from JBAXTB010000041.1 coordinate 473, forward strand.
TACCTTGTCGGGGGTTAATTTCAATTTGACCATTAAAGATACATTTGCGCAGTTAACGCCTGGTAATCAAACGATTACGGCAGGTATTAACAGCGATTTCTGGGGTCCGACCCTGTTTTTTAACAAGGGCGACACCGTACACATGAACGTATTGAATAAACTAAATGAAGCCACCACCATCCACTGGCACGGTTTCCATTTACCGGCAGTGATGGACGGCGGTCCGCACCAGATTATTCCGTCGGGCGCCCTTTGGCAACCCTACTGGAAAGTGACCAACAATGCCGCCACCTACTGGTACCACCCGCACCTGCACGAAATGACCGAGGAGCATATCACAAAGGGCATCGGCGGGCTGATTATCGTGCGCGACGCCGAGGAGGCAGCCCTGCCTTTGCCGCGTACTTACGGGGTGGATGATATTCCGCTCGTGCTCACCGACCGGGATTTCAACAGCCAAAAACAATTCGACATTGTTCCTTATGGCGATAGTTTGCTGACCAACGGCACTTTGCACGCGCAGTTTGGCGTACCGGGCCAGGTGGTTCGTTTCCGCATTTTGAACGGCGCCATTGAACGCTCCTACAACATCGGCTTCAGCGACAACCGGAATTTCTCTATTATATGCTCCGATGGTGGTCTGTTGAACGCGCCGGTAAGTGTGAACCGCTACCTCCTGCACGCGGGCGAGCGCATTGAAATTTTGGTCAGTTTTGCCGGACAAAGCGGACAATCCTTTGATTTAAAGGCATATAACTCCACATTGGGCAACTTTGTAGCTGGCGGTGAAAACTTCCAGAACGGGCCTTTTGGCAACTATTTGGGCAAAAAAGATTTCAACCTGCTGCACATCAACGTAGGCGCCCAAACAGCCAATCCGATCACGGCCATTCCTGCGGCCCTGAAAACCAACGTGTTACTCAATGCAGCCGACGCAGTTATCACGCGGCGCCTGACCTTAAGCGACAGCATGGGCGTTACCAATCCGCCGATTCTTGGGCCGAACGCATTTATCATCAACCACAAGTTGTTCGACATCAATTACGACAACTACCAGGTGCCGCTGGGCAACACGGAAATTTGGGAAATCAAAAGTACTTCCGTTTTCGGGCACCCCTTCCACATCCACGACGTAGAGTTTAATATCCTGTCGATCAACGGCGCGGCGCCCCCGGCGGCACAGGCGGGCTGGAAAGACGTGGTGTTTATTCCGGGTGGACAAACGGTGAAATTTATTGCCAAATTTGAAGATTACGCCGATGCGCTGCACCCGTTTATGTTCCACTGCCACATTTCTTTGCATGAAGACGAGGGCATGATGGGCCAGTTTGTGGTTACGCAGCAGGCGTCTGCCACCTTAGAATCTGTGAAAGACAGCAAGGACATTGTGTTGTACCCCAACCCGGCAAGCGACCGTTTGTATGTGTCCTTTATCGACCCGAACATGCAGGCCTATTATGTGCGCATCGTGAATGCATTGGGTAAGACCATGCTGATGTTGCCACAGCCGCAATTGCAAAACGGCATCGACATCAGCCATTTCCCAGCCGGGATTTATTTCCTGCAATTGACGGATGAAAAGACGAAAAAGGTATTTTCGCAGCAGTTTAGCAAAGCAAATCGAGGTTAAACATGCAATTTAAGTCATAAAAATGCTTTTAAAGCGCTTGCTAATCTTTTCTTGTATCCTCTTCAGCCACCTCGATTTGCCTGCGCAGCAAGTCGAGGTGGTCAATTTTAAAACACTGGAAAAACGCTTTACCCAGGAAAACGACACGACCTACATCGTTAATTTTTTCGCGTCCTGGTGTGCGCCGTGCTTGAAGGAAATACCTGATTTTCAGGCATTTGCAACGCAGCATCAACATGAAAAAATGCAACTTTTGTTTGTGAGTTTAGACTTCAAAAAAGAACTCCAAACGGCCTTATTGCCGGTCATTGAAAAATACGGCATCACGCAGCCGGTATTCTTACTTGACGAACCCAATGCAGACAAATGGATCAACGCAATTGACCGCAAATGGAGCGGCGCCATTCCGGCCACCTTGTTTGTAAACCGCAAAAAGAAAACACACAAATTATTCAGCCATTCATTTACCGCTGACACACTTTTAAAAACATATAAATCAATTTAAGCATGAAACCGGAAATCAAAATATTCAAATTGCCTTTGTTCCTTGTAGCCGTCTTGTTTGTAGGTATGAGTTTTTTGCCCGGCAGCAAAAAAGTAGTGCAGGATTTCAGTTTAAAAAATGTGGACGGCACATCCGTTTCTTTAAAAAACTACCCGAATGCCAAGGGTTTTATCGTGGTTTTTACCTGCAACCACTGTCCGTTTGCAAAATTATACCCGCCGCGTTTGAACGCCTTGAATGAAAAATATGCTAAATTGGGCGTTCCGCTCCTTGCCATTAGTTCGACGGACACGATCACATACGAGGAGGACACGTACGGCCTGATGGTGGAAAAAGCGCAGCGTGAAAAGTTCAATTTCCCATACTTGTTCGACGGCGAACAACGCGTGGCCAAGGACTTCGGCGCACAAAAAACGCCGCACGCTTTTGTGATCTGGAAAGAAAATAAAAAATGGGTCGTCAAATACAACGGCGCCATCGACGACAACGGGATGGAGCCTGAACAAGTGGAAAACCGCTACGTGGAACAGGCTGTGGACGCGCTGCTGGCGGGTAAACCGGTGGCTGTAAAAGAGACCAAATCAATTGGTTGTCAAATTATTATGCGAAAGTAAATTTCTTGATGAAAAAGATACCTACCCTGTTCCTCCTTTTAACCCTTGCCCATTTTTTGCAAGCGCAGCGCAACGTTATTCTGATTATCGCCGATGATTTGGGGACCGATTACCTCGGTTTCTACGAGGATCATCAGGATACCGTTGCGATGCCGAACATCCGAAAACTGCTGAGCAAAGGCGTGCGGTTTACCAATGCCATGTCTAATCCGGTTTGCTCGGCCACGCGCGCGGGTATGCTCACGGGGCGCTACAGTTTTCGCACCGGCGTAGGCGGCATTGTGGGCGGCATAGGCGGCTCCGGGGTGTTGGATATCAATGAAATAACCATTCCAAGACTTTTAAATATTTACAAACCGAATAAATTCGGCAAGGCGAATATTGGGAAATGGCACTTGCACCAGGCCATGCCGACTTCTAATTTGAACAACCCTAATATTATGGGGTACGATTACTTTGCGGGCAATTTCATCGGGCAACTTACGAGTTATTACAACTGGACAAAAGTGACCAACGGCGTATCAAGCACCGTTACAACTTATGCCACGACGGAAACGGCCAATGACGCCATCAATTGGATCAACACACAAAACCCGAACCCGCAAACGAAGAAACCGTTTTTCCTCTGGCTTGCTTTTAATGCGCCTCATGCGCCGTACCATTTGCCGCCCGCTGGTTTGCATTCTTACACCAATTTGAGCGGCACGCAACAGGACATCATGGCAAATCCGAAGCCTTATTTCAAGGCTTCACTCGAAGCCTTGGATCATGAAATTGGGCGTATTTTTGACGATTTGCAAACAAAAAACCTGTTAGACAGCACCGACATCATCTTTATCGGCGACAACGGCAATACCATACAGACGGCCCAAATTGCCAATACAGCCCGCGCGAAAGGCACTATTTACCAATATGGCATACACGTTCCGTTCATCATTTCCGGGCCTTCCGTGGTGGCGCCCGGGCGCGTGAGCGATGCCCTGGTAAATACCACCGACCTGTTTGCCACCATCCTGGAACTGTTTGGGTATAACGACTGGAAAACGCAAATTCCGGCCAACAAACCCGTTGACAGCAAGAGTATTTTGCCCATCCTGAAAAACACGGGCAACGAAGTGAGGCCCTGGGCATTTACCGAAATATTCAAGGTCACAACCGATGGCGACGACGGAAAAACCATGCGGAATCACGATTTCAAACTCCTTCATTTTGACGACGGGCATGAGGAATTTTACCAACTTGCAACTGATCCGGGCGAAACGAACAACCTGATGCTTGGCGCACTAAATGCCACACAAACAACGAATTACCTGTATTTATGCAATGAAATGTCGACCCTGGTGGGTACGGGTTCGTTTTGTAATCCTGCCATTTTTCCGCCGCTGTCTGCGTTGGTTTCTACGACCAATGTCGACTGTTTCGGCAATGCCACGGGGGCGATTAATTTGACGGTGAGCGGCGGAAAATTGCCCTACAGTTTCAATTGGGGCGGCGGCGTTGCGGCTCAAAACCGGTCCGGACTTGTGGCTGGAACGTATACTGTTACCATCACGGATGCGGCGGCTCAAACATTAATTCAAACAGTAACGATTACGCAGCCAAACGCAGCACTTTCAGCCGTTGCCTCTTCCGTTTCCGTTGCTTGTTTCGGCGATCAAACCGGCACGATCCAACTCAATGTGAGCGGCGGCCAAGGCGCTTATACTTTTTTGTGGAACGATGGAAATGTGGAGCAAAATAGAAGCGGACTCACGGCCGGCGTTTACACTGCTACTGTAACTGACGCAAACAATTGTATTTCAAGCATTTCACAAACAATTGAACAACCGAGTGCGGCGCTTTCTGCTACTGCTTCGGGCGTGTCAGTTGCTTGTTTGGGTGACGCAACCGGCGCGATTCAACTGAACGTGAGCGGCGGTAAAGGCGCTTATTCTTTTTTGTGGAACGACGGTAATGTGGAACAAAACAGAAGCGGACTCACGGCCGGCGTTTACACTGCTACCGTAACCGACGCAAACAATTGTTTCTCAAGCATTTACCAAACAATTACCCAGCCAGACGCCTCACTTTCAGTAGCAGATTCAGCAGTCAATGTGACCTGCTTCGGCGCAACGAGCGGCGCGATTCACCTGCTCGCGAACGGGGGCACGCCCGCGTACACGTATGCGTGGAACGACGGAAACTCCGATCAAAACCGCACGGATTTACCGGCCGGGACTTATTCAGTTACCGTTACTGATGCCAACCAATGCACGGTTTCCAGTTCAAAAACCATTTCACAGCCTACAGCAATTAACACCGCCATTTCCGCCAGCGACGCAACTTGCGGGAAGCAAAACGGCGCCATTCATGCGGATATTTCCGGCGGCACAGCACCTTATACCATTTTATGGAGCGACGGTAGTATCGGGATTGACCTGATTAACATTCCAAGCAGAAATTATGGTTTTACCATCACCGACGCCAATGGCTGCACCTTTACAGACCATGTGATTATCAGCAATTTAGATGGTCCGAGTACACAATTAAGTGCAAGTCCCGTCACGTGTAACGGAGGCGCGGACGGCAGCATCAACCTTATCATTACAGGCGGCACAGCGCCTTTTTCTTACCATTGGAATGACGGTACGACAAGCGCTGACCGTTCAAATCTAATTGCCGGGACCTATGTTGTCACCGTCACGGATGCCAACGGCTGCTCCAGTTTAGTTGCACGAACCATCACGGAACCGGCCCCGCTGTACGGTTATATCACATCAAGTCCGGAGGCCTGTGGTTACCTAAATGGCGCCCTTTCCTTGAGCATCAACGGCGGAACCGCACCTTACCAATACCATTGGAGCAACAACAAAAGCAGTGCGCAAATCAGCGACCTGAGCGCAGGCGACTACACTGTTACCGTCACGGACGCACACGGATGCACCGTTGCATACGGCGGTTCGGTAGGCGAGCTCAACGGGCCGTCGGTTGCGGTTACGACGACGGCTGTAAGCTGTGCCTATGCGATAGACGGCAGTTATACACTTGATATATCAGGTGGAAAGCCGCCTTATAGTTTGCCGGCTCATTACACCCAAACTGGACAATATCCGGGTATGTACACCCAAGATGTTTATGATGCAAATGGTTGCTATACCACCGTTAACTTCTCAATATATGCGCCGGAGCCTGTATATGCAATGGTTACGACAATCCCCATCGACTGCTACGGAAATACAAGCGGCGGGGCTGAAATTACAGCCGGCGGCGGCACCCCGCCTTACACGTATGAATGGAATAATGGGCAAAACACCCAAAACTTGACGAATGTTCCGGCTGGTCATTATAGCGTGATCGTAAAAGATGCCCATGAATGCTACGTAGATGCATACGTACACCTCATTGAACCGGCGCCCCTGTTTTTAACCTTCAGCGCCACAGCAACGAACGGCGCAAACATCGGCACGATAAGCGCAATGGCCATTGGCGGGACCTTGCCTTATACCTATTTGTGGAGCAATGGCGCAACCGAGGCTGATTTGAGCCACCTCGCCCCCGGCCCCTACACCGTAACCGTCACAGACGCCCATAACTGCACCATCACTGGCAGCGCTGTAGTGGATTTGCTCATTGGTACCATGAACATCCAGGATACTACCGAACCAAGCATGTTTTTGCATCCAAACCCGGCAAGCGATAAATTATTTGTAGATTTTTCAATTCCGGATATGCAGGTAAACCAGTTGCGCATTACAAACGCCCTTGGAAATACGCTTTTGCAGATTCAGCAGCCAAACTTATCGGCCGGCATCGACCTAAGTGCGTTCCCTGCCGGCATCTACTTTTTGCAAATCACAAGCGACCAGATGGAACAAGTCGCCGTCAAACAATTTATCAAAATACGTTAGCCATGCCTAAACTTTACCTGCTCATTTGCCTCCTCTGTTTTACCCTCACCGAAACCAAGGCTCAGTACAATACCCTGTGGATTCCGGATACGCTTTCGGGTACCCATTTTAACCTGACCATCAAAGACACTTTTGCACAAATTGTGCCTGGTAATCAAACGATTACGGCAGGGATAAACGGAAAATTCTGGGGGCCTACCCTCTTTTTCAACAAGGGCGATACGGTACACATGAACGTGGTAAACAAACTGAATGAAGCCACCACCATCCACTGGCATGGCTTTCATTTACCGGCAGTTATGGACGGCGGCCCCCATCAGGTGATCCCGGCAGGCGCGACCTGGCAACCGTATTGGAAAGTCACCAACAACGCCTCGACGTACTGGTACCACCCGCACCTGCACGAAATGACCGAGGAACATATCACCAAAGGCATCGGCGGCTTAATCATTGTGCGCGACGCGGAGGAAGCGGCCCTCGCGCTCCCGCGTACCTACGGCGTGGACGATATTCCGCTGGTGCTCACCGACCGCGATTTCAACACCCAAAACCAGTTTGTGGTCGTGCCTTACGGCGATAGTATGATGGTAAACGGCACCCTGCGCGCGCAATACAGCGTACCGGGCCAGGTCGTGCGCTTTCGCATTTTGAACGCCGCCATTGAACGTTCCTACAACATCGGCTTCAGTGACAACCGCAATTTTTCCGTGATTTGCTCCGACGGAGGTTTGCTAAATGCGCCGGTAAGTGTAAATCGCTACCAATTGAATGCGGGAGAACGCATTGAAATTTTAGTCAATTTTGCCGGACAAACAGGTCAGTCTTTTGACTTAAAAGCCTATAATTCAGCGCTTTCCGGTTTTGTGCCGGGTGGCGAAAATTTCCCGAACGGGCCTTTTGGCAACTACCTTGGGCATAAGGATTTCAATATGCTCCACATCAAGGTGATAGGGCAAACAGCCAACCCAATTACCGCCATTCCGGCTACGCTCACCAACAATGTTTTACTAAATCCCGCTGATGCAAACCTTACCCGCATCCTCACCATGAGCGACAGCACGGGCGTAACCAACCCGCCGATTTTAGGTCCGAATGCGTTTATCATTAACCATAAACTATTCAATATCAACTACAATGACTACCAGGTACCGCTGGGGAATACCGAAATTTGGGAAATCCGAAGCAGTTCCGGGTTCGGCCACCCGTTCCATATACACGATGTGGAGTTCAACATTTTGTCCATAAACGGCGCCGCGCCTCCGCCCGCGCAGGCAGGCTGGAAGGACGTAATTTTTATTCCCCGGCAGCAAACCGTGCGTTTCATTGCGCGGTTTGAGGACTACGCAGATTCCTCGCACCCCTTCATGTTCCATTGCCATATTGCCCTGCACGAAGACGAAGGTATGATGGGGCAATTTGTTGTCACACAAGCGCTTACGGCCAATACAAGTGCCACCAATGTAGCCTGTTTCGGCAATGCAACGGGCGCTATTAACCTAAACGTCGTGGGCGGTAACCCGCCTTATACCTACAACTGGGGCGGCGGCATCACGAGTCAAAACCGAACAGGACTTGCGGCCGGCGCCTATACCGTTACCGTCACGGATGCCATCGCGCACACGACGGTTAAAACAACGACCATTACGCAACCCACAGCGGCGCTTGCCGTATCGTCCTCTGGCACAAACACGCCTTGTTTCGGCATTAGCAACGGCGAAATTAACCTGAATGTAAACGGCGGAACACCGGTATATTCCTATTTCTGGAACGACGGAAACAGCACCCAAAACCGCAGCAATTTACCCGCCGGAACCTACACTGTAACAGTTACCGACGCCAATCAATGCACCCAAACCACAACACAAACGATTACGCAGCCTAATCAAATCCTGGCAATTCCGGAGATCACGCAGGTTGCCTGCTTTGGAAATTCAAGCGGCGCCATCACCCTCAACACAAGCGGCGGCACAGGCGCATATTCATTTATTTGGAATGACGGCGCCACGGATGCCAACCGCGCTGCCCTGCCGGCCGGAAACTACTCCGCCACTTTAACCGACGCAAACAATTGTACTACAACGGTTTCTGCCACCATAACTGAACCGACAGCCCTCACAAGCGCGGCCACAACTACGCCGGTCGCGTGTTTTGGCAATGCCACGGGCGCTATCACCTTGAATACCAGCGGCGGCCAGGCCGGATACAGTTATTTGTGGAACGACGGCAATACGGAGCAAAATCGCAGCGACCTGCCACAAGGCGCATACAGCGCCACCGTAACCGACGCAAACAATTGTACCACAAGCATTTCCACAACAATCACACAACCCGATGCCCCGCTTGCCGTGACCGATTCAACGGTCGACGTAACCTGCTTTGGCGCATCGAGCGGCGCCATTCAACTGCTCGCCAGCGGAGGCACGCCCGCGTACACGTATACGTGGAACGACGGAAACTCCGATCAAAACCGCACGGATTTACCGGCAGGAGCCTATTCCGTCACCCTCACAGACGCCAATCAATGCACGGTTTCTGTTTCAAATATCGTTTCACAGCCTGAAGCCATCAGCACCGCCATTTTCGCCACCGACGCAAGTTGCGGAGAACAAAATGGTTCCATCCATGCAGATATTACGGGCGGCACAGCGCCTTATACCATTTTATGGAGCGATGGTAGTGTCGAGGTTGATTTGATAAATATTCCAAGCAGGGATTATGGTTTTACCGTCACCGACGCCAATGGCTGCACCTATTCAGACCATGTGATTATCAACAACATAGATGGCCCAAGCACGTCCCTGAACGCTACATTCGTCAACTGCAACGGCGGGGCCGACGGAGCCATTAACCTCAATGTAATTGGCGGCGCCGCACCTTTCACGTACCAATGGAGCGACGGCGCAAACACCCAAAACCGCAGCGGCTTAATAGCCGGTCAATATATCGTTACGGTCATGGATGCAAACGGTTGCTCCAGCATTGTTTCCGAAATCGTTGCGCAACCCAGCGCCATCAACACTTATACGGACGTCGCTCCAGACGCCTGCGGACAAGGCAACGGCGCGATTATCCTGGGCATCGTAGGCGGCACCCAGCCCTATTCATTTAATTGGAGCAACGGCGAAACGAACAAATTCCTGCTTGGTATAAGCGCGGGCATTTACACCGTTACGGTAACAGATGCGCACGGTTGCACCCAGGAAATTACAAGAACCGTGGAGGCCGTACAAGCGCCCACACTGACAGTCACCAAAACTGATGTCAAATGCTATGGCGATTTAAGCGGAGCCATAGAACTAAGCATCGGCGACGGCGCCCAACCCTACGAATTTCATTGGAGCAACGGCAGCACAGCCGACTACCTCGCTGCCATCCCTGCCGGCGCATACGGCCTTACGCTAACCGACGCAAACGGTTGTAGCAGAAGCATTTCTGAAACCATTACGCAACCAGAAAGCCCATTAACGACCAGTGTGGAAAGTGCCAACGCAGCATGTTTCGGCACAGCAAGCGGCAGCATCAACCTGTTACCGAACGGTGGCACAGCGCCCTACACATTTACCTGGAGCAACGGCGCAAACACCCAACAAATAAACAATCTGAGCGCCGCCTACTACAGCGCAACCGTTACCGACTTATACGGCTGTATCACCGAAATTGCGCAACCCATAACGGAACCCGCAGCGCTTATGGTCACCGCAACATCCACGCCCGCCGTTTCATCCGATGGAACAGTAAGCGCCACAGCCAATGGAGGAACCGCGCCCTATCATTTCAAATGGAATACCGGCCAGGAAGAAGCGCATATAAGCAACCTCGCACCCGGTGTTTACATGGTAACTATTACAGATGCAAACGATTGCAGCGCCACGGCAAGCGCTTTGGTTGAAATGACCATAGCAACCAATAATTTATTGACTGTCAATGACTTAAAAATACAAATCCACCCCAACCCTACCCAGGATCGTATCTTTGTAACAAGCAACGATCCGGGCATGCAAGCCTACTACGTGCGCATTACCAACGCCCTCGGAAAAACCATGTACATGCTCCCAAGACCGCAATTAGCCACCGGAATTGATGTCAAAGACTTCAAACCGGGTGTGTATTTTCTTCAACTAACGGAGGAAAAAACAAAAAAGGTCTTCACCATCCAATTTTCAAAAATTTAAAACTTTACATGAAAAAATACATCATACTTGCATTACTGGCAGCCTTTGCATACCAGTCTCAGGCCCAGCATAATGTGATCCTGGTGATCGCCGACGACCTTGGCACCGATTACCTCGGTTTTTATGAAGACCACGGCGATACCACAGCGGTGCCGAACATCCGAAAATTACTCAGCAAAGGCGTGCGCTTTACCAATGCCATGTCGAACCCGGTTTGTTCGGCCACGCGCGCGGGTATGCTCACGGGCAGGTATAGTTTTCGCACTGGTGTGGGCGGCATCGTGGGTGGCGAAGGTGGCTCCGGCGCCTTGAATATCAATGAATTAACCATTCCCCGGCTCTTGAATATTTACAAACCCAACGGCATCGCCAAGGCCAATATTGGAAAATGGCACCTGCAATTAGCCATGCCGGTTTCCAATTTAAACAACCCGAATATCATGGGGTACGACATTTTTAAGGGAAATTTCATCGGCCAACTGACGAGTTATTACAACTGGACAAAAGTCACAAACGGCGTTTCAAGCACCGTCACCACTTACGCTACCACCGAGACGGTTAACGACGCCATCGCATTTACCAGCGCCAACACAAGCAAACCTTTTTTCCTTTGGTTGGCCTTCAACGCCCCACACGCGCCCTATCACTTGCCGCCTGCTGGTTTGCACTCCTACACCAACTTGAGCGGCACGCCCCAGGATATTATGGCAAATCCAAAGTCCTATTTCAAGGCATCCCTCGAAGCGCTCGATCATGAACTCGGGCGACTGTTTGAGTCCTTGGAAGCCAACAATCAGATGGATAGCACGGAGTTTATTTTCATGGGAGACAACGGAAACACCATTCAAACGGCTCAAATTGCAAATGTGGCTAAAGCAAAAGGCACTGTTTATCAATATGGTGTGCATGTCCCGTTTGTAATTTCCGGCCCCTCCGTGGTGAATCCCGGCCGCAAAAGCGATGCCTTGATCAACACCGCAGACCTGTTTGCAACCATCCTTGAATTATTCGGCTACACCGATTGGCACACGCAAATTCCGGTAAACAAACCAGTCGACAGCAAAAGTATCCTGCCCATCCTAAAAGACCAGAGTACGTCCATCCGCCCTTGGTCCTTCACGGAAATATTCAAACTCATGCCCGATTCCGCCGACGGAAAAGCCATCCGGAACATGGACTACAAATTGATCCATTTTGACAACGGCCATGAGAAGTTTTACAATCTCGTCACCGATCCCAGTGAAGCCAACAACCTCTTGCTTGGCACGCTCAGTCCCGATGCGCAGTCCAACTATGTCTACCTTTGCAACGAAATGTCCAACCTCGTCGGAACCGGCTCGTTTTGTTCCTCCGCAGTTGATACAAAGGAAGAAACAGAAACGCGGACAAGCTACCTGGTTTTTCCCAACCCCTTCCGAATGCACCTCAACATTAAATCCCCAAACGGCAGAGAGTCCTTTGAACTGTTCAACGCTGTCGGGGAAATTGTTTTTTCAGGCCAACACCTTGAAAATCAGAACTTTGCGGCCTTGCCAAGGGGGGTTTATTTTTTAAAAATTACCGATCAAATTACAACCGTGACGAAAGTAATTAAACAATAAAACGGGTGTTTTCCACCCGTTTCCTCCGCGTTTACGAAACTTTTTTCGGATTCGTAAACGCGGAAAAACCTACGCCCGAAACATACTTTTTAAAGTTTCTCGCCAAATAAAAAAACCGGTATCACCAAAAATTGTCGGCCTGGCTCACTGCCGAGGGCGCAGCATTGCTTTTTTTCACCGGATATTTTACGGAAGTTACGGGCTTAATCCGAGCACTTAAAGAATGATTTTGCAGGTTTTGGCTGGCGCTGATACATTTACGGCGTTCAATATCATCATTACCTGCATAATTTAAAGAAATGAAAAAATCAATCATCGTGCTGTTGCATATCGGTTATTGGGGTATTTACGCAATGCTGCTGCTGGTCGTTTTTGTCGGCATGTTGTTCCGTATGGAGCCGCGGCATGGTTTGGGATTTGTACTGTTTCAGCACCCCATGGGGATCGTGACGACAGTACCGAATATCATTGCATTTTATGGGTTTTATCTGTGGGTGTTCCCTTATTATTTGGCCAAAAGAAAGATATGGCAAACAGGCTTATCTGCATTAGTCGTCGCAATGGCTGGCTCAGGAATTGCCTTGCTGCTGTTGGTACGAAACGGCCTCGGCGCGGGTCAGATGTTTCAGGAAGCATCAGAATTGGTCGTCATTTTTATTGCAATGGTACTGATTGCCTTGGTTCACGGAAGCATTGCGTTGGTCATCCGGGGTTTCATCGCATGGTATGATGATTTGAAAATAAAGGAAGCGCTCACCAAGAAGAATTTTGAAATGGAACTGGCGCTGGTCAAATCCCAAATTAATCCGCATTTTTTGTTCAACACCATTAACAACATTGATGTTTTAATTACCAAGGATGCTGCAATAGCGTCGCAATACCTCAATCAACTATCTGATATTATGCGTTTTATGCTGTATGAAACCAAAACCGAACGCATTCCGTTGCAAAAAGAATTAGACTACCTGGAACAGTATATCTCCTTGCAAAAGATCAGAACTTCCGTGCCGGATTATGTGCAGTACCGCGTTTCAGGTGATGCCGATGGCCGCATGATTGCCCCGATGCTGTTGATTCCTTTTGTAGAAAATGCGTTCAAACACGCCGATCACGTGCCGAAATCCAGCGAGGGAATCAGCATTTCAATCGACATAAAATCTGACGGGCTTTATTTTGAATGCAGCAATAAGTACCAACACGGCTTTCAGGAAAATCCCGAATTTAGCGGATTGGGCAACGGCTTGATTGAAAAGCGCCTTACCTTGCTTTATCCTAACCAACATACGCTCATCATTCAAAAAAGCCGCGATACCTACGCCGTCAAATTAGTAGTTACCCCGCATGAAAATTAACTGTGTCATCATAGAAGACGAACCCCTGGCGCTTGAGCGGGCTAAAAACTATGTGCAAAAACTGCCTTTTTTAAACCTGACAGCCTGCTTTGAAAACGGCTTGGACGCACTTTCCTATTTGAAGACAAACACAGTTAACTTGTTGTTTTTGGACATCCATTTGGGCGAATTATCAGGCATTCAATTACTGGAAACATCTGAAATTAAAAGTCAGGTGATTCTAACCACGGCCTACCATGAATACGCGCTCAAAGGCTTTGATTTAAAAGTGGCTGATTACTTGTTAAAACCCTACACATTCGAGCGATTTGTGCAAGCCGTGGGCCGGGTGCAGGCGTTTTATGCCGACAAAAAAACAGAAAACACGCCCACTTTCATCTTTGTTAAAACGGCATACAAACTCGAAAAAATCATGCTGGACGACATCCTGCTGATTGAGGGCAAAGGCGATTATCGGCGTATCCATACAAGCACGAAATCCGTGATGACCCAGCAGACTTTTTCAGAACTTGAACAACAAATTCCATCCAATTTGCTTTGCCGGGTGCATAAATCATGGATGGTGGCTTTGGATAAAATTGACAGTATTGAAAAGGATCGAATTAAGATTGGGGCGTTTATCGTGCCGATTTCAGAGACATATAAGGTTGGATTTTTTGAAAAAATCGGGATTTGAATCATTATCTTTGTTTCGACGTACGTATTAGCGCTTCCTAAAAATCCTGAAAGGATTTTATGTTTATAGATCAAGCCGGGTAAAATTTCCCAATCCTGAAAGGATTGTATGTAAATACGCTATAAAAACACATAAAATCCCTTCGGGATTTGGGAAAAAGGAACCTCCAACATTGCTATAAACATATAATCCCTTCGGGATTTTTGATGGTAAATAGTTTACGTTTCCATAACCTAAAACAGATCAAATCATGCGTCGACACCTCATTTTATCCACCCTTTTGCTCGCCCTCAGCGTGGGCATTACCGCATTTGTATCTGCTCGTCTGCCTAAAAGAAACATCGGCCCGGCCCTAACCCATCAGGAAGGATTTGAAAAACTGACGCCTTTTGAGCAGTATTTGTCGCAGTTCCCCAAACGCGAACTTCCCTTTTCATTTGATATTCAACAATTTACCAAAGCCTTTAATCTTTACAGGGGCTTAGGTTCGCTTTCTTCCGAACGCAGGAACGCGCTGCGCGACAGCATTGATCGCATTTGCAACCAACTCATGTATTTTCCAGAGCAACCTCGGTTGCTCAACGTTACTTCGGGTTATTGGCGGGTAAAGGATAGCCTGCCGGGAGATTATTTATTTAAAAATACGCTTCAAATATGTTACTATGATTTACAAAGAGAAGAAGCCGTTCTTATCCCGGTAATGGCATTTGAAACGCCGGAATATCACGCTACCATTACCTTTATCGGGCACTCTGCAATGGACATGACGTTTGCCAAATTTATCGGTAAGTACCAATTAGATTATTACAATAAAAGCGGAAAAAGCCTCGGTTCTGTTGTCATTGCAGCCCTTGATGAACTGCCTTTTATGGTAACAGGCGCGCTTGATAAAAACGGCCGGTTTAAACATCAAAAATATAGAAGATGCAGAAACTGGGAGTCTAATCCCGAAAATCTGTTTGAACAGGTAGATGATTCGTTCAAACTGCCCGATCGCTTGACTTACCGTTTATTCGGCAATGAATTTATCAAATCCATGGCCATTTCAGTTACGCCGGTCGTAGTTTCCGACGATACGCATAAATAGCGAGCAGTAATTCGGCCAACGCCAGGTTGAGCAACCAACTCGGCCAGGCAACTAAACGATACGAATCTCCAGGCAGCATTTGTCCTTGAAGGTGGAACAATAATTGCATCAAACGAAGGGTAATGGCGCCCGCACAAATCGCATAACTCCGCACCATCCATATTCCGTGTACTTGAATCGACCTGTTGCGAATGGCGCGCCAGGCCCAAAACGTGCAAAACCACCAGCAAATACTCTGGCACAAAAATGCGGCCTTGGTAAACCAGCCCCCGGCGGCATAAAACGACATCACCAGCGCAGCCGGGGCGCTTAACCACAACACCAACTGTACATAGACTTGCCCTAAAACGCGATGCACCACAACTGCCCGACGCAAAATATAAGCCGAGAATTGCGTCATGCCCGTAGCCAAAATCAGCAAAGCCGGAAAAATATGCGCGTACAAAGCCCAGCGGTACTGCGGCCAGTTAATTTGATCTGCCCTTGAACGCAGAAATGTCGTATCCGGTTCCGCAACAGTGTACAGACGAATGATTTGGAACATCTTGAAACAGAAAACCAAGACGGTGGCGGTAAGCAGGAGGCTAAAGATGCGGTTTTTGAGCATACATTCTCATGGGAATTGGCATGGGGCTTCATTAGAAATTCAATAAACGGTCTTTTAATGGTACGATTCCAGGCCACCCTTCCGAATTACTAAAGGTTTCTGACCAAAGCTCCGGGAAATAGTCATAACCATCCCGACCAGTTTTTTACATTCAGATTTCAAAGATAAGGGTAAAATTCATTTAGCCACTTGTTTTTCTCAAATAAGCATTGAGTCAAAAAACCATTCCTTTTCTTCCCCCTGCTCATATTCCACAATACCTTTGCCCAAAACAACCATGATGAATCGTCTATATCATATCCTCTTTCTCTTGTTAAGCCTTTGCGCGCATGCAACGTTCGCGCAAAGCCTCGAAGACAAGGCCGCTTCGGTCAAAACGGCCATTGAGCAACTCGAAAAACAAAAGAAAACATACCTTGACCAACTTGAATCCATCAAATTCGACATGATTCAGCGCGATCTGACGGCTGTGGGATTGCCCACTACCCTGCCCAATGCAGTCATCGTGCGCCACCACGCCTACGCGCTTGAATATTCCGAACAGCATGAACAAGCACGCTGGGTTGCCCACATCATTCTGCCCGATGTGCTCACGGGCGCCGTGTTTCGCAGCAATGATTTCCGACCCGATTCCGCCATCCAAACCGGCAGCGCCGTGGAAGCCGATTACCTGCTCAAATACCTGCAACCCGACAGCACCTACAAATACGACGGCTTCGGTTACGACTGCGGGCACTTAGCCCCTTCCGCCGATTTTCGCTGGTCGGCCAAAGCGTTGTCGGAGTCTTATTTGTATTCCAACATGTCGCCCCAAAAAGCCGAGTTCAACCGCGGCGCCTGGGGACAATTGGAAGACCGCATCCGGGGTTATTTGTACCGTCACCCTGAAACACAATTGTACGTGGTAACCGGCCCGGAATTGCAGGACGATTTGCCCGTCATCGAGCGCGGGGTCAACAAAGTGAGCATTCCAAAATACTATTGGAAAATTGCGCTGGATCTAAAAAACAAAAAAGCCATCGGTTTTCTGATGCCCAATCAGGAAATCAATTACCCATTGGCCACCTTTTCCCGCTCCATCAACGACATTGAAAAAGAAACCGGTATTGACTTCTTTTCTAATTTACCCGACGACGTGGAAGAAATACTTGAAAGCCAACACAACAACGAAGACTGGTTGCCCGAAGTGACCGGCGGCGATGTGGAACCGATTTACCCGCCCAGTTTGGCGCCCAATCATTTTAACACGGTGCAGGCTAAAAAACTGATGAATAACAATCAGTTATGCTTTGTGTGCGGCACGGTCGTCGGCACGCGCGTGAGCCGCGAAGGCAATATTCTGCTCAATTTAGACAAGCAATTTCCCAAGCAGGTATTTACCGTATTTATCAAAAAGGAATTTATTTCAAATTTCTCCTACAACCCGGAACAGCAGTTGAAAGGCAAACAAATTTGCGTCAAAGGCAAGGTGTCGGATTTGGATGGAACGCCGGCTATGTTTTTGGAATCGGAGAAGGCAGTGGAGTTGCGGTAGTTGAAGGTATATCATTTGCAAATAACCTAAAAATACGATTGCATTCGCAAAAAAACCGTTATTTTTGCGAATATAATCGCAATATTATGGTAAATCGCTTTTTGGAACAACGTATTCGTGCCAAATTATTCAAAGGCAAAGCTATTTTATTAATCGGCCCACGACAGACCGGGAAGACTACCTTATTAAATACTATTTTTAAAAATGAATCGCAAACACTGTGGTTAAATGGCGATGATCCGGAAACTCGGTTGTTGCTGGAAGATGTTTCTGTTACTAAATGGAAACGAATTCTGGGTGAAAATAAAGTTCTCATACTTGATGAGGCTCAACGCATAAGCGATATCGGGCTTAAACTCAAACTCATTACAGATCAAATTCCTGAAATTCAAGTAGTAGCCTCCGGTTCATCTGCTTTTGAATTAGCAAACCAAATAAAAGAGCCGCTAACCGGGCGAAAATGGGAATTCCAATTATTTCCTATTTCATTCGCCGAAATGGAAGCCCATCATGGCTTTGTAGAAGAACACAAACGTTTATCGGAACGACTGATTTATGGATATTACCCTGAAGTGGTGAATCATCCGGGTGAAGAGCGAGATGTTTTGAGTCAACTGGCAGATAGTTTTTTATTCAAAGATATTTTAATGTGGGAACGTATTAAGAAGCCGGAAAAACTTACGCGCTTACTGCAAGCATTGGCATTTCAGGTCGGTAGCGAGGTATCATACCATGAATTAGGGCAAATCATCGACCTTGACAATCAAACAGTTGAAAACTATATTACCCTATTGGAACAAACGTTTATTATTTTTCGGCTTCCGCCATTGAGTCGAAATTTGAGAAAAGAACTAAAGCGCAAAAGGAAGATTTATTTTTACGACAATGGAATGCGGAATGCGATCATTGCTCAATTTCAGCCTTTAGAACTCCGTCAGGATGTCGGCGCATTATGGGAAAACTGGCTCATTAGCGAACGTAAAAAAACACTCCATTATCAAGGAATTCATGCGAATACGTTTTTTTGGCGTACACAGGACCAACAAGAAATTGATTACATTGAAGAACGTGACGGAAAAATGTGGGCTTATGAAATGAAATGGTCAGCCAAGGCCAAACCAAGTTTCTCAAAAACATTCACGCAAGCTTATCCTGAACACGAACTGCAATTTATCAACCGGGATAACTATTTTGAATGGTTAGGGCAATAATTAGAATCAATTAGTACAAAAGATATGGCAAAGCAAAAACTCAGCGACCTGAAAAAATACCTCGTCACCCTTGACGAGGAAGCTCTTCGTGAAGAAGTGCTCAAACTTTTTAGTAAATTCTCGCAGGTACAGGCACATTACGCCCAAGAATTCATGAGTGAAACCGAACGTAAAAACAACTTGGACGCCTATAAAAAGAAGATTCGCGGCCAGTTTTGGACATCTACCGGCAACAGGCGTAAAAAAATAAATTATCGAGAAATCCGGCGTCTGCTCAGCGAGTTTGAAAATGTTTCCTTATTCCCTTACGAATTAACCGACCTGATTTTATACCGCGTAGAAGTGGCCACTGAATACGCCAGCCTGATGCGCGGCATGACCGAAGTAGGTTATAACGCGGCCCATAAATCATTTGAAAAAGCCCTGGCGCTGATGGATGAGCACAAATTTGGAGATTATTTTCAAGTAAGATGTGAGGCGCTGTTTAAGTTTAAGTATTTGGATGGGTGGTATGTGAGTTTGTTGAAGGAGGCATTTAAGCGGTATTTTGTTTGAAAACAGATTGGTCTTAAATACCGTTCACAAAGGAGCATGTAAGAAATTGATTGTGCATTTTTAAAACTTTTTATGTTAAATATTTTGTGTTTAATTTAAGTGCGTTTTATCTTCGCTACCTAAATTAAGCACGCCTATGCCCAACAGAAAAAAACCTCGTAGAAAAGATCATGAACCGCATGACGCGGTGTTCAAAGCTTTTTTCAGTGATGCTATCATTGCTCAAAACTATTTACTCCATTACACTGAAGAGGCGATACACAGCCGTATCGATTTCACCGTTTTTCGGAAAGTCGACACGGCGTTTGTCAGTGGTCGCTTTGGAATTTCATTCAGCGATGTGTTATATGAAACCCGCTTAACGACTGGCGCCCCGGCGCGGCTGCTCTTCCTGTTTGAACATAAAAGTTACGTGCCTTCTATTCCGATTCACCTTCAATTACTCGACTATTTATTGCAAATCTGGGAGGACGATATCAAAAACGGGCGCAGGCTCTCTTTTGTCATTCCGATTGTCGTGTTTCATGGCGTGCGATCCTGGAAACAGAAGGCATTTTCCGGTTATTTTTCAGGTTTACCGAAAAATTGGGAAGTATTTATTCCAAATTTTCACTATTGGCTTACAAACTTGAATAAAATACCGCCTCAGGAAATTGAAGAAAAAGTTGAAACCGAATACTTAAAAAATCTGTTTTTAGCGTTAAAATTTGCTCGAAACGAACAGTTTTCCTTGAAAGACTGGCCAAATATCCTTACTTTTGGCAAACCATTCTACCTGAACAACCGCGAAGGCATCTTGCTTCAAACGCTAACACTTTACGTCTTCAATCTTTATAACATGACAGAGACACAAGCTAAAGAACTCAACAAGCAATTGCCCGAGGCAGAGCGCGATTGGATTGACGCCATCCCTGAAATATTTGGAAGAAAATGGAAAGAAGAAGGGATAAAAGAGGGGAAGAAAGAAGGGAAGAAAGAAGGGATAAGAGAAGGGATGGAAAAAACGACTCTTGCCGTTACGATCAAAACAATTCAGAAATTTCCGGATTGGAGCGATGCAGAGGTATCTGAATTTGTGGGCGCTACCGAGCAGTTTGTCCGACAAGTCCGGAATGAATTGGGAAAAAAGAAATAGGGTTGATTATAATAATTTGCTGATGACGCTGCTCCATTATTGCTCTTATATCTGGCTCTATGTTTTTTGTCGCAAGATCGGTTTTAGTCGGTTTCACTTTCGGGAATAATTTTCCCCAATACTTATACCGACGACATAAGATAGGAGGAGGTACATTTCAAAATTTTCCTGACAAATCTTATCTGCCACTATCAAACGAGCAAATATCTAAACACCTGAATGGCAATCAATTAGTTGGGATTTACCTACTATTGCACGATAATACTTCTTCCTTTTTAGCCGCAGATTTTGATGACGAACATTGGGAGCAAGAATGCCTATTATTCATAAAGAGCTGTGGCGACCACGGTATAACCGCATATCTGGAAAGATCCCGTTCCGGCGCAGGCGGTCATGTCTGGATTTTTTTTGAAAAGCCAACCGAAGCGTTAATCAACTTTTTAAAAGACGAGTTTAATATTACCAATTCCGAATTTTATGTCAAGCAAAAAAGTGGCAAAAGCACGTGGGATACCCCTCGTTTTTTTCAAATTATTTCAAGAAACGGAGCATAATATTATTCTATAGAAAGGCAGCATCTTCATTGCTTTTATTTGTATGGACTGACTGCTACCCCATTTCGAAAATATAGCGATGGAAAATTAATATTTCTGTATATCGGAGAGACTATTGTAGAAATCACCCCTACGGTTGATGATCAATCATCAAAAGTTCGCATTATCGTCCGAGAAACCGACCTGGACACGCCATTCAACCCTAAAACGGATAAATTTGAAGTATTATCCAAAATATTAGTCCATGACATGGGCGGCAATATTTTTTAGACACCAAACCTGTAAACTTTAGTCGTATTTTGCATGACTATACGGACGATAGAAAAGGGTGGATTGTGTGGAAAGATGGGTTGGAGGAGCGGCTTTTGTAACACTTAACTTCCAGACACTAATATGGCAAAACCAAAGATTTCCGACCTCAAAAAATACTTCGCCACGCTTGACGAAGCAGCCCTGCGAGAAGAACTGTTTAAACTTTTTAACAGACTACCTCAGGTGCAAGAGTTTTATGCCCAAGAATTGATGAGCGAATCTGAGCGTAAAATTGTGCTGGAGGCATATAAAAAGAAGATTTACAGTCAATTCTGGACAGCAAGCGGAAATCCGCGCAACAACATCAGCAATACGGATCTTCGGCGCCTGATCGCTGATTTTGAAAATGTATCGCTATTCCCGCACGAATTGGTAGATTTAATTTTATACCGCGTCGAAATAGCCACAGAATATGCGGACATGTTCGGAGGCATGTCTGATTCTAATTACAATGCAGCCCAAAATGCCTTCGAAAAAGCAGTCGAACTAATGGCTGAGCACAAATTAGGGGGGCATTTTAAAGCCCGTTGTGAAAAATTGTTTCGGTACGAAAACACGGGCAGTGGGTATATTGATGGTCTTGAGTATATATATCGCAAATATTTTTAAGCAAATCAAGATTTAAGAATACCCCATTCACAAAAAAAGGAGTCGCATCACTGCAACTCCTCTAAAACTAAGTCGGGGTGACAAGATTCGAACTTGCGACCACACGCCCCCCAGACGTGTACTCTACCGGGCTGAGCTACACCCCGAATTCGGTGTAGATTTATTGGGAGAATCTTTCCTGTCGAGCCTACTGGATTCGAACCAGTGACCTCCGCCCTGTCAAGGCGGCGCTCTAAACCAACTGAGCTAAGGCCCGCAATGAACACCTTTCGTTAAAGGATCGCAAATGTACGCCCTGCACAAGTATTTTTACAAATATAGCCGAAAAAATCTATGCCGCAATTTTCCAGCCTGAAAAATGTTGCGCAGCTATTACCTTTGGCAGCCTGTACACTTCCCTTTTAACGCACTTTATCCAAATGAAGGAACAAATCCAAAAACTGATCGCCGCCGGACGCTTAGAAGAAGCCTTGGAACTGCTGGCCAAAATGACCGAACAGGCTATCCTGCTCCAAGCGCGCTTTGCCGACGGAAAACGACAATACAATACCGGTCAACTATCCTTTAGCGAATGGTCGCAGGTGCAGGCAAAGTTGAATTATGCCGCACTGGAAATGCTGAACCAAGCCAAGCCAATGCCGGCAACAGAGGATTTAGACATGGATTCTGATCAAGACGCCGACGATAGCCCAAAAGGCACTGGCGGAAAACGCAAAGTTTTCATTTCCTACAGCCAAAAAGACCTCGAAACTGCCGAAAAAGTAGTGGATTACCTGCGTAGCAAAGGACTTGACCCGCTCATCGATAATGAGGTGCTGAAACCCGGCGAAAACATTCAGGATTTTGTAACGCGCGCCATCAGGGAAAATAACGCGATTCTGTTTCTGGTATCAGCCAATAGCCTGCTTTCCGGGTGGGTAGGCTTGGAAATTATCATGTCAAATTATGCCAAAGATTTGATCGACGCTCAATTAATTCCCGTTGCGTTAGACAAAAGTTGGCTCAATACGGAAGACACGACGGACTTGCTGATTGCACTCAAAAAGGAGATTGATAAACAATACGAACAACGCAAAAAACGCGCTGAAATAAACGCTTCATCGGCCGATATTGACCGTAAATTGAAACGCTTGGAGAGTCATTTCCAGAATTTGCCAGATTTTTGCAGTTATTTGGATGGTGTGCTTACGCTCGATTTGAGCTATAAATTTGAAGAGAATTTGGATAAGGTAGTTTTGGCGGTGAAGTAAAGATAAGAACAAGAATAAGTTCAAGATCAAATTCAAAAACAAAAACAAGTTCAAGGTCAAATTCAAAAACAAATTCAAATTCAAATTCAAAATTTAACATCCCGACCTTAACTATTGCCCCCCTTCTACCTTCCACCCTCTACCGACCCAACCGCTCCATCACAAACAACTTGTGGCTCCGCCCGATCGGGAGGGTACGGCTTGCAATCTCCACTTCAGCCGCAGAATAAGACTCAATTTTATCCACGGCCACCAAAAAGGAACGGTGGATGCGCAGAAAATTATCGGAGCCCATTAAAGTCTCCAATTCGCCCAATTGATAATGGGTGTTATAGGATTTCTCTTTAGTGTGTATGCTCACCGAATCCTTTAGACTTTCAATGAACAGGATTTCATCCAGGTATATTTTGACGGAGCGTTTTTGCACCGTAAAAAAGTAAAACGGACGCACGGGCTGGGTAT
>JBAXTB010000410.1:0-4997 GCA_037130425.1 Bacteroidota bacterium
TTAAAACGCCATCCCCGTGTCCTATCCCACCTTCAACCCCAATCTCCCGATCATCCTTCCCGATTGGCAGGGCAATCCCCTCAGTGCCGAGGGTCGTTACCGCAACCTTGGCGGGCCGAGCGAACGCAGTATGCGGGAAGTAATGCGTTGGCAATCCGGCGCCAGGCCACAAAAAGCCGAAAAAAAGGCCGATACCTGGCGCATGGACGTACGCGACGGGGATGATTTTTTCAAAAATGATGCAGACGGATTGGTTTGGCTTGGGCACGCTTCGTTTTTGATCCGCCTGGGTGGGAAGCTGTTGCTTATTGATCCGGTTTTGGGCAATGTAGGGCCATTAAAACGCCGGTCGCCCCTGCCTTTCAGCGTGGATCGTTTAAAAAACATCGACTATATTTTGTTGTCGCATAACCACCGTGACCACGCCGATTTGCCCAGTTTTAAACAAATTTGCAAGCAAAATCCGCAAACGCCCATCCTCACGGGCCTGCGGATTTCAACTTTAATCGGCAAACTAACGCAGCAAAACCTGATTCAGGAAGCCGGCTGGTGGCAGCAATACGACACGGGCGACAGCGGCCTGGAAATCACCTACCTCCCGGCCAAGCACTGGAACCGGCGCGGTTTATTTGATTTGAATGAAATGCTATGGGGCGCGTTTATGATTCGTTACAAGGGGAAATCTGTGTTTTTCGGCGCCGACAGCGGGTACGATGCACATTTTAAAACCCTCGGCGCACATTTTCCTAAGCCTGATTTGTGCCTGCTTGGTATCGGCGCGTATTCCCCGCAGTGGTTTATGAACACCAGCCATACGAACCCGGAGGAGACGGTGCAGGCGTTTCACGACTTGGGCGGCAGCCGTTTGTTGCCCATGCATTACGGCACCTTTGATTTGTCGGACGAGCCGTTTGGCGAGCCGTTTCGGTGGATGAAGGGCTTGGAAAGTTCGGTGCAAGGAGGCTTATGTTTGGCGATTCCGGGGGAGGTCGTACCACTTTAACAGATATTTTCCACCCGACCTCGGAGAGGGCCAACATTGGTAGCAATGCATTAACGCGGGGTATCGACCTCGGAGAGGTCGCACATTGGTATTTGTAATGGCTGCATATTTAACCAATATTAGACCTCTCCGAGGTCGATAAATAATTGATTATCAATTGCTACCAATGTTGAACCTCTCCGAGGTCGGGCCTCAAACAAACCAACTCAACACCAGCACCCCCGCAAATCCCACCAGCCCCACAATCGTTTCCATCACCGTCCAGGACCGAAACGTGTCGCGCAGGCTAAGCCCGAAATACTCCTTGAACATCCAAAAACCCGTGTCATTCACATGGCTGCACATCAGGCTGCCCGCGCCGATGCTGAGCACCATCAGTTCGGGCGACAAACCCGGATTCGCTGCCAGCAAGGGCTGAATAATGCCCGCCGCCGTCAGTCCCGCCACCGTAGCCGAACCGATCGCGATGCGTACGGCGGTAGCGGTTAAAAAACCAAGCACCAAGGGAGGGAAACCGGCATTTCCCACCACATCCGCAATGTCTTTTCCGATGCCCGAATCGCCAAGCACCTGTTTAAACGCCCCGCCCGCCGCCGTAATCAGCAAAATAGGCGCGGCGGCCGATAATGCGCTGCCCGATTGTTGCATCAAAATATCCGTCCGCGCGGGCCAATGCCGAAACGGAACGCCGCGCATCCCCAAAAAATACAAGGCAAACAACACGCTCAGCTGCATCGCCACCGAGGGGTCGCCGATGAATTTTAAATTGGCCAACAGCGGCGTACCGGCGGGCAAATTCAAATCCGCGATGGTGGCTATTCCCATCAATAAAACCGGCATCAAGGCCACCGTGATGCTGAAATGAAATGGCGGGTTTTGCGCCTGTACGCGCGGGGGCGGGAGCAAGGCTTCAGGTGGCGCGGCTTGTATTTTTTTTAAAAATTCAGGAAAAACAATCCCGCCGCAAAGCAAAGCCGGGATCGCAACGGCAAGGCCATATAACAAGGTTTTGCCCACATCCGCCTTGAACATCAGCGCAATAGCCGTGGGACCGGGGTGTGGCGGCAAAAATCCGTGCGTGACCGATAAGGCCGAAGCGGTAGCAATGCCCGCGCTGACAATTGGCAATCCTGTTTGGCGCGCCACGGTGAAAACCAAAGGAATGAGCACCACAAAACCAGCGTTGTAAAACATCGCCAACCCGACCGCAAAACCCGTAAGCGATAAGGCCCATTTGGCCCGCCGGGCGCCGAACAATTGCACCCAACGGTCGGCAATTTGTTGCGCAGCCCCGGTTTCTGATAGCAATGCCCCCAGGATAATGCCCAATCCCAGCACCAACACCAATCCGCCGAGCGTGGAACCGATACCGTTTTGAACCGATTTTATCAGTGCGTCCGGGGCCATGCCCTGGGCCAATCCGGTACCGATGGCCACGATGCTCAGGGCGATAAAAGCGCTGAGCCGCAGCACGGCGATGAATATAAGAAGGGCAATTACGGCGCAAAAAAGGATAAAAATGGGCATAAAAGATTCATTTTCAATGCAATATAAAGTACAAGCCCTGAAAGGGCGCAATCAACAGGATCGGGCAACGCCCGATCAAAACGAAACGAATCAAAACGAAACGTGGGTGATTTTGCCATCACGTTTTGGGGGCGTAGGGTTCGGCATGGCGTGGGGCCGTCCGTAGGGCGCTGCCCTCCCGTAGGGCGTTGCCCTACGTTGTTGATTGCGCCCCGTTGGGGCTGGTATGCGGGTTAGGCTCCACCGCGTGCCCCCCGAATTCATTGCGCAGCGCAGCCACCAACTTCCCTGAAAACGTATCTTCCTGTTGCGAACGCTGCCGCATCATCAGCGAAAGCGCGATCACCGGTGTAGGTACGCCGAACTCTAAAGCGGTTTCCAAGGTCCATTTTCCTTCGCCGGAAGCGTGCATGACGCCCCGGATACCGTCTAAACGGGCGTCTTTGGAAAATGCGTTGCCAGCTAATTCCATGAGCCAGCCGCGGATGACCGAGCCGGTGTTCCAGAGTTTTGCAACTTGCTCAAAATCAAGGTTATAGTCGGAGTGTTCAAGCACTTCGAAGCCCTCGGCCATGGCCTGCATCATGCCGTATTCGATGCCGTTGTGTACCATTTTTACAAAATGCCCGCTGCCGGAAGCGCCGCAGTACAAGCAACCGCCTTCCAGACTGATGTCGCGAAAAACGGTTTCACAATATGCAAAAGCCGCAGGGTCGCCGCCGATCATGGTGCAAGCGCCGTTCAGCGCGCCGGAAGTACCGCCGGAGGTGCCGCAATCAAGCAGATGAATGCCTTTTTCAAGCAATTCGGCGCTGCGGCGGCGCGAGTCTTTGTAGTTGGAATTGCCGCCGTCAATCAAAATGTCGTCGGGAGCGAGCTGGGGCAGCAGTCGCGCGATGAGCGCATCCACGGGCGCGCCTGCGGGCACCATCATCCAGATGACGCGGCGGGCGGGCAACAGGCTGCAAAGTTGTTCGGGCGATTCGGCGACCTGGATGCCGGGTTCGCGGGCGGCGGCTTGCAGGGTTTCGGGCTGGAGGTCGTGGGCGATGACGCTGTGGCCGTGGTTGCGGAGGTTGAGGGCTAAGTTAAAACCCATTTTGCCGAGTCCGATAAGTCCGATTGTCATGGTGAGTGATTTGTTTATACAAAAAAATATGGAGATTTAAAGCGCGTCGGAAACTTACGGAGAAAATTGTATGTTTGTTAAATTGATCTAAACCTTCGAAGAAAAGCCTTATTTAATTCAGATTAAACGCCCCTTACGGATGGAATTTACCCCCTTTCATGCAGCACTTTTAATTTTACTTATTTTCATAAATCGCCCGATCGCCATCCTTTTGCATGAACTGGCGCATGGCATTACGGCCTTGATTTTATCAAGGGAGAAAGTTAGTATCTACGTCGGTTCTTACGGCGACCGTTCCGAATGTTACCACCTGAAATTCGGTTTGCTGGATATTTACCTAAAAAAACAATTTTCGTTGTGGCGCAAAGGTTTATGCGTACCGGAGAGCAAAAAACTTAGCACCGACCAACGGATTTTATATGTTTTTATGGGGCCGTTCATGACGCTATTGATCGCCCTTGGATTAGGTGTGTGCGTATTTCTGCCGGATCTGTCCTTCCCTTTCAGGCTGGCATTTATCGTGATGTCCTTGTCCAATTTTCTGGCAGCCCAAAGATCCTTCGTGCCCAACCCGCGACCCATCACGATAGCCAATGACGATATAACTTACAATGATGGCCAAACACTACGTAATCTATTCAAATACAAGCGTTTAGAGGCCCACTATAACGAAGCCGGCAAAGCTTATAACAGCCAACAATTTGCCTTGGCCGGCGATTTATTTCGGGCAGCGCTCAAAACCGAATCGCATAATCCGGATTTGTTTCGCTACACATTTTCGGCCTATTCTATGGCAAAAGATTATGTTACCGCAGCCGAAATTTACCTTCAATTTGAACAAACCGGCGCTATGAATGCCAAGGATTTTAACGACGCGGGCTTGAACTACGCGTACATGTTGGAATACGAACAAGGGTTGGCTTGTTTCGACAAAGCCCTTGCGCTCGAACCGGATCAGCCCTTTGCCAGAACAAACCGGGCCTTTAGTTTTTTAATGCTTGGCCGCTACCAGGAAGCCATTGCATTGTTTGATAAATTGTTCAACAAAGACCCCGAAAACGCCTATTTCATCGCCAACCGCGGCCTGGCAAAATCCAAACTCGGCCAATCAGAAGAGGCCCTTTCCGACATGGAACGCGCTCAAAAAATCGACCCGGAAGAATCTTATGTGTACCGTAGCCTCGGCATTTATTACCTCGACCGGGGAGACCGCGCGACGGCTTTGACGCATTTCAAAAAAGCGCAGGAATTGAATCCGGAAACGCATTTGATTGAGCAATTGATGGCGGCGGCGGGGGCATAAACAAGGGAATTGGCCCACATATATTATCAAATATT
>JBAXTB010000411.1:0-4988 GCA_037130425.1 Bacteroidota bacterium
CTTTGATTTCGCGCTGTCTTGAATCACAGGGCGTTACCCTGTGTTATTGATTTCGCCCTTTCAGGGCTTTGAAAACCTTAAGTCAATGACATTGGTATAGAGGGGGCTCAATCCTTTACAACAATTTCGTCGGATACCATCCATTCCTAAATTCGATTTTGAATTTTGTTGAAAAAATATAGACATTGCACGCGCTACTATATTCAACCTTTCAATCCGAATTTTATGCCGCGCGCTCAATTTTATTTCCCTGTTTGTACAATCTTCCTTTTTTTTATTTGTTTAGAAACACCCAATTTGTCGGCCCAAAACTTGTGGTCAAACATTACAAACACAGATCTCAAGTCCCCCCAAAGCGAGCGACAAATTATTCCGGACAAATGCCAGTTGCTGCAACTTAATTTTGTTCAAATCAAAGCATTATTGGCGTCTGCGCCAACAGAAACCGATTTTATAAACGGCGTCGAGGGCGTTCAACTCGAAATTCCGGAACCCGACGGCCGTTTTCAGCGCTACGAGGTTTGGGAAGCGCCGGTGATGGCGCCCGAACTCGGCGCACAATATCCCGACATCAAATCGTACGCCGGTCGCAGTATTGATTCCAAGGGCGATTACCTGCGGTTTGATGTAACGCCCGGCGGTTTTCACGCCATGACGCTTACCCTTGAGCGTGGTACCTTATTTATTGATCCTTACGCGCGTGGAAACACCGAGCAGTATATTTGTTATGCAAAAAAGGACTTCCGGGCGCCGGCATCCAAGGAATTCCCTTGCCTGAGTTTTGCAACCAATGGTCCGAAGGTAACAGGAACCTGGGCGGAAGACCGGGTTGGCACCTGCGGCAACCTGCGCACGTATCGATTGGCATTGGCGGCTACGGGCGAATACACCGCATTTTTCGGCGGCACCGTCGCAGGCGCTTTGGCGGCCATGAATACCACCATGACGCGGGTAAACGGGGTGTATGAACGCGATTTTAGTGTGCGCATGACCATCATCGGCAACAACAGCAACATCATTTATACCAACGCAGCCACCGATCCTTACACCAACGATGACGGTACCGCCATGCTCGCCCAAAACCAATCTACGGTAGATGGCGTCATCGGTTCAGCAAATTATGACATTGGACATGTGTTCAGCACCGGCGGCGGGGGCATTGCTTATGTCGGCGTTGTTTGTGTTGCAGGGTATAAAGCCCAAGGCGTTACCGGCAGCCCGGCGCCCGTGGGCGATCCCTTTGATATTGATTACGTTGCGCATGAAATGGGGCACCAATGGGGCACCGGTCATACGCAGTACAACGATTGTAACCGCGACAATGCTACCGCTGTAGAGCCGGGTAGCGCATCCACCATTATGGGCTATGCGGGGATTTGTCCGCCCGATATCCAAGCGCATAGCGATGATTATTTTAGCGCGGCGAGTATGGCGGAAATTGCGGCATTTATTGCTACAACTTCTTGTTACTCAAGCAGCAGCAACGGTAATTCCGCTCCTACCTGCGCAGCACTGACGAATAAATCAATTCCGATTTCAACGCCCTTTGTACTGACGGCCAGCGGCAGCGACCCCAACGGCGACGCCATTACCTATTGCTGGGAGCAAATGGACGCTTACACCGCGCCCGCACAGCCCATGCCGCCGGCTTCTACCAATACCACCGGCCCCATGTTTCGCTCCCTCTCCCCTACTACCTCGCCCAGCCGATATTTCCCCAATTTTTCAGATGTGTACGGCAATGTAAACGGAGACTGGGAAGAACTGCCGTCGATAGGCCGTGCCTTGAACTTCCGCGTCACCGTGCGCGACAACCGTAGCGGCGGCGGGTGCAGCACGGAAAAAAATGTGGTGATTACAACGGTCGCAGCAGCCGGTCCTTTTGTGGTGACACAGCCAAACAGTTTTGTAAGTTGGCCTGCCAATTCAACCCAAACCGTCACCTGGAACGTTGCGAACACAACCGCATCGCCGGTCAGTTGTTCCAATGTGGATATTTTAATCACCACCAATTCCGGCGCGACGTTCAGCACCTTAGTTTCCAATACCTCGAATGACGGTAGCCAGTCCGTAATCATCCCAAATACGCCGGCGCCCAAGGCTCGCATAATGGTGCGCGCCGTCAACAACGTGTTTTATGATATTTCCGATATCGATTTTACCATAACGGCTGCTTTGCCCGTTGAATTGACGGCGTTTAATGCCGTTTATGCAAACAAAAAAGTAAGATTGAACTGGCAAACGGCTAATGAAACGCAAAACCTGGGCTTTGAAATCGAGCGCAGCACCGGCGACGCAACACATTTTGAATCAATCAGTTGGGTAGCGGCAGAAGGCATCGCGCACCGATATGAAACCGAGGACTTGGATGTATTTCCAAGCCAGGTATATTATTACCGGCTGCATCAAACGGATGCCGACGGACGTGGTTGGTATTCTGGTATTCAGGTTGTAAAAACAGGTAGCAGTGCGCAATTAGCCGTTTATCCGAACCCTGCCTCCAACAGCATTCGAATTACCGCACCCGACCTTGAACCTGATACGGAATTGTTTGTTCGGATTTGGGACGCGATGGGGCGTTTGGCGCGTAAACAGGCGTATAAACAAGGACAGGCTATCGAAGTGGCGGATTTGCCGGGCGGGGTGTATCGGGTGGAAGTGGAAATGGATGGAAGGGTGTTAAGGGGTGGGTTTGTGCGGTAAGTGAGCAGGGGGGCTTGAGGCAATATTCTCAGTCTTCTTAAATTACAAACATTAAGACAAAAGAAGCCTTCATTTTATTATCTTTGACTTGTGACTATAAACAAAAAAATGACATTGAAAAAACACCCCAAAGCAATAAGTCTTTTCGCTGGTGCAGGAGGTTGTTCACTTGGATTTAACCAAGCAGGGTATGACATTGTATATGCAACAGACTTTGACAAATCAGCGATAGAAACTTATAAGAAAAACTTTCCTGAGACATTTTCGGAGTGCAAGGACATTAATGAAATTGACTTCTCTCAACTTTTAATTGATCTAAAAATAAAACAAGGTGAAATTGATATTTTAATAGGCGGTCCACCGTGCCAAGGATTTAGCACGGCAGGTCAAAGGTTTTGGGATGATCCAAGAAACCACTTATTGAAACAATATGGAAGAGCATTGGAAATTATCAAGCCGAAATGGTTTTTAATGGAAAACGTTGAGGGGCTTTTGACCACAAACGAAGGAGAATATATCAGAGAAACTATCAATGCATTTGTGAAACTTGGCTATTCGCTAAGACTAGAAAAGGTATACGCTCAAGAATATGGCGTTCCACAAAGAAGAAAACGTGTTATTATTATTGGCAATAGATTGGGCGTTGATTTTTCATTCCCAAACCCGACAACACATTCTCACGGAAAAATTTTCAGAAAATCAGCTGTTACAATTGAACACGCTTTATTTGGTTTGCCTGAGCCAACAATAGACAATACAGAGGTCAAATACACAATTAATTTTTCAAATTCTTGGGCAGGCTTATTAAAAAGCAAAAGTAATACTATTACAGACCACTTCATTCCAAAAATTGATCAAACTCAATTGGAGAGAATTTCAATGTTAGAGCAAGGCCAAACAATGAAAGATTTGCCTGACCATTTACAGCATCCATCATTCAAGAAAAGAGCAACAAGAAGAGTTAAAGATGGAACTCCATCAGAAAAAAGAGGTGGTGCTCCATCAGGGCTTAAGAGATTAAAATTAGACGAGCCCAGTTTGACAATTACAGGAGCGGCCATTAGAGAATTCATTCATCCAATTGAAAACCGCTGCTTAACAATTCGGGAATGTGCAAGAATTCAAACATTTCCCGATGACTTTGTATTCGTTGGAAGTAACGGGGATAAAATTCAACAAATTGGAAATGCCATTCCTCCACTTTTAGCTAAAACATTTGCTGAACATATTTACAATTTGGGCTTTAAGGAAAGCAAAATAGAAAACAAAGGAACGCTCTTAGATTTTGTTCTTACAAAATCAGAAGGATTAAGTCCTGCACTTCAAAAGACTGAACGCCTTTTATCTGCATTAAAGCCTAATCATTTGCATCAATTAACAATATTTGAAAATGCCTGTTAATTCAACCGTTAAAAATCTTTTCAGCAAATCTAGATTACTAGAAACAGGCTATCCTGCAATAACTCTTAATGAAGCGGAACTGTATTCAGTCTTTTTGATTATTTGTAGCGACCTCAAATGGGATATTTCAAAAATCGGACTAACGAAACCGGTTAAGTCCCTTCCTAATTCGAATTATTATCAAATTCCAGTAGAATGGTTTTCATCACACAAGAAAACACCAACAATTCAAGAGTTACAGGAAATACTTTCGAAAGGAATAGACATTGATAGTGATTTTGGAATGTACTTTTTAAATCTTTGTTCACTTCATAAACGCAGATTGAAATTTCAAAAAATCCTGTATCAGCAACCAAAGCCAACAATGGATCAGGTTGGCCCAAGAGGATTGTTAGAATATGGCATCTGTGATAATGATTTGTTGAATAGCTGGTTGATTTGGCGGAAGTGGATTTTTGATGTTGACAACCGTTCCGGGCAAGAAACTGGCTACTTATTTGAGCCTATTTTGGCTAGTTGCCTTGGCGGTGAAGCAGTCGGCTCTACTAATTCACCAGTAAAACGATTAGACGAAACGGGAAAACCAAAAGCAACAGGCAGACAAATTGATTGCTACATTGGTGCAGAAAACCTTGCTTATGAATTTAAAATTCGCGTTACAATCGCTGCAAGCGGACAAGGTAGATTTAGTGAAGAACTTTCATTTCCAAAAGAATGTAAAG
The DNA here is from genome assembly GCA_037130425.1 of Bacteroidota bacterium. GTDB lineage: Bacteria > Bacteroidota > Bacteroidia > Chitinophagales > Saprospiraceae > M3007. The sequence goes on from JBAXTB010000411.1 coordinate 4,827, forward strand.
CCGCTGGGATTACACCTGTTCTAATTGTTCTTGACCCGACACCCTCAAACAGATTAATAGAACTTGCACAAGTGTTTAAGAAAAATAAAGGTTTAGTCTACATTGGTGAGCAAGCGTGGAAACATCTCGAAGATAAGTCGGGTAAAATAATGTCTCACTTTA
>JBAXTB010000412.1:0-4933 GCA_037130425.1 Bacteroidota bacterium
GGCTCATCATTCGGGTTAATACTTGAAGGAAGAAAACCCATTTGAAACGCCTTTTCCAGCCATTTATAGAATTGTGCATGATCGCCAGTGAAGGCATACGTTTCTGCGAGGGTCGAATACGGGTCGCCACGCTTCGGATTGATCTTGATGCAGCGGCGGATGATTTGAAACGCAGAATCATGTTGTCCTAATGAATTATACGACATGGCCATCAGATTTAAACCGTCCTGTTGTTTATTGCGATCTTCCGTATTGGCCAATAATGCGCCTGTTTCAATGACTTTTGTATAGTTTCTGCTTTGCTGGAATACGATAATCGCAAATTGTGCGATCATTTTATTCTTAGGGTCTAATTGCAAAGCTAATGAAGCCAACTGCTCCATTTTAGTACGGTCATTTTCCAAATAGGCTATATACGCATTTGAGATGGCGCGCGACACCTCGCTGCTACGTTCTTTTACGCCGTTCAACATGACATTTTTGGCGCCATCCAAATCTCCTACCTGCCTTTGGGCTTCTGCCCAGTTGATGAGGTACTCGATATTGTTGGGCTTTAGTTGTACGGCTTTGGCAAATGCCACATCTGCTTCCGCCGTCTGATGCGCGCGCGCCAGGGCATAAGCGTAGCTATCCCAAAAGTCTGCGTCTTTCGGACTGAATTCTATCGCTTTTTTATAGCAGTTGATTGCTTCTGATTGTTGGTTTAGTTTTTCCAAAATCCGACCTAATCGCGTCCAAACCAAGGCAAAATCGGGCTTAATCTGTGATGCTATCCGGTATTTTTCGGCGGCTTCTTCGTTGTACCCCAAAGATTCTAAGGCGTTTCCATAAGCAACCAAACCCCAATGTCGTTCGGCTAAATGTTGGTCGAGGATCCTAGCGGCTTGTTGCAAACTTTCCTCTAAACGGTTGTTTCGTTCCAAATAAATTGCCAAACGGTACGGATCTGTATTACCCAAAACGGTTTCTGCGGCTTTGCGCAACAGTGTTTGAAGCGCTTGCCGTTCGCCCGCCCGCGTAGATGCCTGAAAAGTTGTGAGATGAAAACCCGTCATACGAAGGGTCAAGGCCAAACTGGTATCCGCCTGGGTGATTTCCGTACGCAATAAATTGCTGCGCCGCCCTAACAATTCACGCAAATGATAGGCTACTGTGCGCAGCGAAATGCCCAAGCCCATGACCGCAACCGTGAGTTCCGGCTGGTCATCGCCGCCAACGGTGCGCACCGAATCGGCTTTAACAGAGGCCGCAATTTCTTTTACCTTTAAATATTCGTCTTGCAGCATTCGGGCCGTAATAATCCCGCTATAACCTTGTTTTACAAAGTTTTCGGGCATACTTACTTCCTGAATGGAATAGCCGTCGTCATTGAAAATACGGTAAACCAGCACGCCCAATGCTATGATAATGAGCAAAGTACCGATGCGCAACAACAACGAAACCAAAGTGCCCAGCCAGGAATCGGGTTTGCGCAAATCTGCCTTTGTCCATAAAAAGACGCCTGCCTTCTGTGCCTTACTGATTTGCTGTTTTACAAATTCCCGGCTGACGAATAATCGTCCTTTTTTCTTTGTTGTGCTCATGCCGAATACGAACGAATGGTTTTCTGTTGCGCCAACATGCGCCATGCCCATTTGTTAAAACCATCAAATGTAATATACTATTCAGTATTGAGGCATTTCAATGTCATTTTGTTTCTTATCTATTTCATTTCTACGCATTTAAAAACAGTTGCGTGGTAGGTATTTGGGGCATTCCTTATGGTAGGATCATTGCCTAAACGATATGCACTGTTAACGGTCTTTGACTTAAGTATTTCGCTGTGTTGGCGTATGCACTGTGCGTATTGTTTTGCGATTCGCTTAAAAACACAACTTTTAACGTGGGGTTCATCAAACCAGCCTCTTCTTGGATTTTTAGGAAATAAGCTTTGTACAATTCCGCGAGAATCGATGTGACACATGTTTTTGTATTGTGTTGTCAGATCGATCATCATTTCATTGTATTCGAAAATCATAGCGGCCATAGCACATTCTTGGTCAAAGGGATCGGTAATGCCTTTTGCTGTTAAAGGAGCCTTTAGCCAGCGACCATTATGCATGTAGGTATTTAGTATCCATCTGAAGATGGGGAGTTTTCTGCTATAAGAAGGAAGGGGATAGTCGTAGCCTTGGGTGATGATAAGCAGAGAATCGTAAAAAATTGGGTCTTCGCTTTCAATTGTTTTGTGCATGTACCGATATTGGAACTTCAGCAGTTTTAAAAAGCCGTAAAAGTTCGGATTCAGGTATTTTCGACCTTTAATAATTTTTTCAAGTAAGACATTATCATACGCACCCGCTGGTACGCGACTCATGTCGTCTTTAATATTTTGCGGAATCGGTTTTTGGGCGAAATTGACATGCAAAATGCGTTGTGTTGTATCTTTAGCGGTCAAACGATGTTTTACCCAGATACGGTAGTTTTCCATATAAGTCGTTTCATCGGCAAGTTTTTGAGCAGATGTTTTATCCTTCGACGAAATCAAATCAGGGGAAGCATCAACTAAAGCGCCCAATTGTTCCCCCATTATATCATTTCCACCGCCGCTTACCAAAAAAACATGGGGCCGCAAAGTGCTGAGATGGAACAAGTATTCGCGCTCAAAAATCATATTTGACATCCAGTCGCCCCCTGCGCCAATACTGCGAATAGCAAATTTTTTTTCCCTCCGGATCAGGTGAGAAATGATATCGCGCACATAAATGGGGTATTCAAACCAGGAATCGCCTTCGGCCAATACTTTGGTCCATCCTTCCGGGGCTTTTCCTATTCGTTTTAGTCTTTTATGGTAAATATTTTCCCGAATTCTAATATCTCTCCGATTCAACTTTCCCATGATTCCTTTCATGGCGCCGGAGCGATTGCTTACGATACCAGTTTCTATATTAAAAAGCCGGTTTGTATAAAACCTGAATTCTTCTTTTGTAAGGTTGTAATTCAATAATTCGTCCAGCCTTGCATCTGAAAAATCAATAGGCGCATCAAGCATTTCTGTGCAAAGACGTTGAATTTCATACCCGTCTTTTTCATCGGGATGTTCCGGTGTGTTTTGCGCATTTAAAATGGCCTGGTTCATTGCAAGGAGGCTAAAAATGGTTAAAATGAAGGTTTTCATTTGAAATAAGGGGTTAGGGCGCAGTATGCACCAAAGCATACTGCGCACAGAGTGGTATGATGATAATTTTGGAGGAGAGGATTTTTGGGGGTTATGGTCAGGGGTAAGTTTTTTAGGGTATAACTTTCGCTAGTGCTTTGCCTTGAGCGTATTGAATTAAGTCAATCATTTTGAATTTTTCACCACTTGGCTTAAATTCAGCTCGTGGTTTCCAGGTAGCATCCCGATAAAGAAAAGAATGAGAGTCGCCCCAAAGCAAACCAATGAAAACCTCCGCTACAATTCGGCCGCCAACTGGGCCTAAACGGACTGTTGTATCATTACTAAGTTTGCCTCCGGGTTCATTTAACTTGTTGGAGTAGTATGATGCCTCGGCCAATATATAAACCCAAAGTGGCGCGTTATCTGCAAATGCTTTATCGATAGCCGTTATTGCAACTGGTTTATCTTCTTCTTTGGTATCTTTTTTTATTTCGATTGCTTTTCCAATTTTTAAATCGGCATCAGGAATCGGTACGATACCCATGTGTCGTGCCACTGTTTGGCCAGAAGGAAGCCCCATTTGAAGTCCTCTTACCAAGTTTCTTTCTGCTAAAGACGGTACTACTGATGCCACAGAAGGGGGTAAGTGCCCTAATGGATCTGACAAAGACGTATCTATTTTATAGGAAAGTTGAACCCGGTTTTTCGATTTAGGCCCCTCTGAAGTACTCATATTAAAATACATATCCCAGTCAATGGCCATTTTTTCAGGAATCGCCCTGAATCCGACCATCGTTTCTTTTCCTTCTTCTTCGGCGCTGCCTTGGAACAGACGGAAAAACCCGCTTTTCTGGTTCATTGTATAAAAAGGTCTGACCATGGAATGTCCGAACCGGTAGGCGGCAACACTGAATTCAACAGGCATAAACGGATCTTCACGCCAATTAAAATAACGCAATTTTGGCGGATTTTCAAAAATAGGAGTATTAAGTTTTAGGTGTGGCAAGATACTATTCACCATCTCTTCGCCTACAATGGTAGGCAAAAAGTCATGTAAAACGATCCATTGATAATGCCAACGCACTTCTTTTTGAATTTCCTCAAAACTTGCATCATCACCCAAAATATCTGCCATTAGATTATGAAAACGCAAAAAAATTGCCTGCAATTGAGAAACAATCAGGTTTTCATCGTTGCGGGGGTCGCCGATTAAGGCGCGGGCAGCGATATCCTTTGGGGCTTGACTTTCCGTAGTTCGCAGTATGCGTGGCAAATCCCTTGCGTTTTTATCACCGTTAATTATATTCCCCAGCAGCATCTTTTTATCTGGGCCATTTACGTTTTGCTCATACAAATAAGGCTGGTCGTCTGGTCCGCGACCGTATACGTTATCGAGGTCAAACCTTGGCGTCCGAAAATCGACTAAACCGTCAGGGTCATTTAGTTTCTGTAATGAGCTGGCGGGGTCAAACGTCAGGTCATGGTCAATAAATTGACCCAAATAGGTGTAGCCTGCCGGGATGCCGCGATTTTCTTCATCGTCTAAGTCAACGGGATTAAACTTGTTGAAGGGTTCCAAGTCAGCAATCATTTCAATTGCGAGTTTATGGAGAATTTCTTTTTCTTTTGCCGGGTCGTCAGCATACCGGGCGGCGGGAAGTGTACGAAACATCCGACCGAATGTACCTTCAAAAGAGGTAGAACGAGGGTTTGAAACAAGACCTCTTGGCGGTTTTCCATGTGATGCTTTAAAGGGAGCCATAATATTTGTGCTAATTTTTTGATGAAAATTAT
>JBAXTB010000413.1:0-4913 GCA_037130425.1 Bacteroidota bacterium
AAAGCACTACTGCTCTATTCCTACCACGCCATGTTCTTTCATCAAATACTCTTTCACCCAGGCAGTCGTTACTGATTTTGGGCGTTCGAGCGGCAAACCAAGCGCGCGCGACCAGCATTGTGCGGCCAATACGCCCAGCGCACGGCTCACACCGAATATCACCGTGTAGAAATTGTATTCTTTCAGTCCGTAGTGGATCAACAAAGCGCCGGAATGCGCATCCACGTTCGGCCAAGGGTTTTTCACTTTACCGAGGCTGGAGAGGATCGGCGGAACCACATCAAAAATTTTCCAAACGATTTTAACCAAGTCGCTGTCCTGCACATTGTCTTCGGCGAACTGGCGCTGCGCCATAAAGCGCGGATCCGGTTTGCGCAATACCGCGTGGCCGTAGCCAGGGATAACGCGACCACTTGCCAAGGTACTTTTTACGTACTCGCTAATTTGCTCGCGGGTTGGTTTGGTGGTGCCGAGGGTATCCACCATTTTCTGGATCCAGCGGATTACCTCCTGGTTTGCCAGGCCGTGCAAGGGGCCGGCCAAAGCATTCAGGGCTGCGCTGAACGACAGGTACGGATCGCTGAGGGTGGAACCGACGAGGTGTGTGGTGTGGGCTGAGGCATTGCCGCCTTCATGGTCGGCATGGATCATAAGGAACAGGCGCATGTACTCTTTGAATTTTTCATCTTCAAAGCCGAGCATGTGCGCAAAATTGCCGCCCCAGTCGAGTGAAATATCAGGCAAAACCTGTACGCCGTTGTGGTACACGCGGCGGTAAATATGCGCGGCAATGCGTGGCAGGCGCGCGATCAGGTTCATGGTGTCTTCGTAGGTAGCGTCCCAGTACTCGGTTTTATTCATCCCGCTGTTGTAACGCTGAGCGAATACGCTGGTATTTTGCATGGCCATGATGCCCACCGAAAGTTGGGTCATCGGGTGCGAATCAACCGGCAGCGCGTCGATGGCGCGGAACACGTGCTCCGGCACATTGGCGCGGCGTACCCAGTTCTCCGTCAGCCATTTAACTTCGTCTTTGGTCGGAATTTCGCCGACCAGCATCAGCCAGAACAAGCCTTCTGGCAGCGGCTCCGTACCGTTTGGGGCACGCGGGAGTTTTTCACGCAGTTCAGGAATCGAATATCCCCGAAAACGAATGCCTTCTTCAGCATCGAGTAAAGACGGTTCCCAGATCATGCAGGTGATGTCGCGCATCCCGCCGTACACCTGATCCAGAACGACTTCGTCTACCTTCTTGTCGCCGTGTTCTTTAAGCAAATCCTTCACCTCTTTGGCAAGGGCTTGCGATTTTTCGTAAAATTGTTGTTTGAGCAGATCCATGAACCGAAAAGAGTAAAAAAAGTTAGGGCAAATATTTTCGCAAAGGTAGGGACTTAAAACGCCTTATGGAAAAAAACGGTATAAAATCAGCGTTAAAACAAATGAAAATCAGTTCTGATTGTCCGTTTTACGATAATTTTCCCCTTCAAATCAAATAAGTCCCTGCCGCAGCAAGGCCTCGGTTTTTAAAATGGCAATCATCGAGAACGCATCTGTGATTTCTCCGTCCATTACCATCCGAAAAACTTCGGCAAAAGGCAGTTTTCGAATGTGCAATTCCTCGGTTTCTTCCGGTTGCGCCTCCCCGAACGACAAGCCGCGCGCGATGTACGCGAGGCCGTATTCGTCGGTGACAGAATTAGAGGTATGCATTTCCATCAACGGAATCCACTCCCGGGCCGTAATACCCGTTTCCTCCAGCAGTTCGCGTTTAGCAGCCTCCAGCGTCGAATCGCCCTTGAGGCAGCCGCCTTCCGGAATTTCCCAGGAATAGCGCTCCAAGGTGTATCGGTACTGCCCCACCAGCCAGGTGTTGTTGTCCTCGTCGAGCGGCACGATGCCCACGGCAATATTTTTAAAATGCACCACGCCGTAAATGCCTTTTCCGCCGGAAGGATTCAGCACTTCGCGGTGCGATACCCGAATCCAGGGATTGGCGTAGGCTTCGGTTTGCGTCAGTGTTTTCCAGGGATTGGGCGCATCGTCGGGTTGGGCGCTGGTAAATTCGAAACGGTAAGGCGGCTTGTCCATAAATCTTGTTTAAAACGTAACGTCGAGGACCTTTTCTTCGTTGCCGCGTTTTACTTTAATCTTGGTGCTGTCGCCTTTTTTAAACATCGAAAGGCCCTTCATGTAGTCCTGGATGGTTTTTACCTCCACCTCGCCGAGCCGCACAATGATGTCGCCTTTTTGCAGACCGGCTTTAAAACCGCATTTGCCGTTGGTCACGCCATCGACATGCAAACCTTCGCCTTCGTAGGTGTAATCAGGCATAATGCCGAGGGTTACGGTAAAACTTGGGCTGCTGTCTTTGGATACTTTGGTTTCCTGGAATTGCAATTTGGGCGTTTTGTCCAGTTCATTTACTACACGCACCGCCATTTCCAGTAGTTGCTGTTCACCCGGAAAATTGATTTTTTCAACATCGTCCGAAGGTTTATGGTAGTCGGAGTGCTGGCCGGTAAAGAAAAACAGCACGGGAATGTTTTTCAGGTAAAACGAAGTGTGATCGCTGGGCCCTACACCGGAACTGTCGAATTTTATAGTAAAATCGCCTTTAAACTTGGTAATCGTCGGCACAAAATCCGGTGCGGTACCCACGCCGCCCACCATAATCCGGCGTTCTGCATTGAGTCGGCCGATCATGTCCATATTGAGCATAAAACTCACTTTACTTAGGTCGATGGTCGGCGAATCGGTGTATTTTTTTGATCCAAACAAGCCGAGTTCTTCGCCGGAAAAGCAAATGAACAGGAAATTATGCTGCTCTTTTACGCCATTATTCGCATAATAACGCGCCAGTTCAATCACGCCAGCCGTACCGGAAGCATTGTCGTCGGCGCCGTTGTGAATTTTACCTTCGGGGTTGGCTTCCAAGGAGTTATGATCGTGTCCAAGGCCCAGATGGTCGTAGTGCCCGCCAATGACGATGGTGTTTGCCGCGCCGTTGTCGATATAACCCACCACATTTTGGGCATATTCCTGCGGGCCGTTGGGCGCGCTGTGCGGGTCGGAACTGCGTTTAAACTCGTATTGATGAAAAAAAGTGCCGTTATCGCCTTTAGGTTGCAGGCCGATTTTTTTGAATTGTTTGGCTATATATTTGGCAGCTTTCATGCACTCCGGAGAACCGGTAGAACGGCCTTTCAGTTTGTCGGAAGCAAGGAAAGCGATGTGTTTGTGCAGGTATTTTTCAGATATTTCCTGGCTGAAAAGGGCTTGTGATGTAAAAAACACAAGGCAAAAACTAATAAGGAAGGACCGCATATTTATCGTGTTAAAATTATGGCAGAAAATGATGCAAAAATAGCACAAGTACATTGACCTTGCGCACTTGAACGAACAACAAATCTATGCTTGACACGGAAGCCTATTACCAACACGTCCGCCGGGTATTTCAAGAGCAGGGCAATCCTGACATCGCGCAGGGCCAAATGAAGTACATGCGCCATCAGTTTGAATATTTCGGATTGAAAGCCCCCCATTGGGTAGCCTTAGCCAAAGAGATTCATCAGGAAATGGGGTTTCCGGAAGAGCCTGCCCTAACGGCTTTTGCGCGCCGATGCTTTGCCGACGATCATCGGGAAATGCACTATTTTGCCTTGCAAACCATTGAAAAATCGCAAAAAGGCCAAGGCCCGGCACTCATTAATTTGCTGGAAGAACTCATCTGCACCCGCTCCTGGTGGGACACGGTAGACTGGATTGCCAAACTTGTGGGCATTCATTTCCGCCGTTTCCCCGATCAAATTGTGCCGGTAACTGAACGCTGGATGGATTCGGGCAATATGTGGCTCCAGCGTGTGTCCATTATTTTTCAATTGAGCTACCGCGACAAAACGGATCAGGAACTGATGTTCCGGTATATCAAACGGGTGGCGGCATCCAAGGAGTTTTTCCTGCAAAAAGGCGCAGGTTGGGCTTTGCGGCGATATTCGAGGACGAATCCTGCGGCTGTGCGGACATTTGTGTCGGAGAATGCGGTTTCAGCGCTTACGCGGCGGGAGGCGCTGCGGTTGATGGATCAAAAACCATGAATTGCTGGCGCCAGGTTCTACCTGGTGTCTACGATCCTGCGGGTTCCACCCGCTTTCACAACAAACGTCGGGTGGAACCCGACAGATTGTAGACACCAGGTGGAACCTGGCGCCAGCGAAGGGGAAAGCCCTAATGCATTTATTTTTTCTGCAAATACTTCATAATCAATATCTAACACTGGTAGTAGGCCTAAGATAGCGCCGTTTTTTTCAAAGGACGAAAAATCATCGCCTATCAGTAAACCCCAATTCCGATCATCATTTAAGCATAGGAAATGGCCGCCACCTTCGAATTGGAATATTTTTAGCATACGTGCTTGATGGTCTTTACGTTAGTGGATTAGCCAGAGATTTTTCACGGTTTATGTTTGTGCGAACAACTTGTTTTTTCGTTGAAAAGTTCGGGTTCGTCGCGCAAGGTTTTGCTTTTCTTTCGCGCCATGCCAATCTACTGCCGCGCTTGTGTCTTTTCGACCAAGCGCAAGCAACGCGCGATGATATATTATTCATAATCAATTTGTTATGTGGTTTGATTGCCCATATTATGTGCGCTTGGTCGAAAAGACACAAGCGCTACAGCAGGGTAGATTCCGAAGGAATTTAATCGGCTGAAACACCGGCAATAATCTGATTTTGAACGGATTCATAGTTTTTTTCATCGGAAAAATCCCAGTACCACCATTTGTCCGGACTATTTTTCTCGGCAATAAACCTGCGCAGATAGGCTATTTTAAACAAGGCTAAAAGTAACAATAAGGTCTTGTTTAACTCTGCTTCCGGCAAGGCCGCAATCCGCTCCAGGTAATGGCTTTGTACGCC
>JBAXTB010000414.1:0-4903 GCA_037130425.1 Bacteroidota bacterium
TACACAATAAACACAGCACCTAACATCTTGTAACCCCTCGTTTTAACGAGGGGCCTAAGGTATCGTTCTATCACATCTATCTTCTATGCAAAACATCAGCATCTAACAGGTTGATTATGTTGATGTTCTGTAAAGAAGATAGATGTGATGGAGCAAGAATTCTAATTCCGCCGGTTAAAACCGGCGGTTACAATATGTTAGATGCATGCTCACATTGCGCTCGGCAGTAAAGGGATTTTATGTGTTTTATAGCGTTTTTACATACAATCCTTTCAGGATTGGGGCATTTCCCCTTGTCTGATCTATAAACATATAATCCCTTCGGGATTTTTACAACATACTAAATATTTGCTCGTTTTTCAAATATTTTACAAAAAAGTTTGAAAAATTTAAAACCACCCCTTACCTTTGCATCATCAAAAGGTGATGCGGCAATTATTAGGCATGCAACCCGAATCAACCTGTTGATAATCAAATGTTTGAATCGCCATGAAAGATAATCCGAAACGCGACCTGATCCTGCAGGCTGGGAGCGAATGTTTTGCCCGCTTTGGGTATGAAAAGACGACGTTGGACGATATTGGTAAACGGGCCGGCCTGAACAAAGCCAGTTTGTACTACTATTTCAAAAACAAAGAGGAGATTTTCGTAGCGGTAATCCTTCAGGAAACCCAGGCTTTTATGGCCGACCTGGAAACCAAAGCCGCAGCCTATCCCGACATCCGGCGACAGATCCGTTTTTACCTCACCGAACGCATCCGGCGCTACGGTGAGGTGATTCACCTAACCCGTTTGTCATTGGAAAACCTGCGCAGCCTGGAACCGATGTTCGAAGTGTTGTACCGCGACACCAAGGCCGGGGAAATTGCTTTCCTGACTGGTCTGTTGCGCCGCGCTTCCGCCGATAACGCCCTGGCAGTTACCGAACCCGCCGCCGCATTAGCCGAACACCTGTTTTACCTCTCTGATGCGCTGAAACACCAGACTGTCCGCAAAGCCGGGCCGTTTGTCGCCGGAGAACTAGATTTTAATCCCGCCATTGCCGAAATGGAATATTGGCTAAAATTGGTGTTGCGCTAAATGCCAAAATAAATTATTAAAAAAGAACCAGTTATGAAACGTTTTCTCCGCATCCTGAAATGGACGCTTTTCGTAATACTGACCCTCATTGTGCTGTTTGTGGCCTGGTTTTACAACCGCTACGGCGGAACGGGCAAACCCTTCCCCGACATGCACACCAATACGATGCTGCCCGACAGCGCTGTGCAAGTTGTGGCTACGCTGCCCGAACCGCCCGGCAACTTAGCCGTGAGCGCCGAGGGCCGTATTTTTTGCACCTACCACGCCGAAAGTCGGCCGGATGTGAAGGTTTGGGAACTAATTGACGGAAAACCCGTACCCTATCCCGATGCTTCCTGGCAACAACCGCGCGGCGAAGGCCAACCCTTTTTAGATCAGATTTTTAACATCCGGATCGACCGGCAAAACCGGCTTTGGACCTGCGATCACGGTTTTCACGGACTCAAACAGCCGCGTTTGCTGGCGTTTGACCTGAAAACCAACACCTTGGTGAAACAGATTGATATTCCAAAGGATTTGTGCGGCGTCGGCTCGTACATACAGGATATGCAAATTGATTCGGCGGGCGAAAAAATATATGTGGCAGACATCGGGGTGATGGCGCAACGCCCCGGTTTATTGATCTGTGATGTACAAACGGGCAAGGTGCGGCGCGTGCTGGATCGGCACCCTGCAATTACGGAAGAGCCTTATGAAATCAATTCGCAGGGCCGGAAAATGTACCCGCTCGGTTTTTACTGGATGCACCCGGCCTTCGACCCGATTGCGTTGGATAAAACCAATGAATGGCTGTATGTTGGTCCGATGTCGGGCAGCAAACTATACCGCATCCGAACCTCAGACCTGAACAATGAAAGCCTTTCTGCCGAGGCTTTAGGTCAAAAAGTGGAGTTTTATGCCAACAAAAGCCAATGCGACGGCCTTTCGATGGATCTTGCGGGCAATATTTACCTGACCGGCATCGAAGACGGCAGCATTCTGGTGATCGACTCTACGCGCACGCAACGCACCTACGCCAAGCACCCGCTCATGCGCTGGCCCGACGGACTGAGTTTTGGCCCTGACGGTTGGCTCTACATCGCCGATTCGGATATTCCGGATGTGATGATGAAATCCAAAGCGCATATTTTGGGGAGCGCGCCGTTTTATATTTTTCGGGTAAAAGGTTTGGCGGCGGGGATTGCGGGGCAATGATGATTTTTTTGTCGAATGTGAGGGCAAGACACAGATGAGCTGACCCTCCGAAGCACACAAGGGAAACACTTTTTTTATCTAATTGAATTACTGCGGTTAGCCGCCGATTTGGCAATGCTCTGTAGTCAGGCGCGCGCGGAACGTCGGAAGGGCAGCCAGCCCTTCCGATGTTTGGCTTGACGTAAAGAGCTCACAATCAATTTAATACAGCGTTTAAATGCCTATGAAAGTTGTGCTTGACCAAACCTGTCCCCAGCAGTTCAGGAAGGTTGAGCGTGGCATAGACTTGCGGCGGCGGGGCGTGGAGGAGCGAAGACCAAGCGAGGGGAAAATTAATATTTAGACAGTAGATTTTCAGAGGCAGATAAATCTTCTAAGCGCATAAGCAAAATACCCAAATATCGATATTTGTATTCGTTAAATAACGGTATGTCGTTGTGTTCAATTTTAAAAAATGATTGTAAGTAATTGATAGTCATATAGTTAGACGTTTGGCATGGTTATAGGATTGTCTTTGGAAACATTATTTTTCCACCAATCCATTATTAATTATGAAAACGTTGAACAAAACGATCAATTCAATCAAATCTCTGGTGCTTTTTTTTGTGCTATTCAGCGCCATTTCCGCTTTCAATTTTTTGGCGGCCCAGCCCAATCCCAACCGTAAAGACATCAAGGCGGCTTTTAAGGGTTGGCCAAATACAGGACACAAACAATACGTAGCCAGTGTATTTGATTGTGACGAAAACAAAAAGTTGCATGAGTTTACATTGCTTTTAACTCCGGACGCAGTTATGCGATTTGGTAGTAATCCTGAAATTATTGGCAGGGAAAATGTTGAAGCCGCTTTAATTGAATTTAATAAAGGTTTCAAGCATTTGGGCCAGCGGATTATAAAGGTCTTCAAAGACGATAATAAGGAAATTGTATATTCTGCGGAAGCGACCTATTCCTTTGAAGATGGTACTTCCCTGGATCCGATCCCCTACATGGTTCATTTATCTTTTAAAGGTAAATTAGTAGAGAACTATAAAATCTACATTGATTTATCGCCTTTGTATCAATATTTGTCTAAATCCAAAAAATAAGCCTTCAGATGGTTGAATTTAATTACAAAATCTGGTTGATTATTGGGTTTTACTGGTTATCGTCCGGATTTCTGAATGCTCAGCAGCAAGTGCTGAAACTGGATTTGGGCAAAGCCATTGAATTAGGTATTGCCAATAGCAAAGTTTTAAAGGCTTCAAGCCAAAAGATTAATATTGCTCAGGCGAAAATCCGGGAGACGAATACCCAAACTTTACCACAAGTAAAAGTAAGCAGCACATATACCCGAATTAGCGATAATATCACGCCTTTTTCAGTAAAATTTCCGGGTGCGCCAGAACCAATTGTACTTAACCCACAAATTCTTAACCAATTCGGTGAAAATTTAGGCGCAAGTCAATTGCTTTATGCCGGCGGACGTGTTAAAAAAACAATCCAATCACTGGCATTTTTAGAAAAGGCAGCTGAATTAGACCTGGAAAAGGATAGATCTGATGTTGTGTACAATATCATTTCGGCATATTACACATTTTACAAACTACAGCAGTCAACCAAAATATTGCGTGAGAATGCTCAACTGGTTCAAGCGCGGCTGGTAGATTTGAAAAATCTGGAAGATAATGGCGTCGTATTGCACAATGATGTACTCAAACTGGAACTTCAATTATCGCAGTTAAATATCCAACAGTTGGATATTAGTAATGCTTATGCAAGCACCCAATACGGGTTTAATATCCTGTTGGGTTTGCCGGATAGCGCACAAACGATGATTGATTCGAGCAGTTTCTTTAAGTACCAATTAAATGGATCTTATGCTGATTATGAGAAAAGTGCATTGGAAAATCGACCTGATTTAACGGCTGTAAATACGCGCTTAAAAGCAGCCGATCTGAATATTGCAATAAACAAAGCCAATTTTTTCCCAACCATTAGCGCATCCACAAATCTTAATTATTTGCGTCCAAATCCCCGGATTTTTCCGCAAAAAGCAAGGTTTGATGGCACCTGGAACGCTGGTATTTCGGTGGCATGGGATGTATCATCTCTTTACAACAACAAGCATTTTGTACAAGATGCGCAATACAATTACGAGCTATCGCATCAACTGCAATTGGCCTTGGTTGACAACATAAAGACAGAGCTTTACGCAAATTATTTGGCTTACAAGCGGGCGCAGGCACATCTGGTATTGACGAAGCAAATATTGGCACAAGCCGATGAAAACTATCGTCTTATCTATGATCGCTTGCAAGATAACCTTGTGATCGCCACTGATTTACAGGACGCACTCACCAATTTAATCCAGGGAAAATTGAATGTTTTGATAGATGAGGCAGATCTCGACCTCGCTTATTTTAAATTCATAAAAACAACTGGAAATCTTTCAAAATAAAACACATGAACTCAAAAATTTTTCGCAAAATATTCATTGCACTGGTTGTCGTTGGCGTGTTGATTGCCGGTGGAATGTATTCAACGCGGTTGCTTCAATATAATAAAGTGCATGTTGAAACAGATAATGCGCAAATTGAAGGGGATATTGTCCCCATCATTCCTCGTACTGCCGGTTATGTTACCGATA
>JBAXTB010000415.1:0-4896 GCA_037130425.1 Bacteroidota bacterium
AATTTTTTACCATGCAACTTCTCCGTAAACCGTAGCCCTTCGGGATTTTTAGAATGAGATAAATAGTTGCATCCTATTTCAAGTTTTTCCAAAACTCAATTTCGGCTTTCATGCCCGTGCGCGGGTCTTGGATGAAGTCATCGAGGTGTTCAAATACGTCGAGTTTTCCATTTTCCATAAACGCCAGTTGATCGCCCATCAGCACCGATTCTTTCAGGTCATGGGTGACAAAAACGGCGGTAATGCTGAATTCAGCGGCAATTTTTTTAAACAACTGCTGCATGTTGGCCCTGGTTTCAACATCTAAATTGCCAAAGGGTTCGTCAAGCAGCAAAACTGCGGGCTTGATGATGAGCGCCCGCCCAAAGGCCACCCGCTGGCGCTGCCCGCCGCTCAGGGTTGCGGGCATTTTATTAGACTGGCTTGTAAGTTCCAGATTTTCAAGCATTTGCAATGTTTTACTGTGGAGATCTGCTTCCGCTTCCCGCCGCAAACGCAAGCCGAACGCCACGTTTTCAAACACGTTCAAATGCGGAAACAGCAGCGGCTCCTGATATAAATAAACCGTTTTACGCGCCTGTGGCGGCAACTCCTGCACGGCTTTACCGCCGATTTCAATTTGTCCTTTATCTGCCTCAAGCAATCCTGCAATGATTTTTAGCAGTGTGGTTTTTCCGCAACCCGAACGCCCCAGAATGGCCAGCGTTTGTTTTTCCGCCAACCCGAATGACAAATCGTGCAGAACGCCGCTGCACGCAAAGGATTTTGATATATGTTGAACGTTTAAAAACATTGATTTTCAATAAATTACGCAGCGTTTTCCCGAAATACGATGCGTTTATTAATCATGAGTAAAACAACCGGCGGAAACACCAATAAACAACTCCCGATGGCTGCAAAAAATGGATTGGCCTCCCCGATATATTGCCAAACCTGCACCGAAAGTGTTTTAACCTGTCCAAGTCCTATAACGCTAGTGAGGCCGTAATCAAACCAGGACAACAGGAAAGATTGGAAAAACACGGTCAGCAGCGCTGTTTTTGAAACCGGAATGAGTACCCGTTGCCATACATCGCGTGCTTGACCGCCTAAAGTGCGCACGAGTTGTTCCATGTTTTGCAAACGCGCGTCCCAATAATTGCTGAAAAACAACACGCCAAAAGGGAGCAGCAATAATATTTGCGCCATCCAAACGCCTGTTAATGAGCCGCTTAGGTTGGTTTTTAAAAAGAAAAACTGCAAACAATACGCATAAATAACCGGCGAAAACGCATACGGCAAATACGCCATCGCCTGCCAGCGCGCGCGCTGCGGGTGCGCGGCGAGGGCTTTTCCCAATACAAATCCGCCCATCGTCACGACCGCTGCAACGGCGCCCGATAAACACACCGAACGCAACAAAGCCGCACCCACACCGGCCCCGGATGCCATTGTCGTCGCCCAGTTTTCAGCGCTCAAACCCTCCGGCCACAACGCCGGAAATCGCCAGCCCGTTGCAAAGGACAAAAGCAAAAGGTAGGCAAACGGCAGCGCCAACAAGGCCAAAAAACAAGCAAGAAGTACCTTTTTCACGAATTTTCTACTTGTTTTTGCGTGCTATTAAAAGTCATGTCGTTCCCGGAAACCCGCCGCATTTGCCGGTACATCCACCACGCTGCAAGGCTGATAATCAAGGCGTAAAGCACTGTGAGCGCATAAGCGGGCGGCACGTCTTCAAGGTTGAATTTTTTGAATTTTTGGGCAATCATCACCGAAATCATACGCGGCGACTGACGACCCAGCAACAAGGGAACTTCATACACCCCAAACAAAAAAATACCGCTGAGCGCCAAATTCGGCGCGGCGCGGCGCAGCAATACCGGCACCGCAACACGCCGAATCATCTGACCAGAAGAAGCGCCCAAAGTACCGGCCAACTGCATTAACTGCGGCAGGTTTTCGCTGCGTCGATATTGTAAAAACAGCACCAGAAAATACGGCATAGTCATCGTACACAACACAAAAATCACCCCGATATGCCAGGAATCATTTATCAATTCAAGAGCCTGTTCCAAAGACGGAATCAGGCCGGATGCGATGCCCAATCTTGACAACATTCCGGATTTTCCCAGCCATTGAAAGCCCAAAAACGCAGCACTGAGCGGCGGAATGGCCAAGGGAAGGTAAATCAAGTAGCCCGATAATCCTTGTTCTAATCGCTCGCCCCAGTAGAGTAAAATGCTCAAAGCCAGTGCGGTAGAAATGAGCACAACTGTAGCCGCAATACCCGCACTGAGCAACAGCGACTGCCAGGTTTCGGGGTTTGTGAGTACGATATTCCAGTATTTTGTGGTAAATCCTTGCGACAACGCACCCGTCAAACCGAAACTGTATGCCAGGGCATAACCAACACCCGCCGCCAAGGGCAACAAGACGATGCTTATAAAAACCGGGACGCCGATTCGATTGAATGATTTCGTTTTATACATGCAGGATAAACCCTATTTCTGTTCAATTACCTTGGTTCTGAAATCGTCGTACAAGCGGATCATGTATTCCGGCGCGGGTTCACGCAGCGCTTTCGGGCTGATGGATTCCCGGCGCGGCGCATAACGACGCGCTGGAACCGCCTTAAATTTCGCCTGCCACTCAGCCGGTAATTTTGACAGCGCCAACACCGTGCCGTCGCCCCAAACCGCCGGATTGAGTTTTTGCAATTGCGCTTCCGGCGAAATCAAAAAATTGGCCACCACCATCGCGCCCGCTTTGTTCACGGCGTGCGACGGAATGCCGAGAAAATGTGAGTTTTGAATGGTGCCGAAATCATAAATGTAAGCGCGCGCTGTATTGGGGAAAACGCCTTGCAGGATTTTATTATCCACCTCGTTGTCGTTGTTTGAGAACGTAAAATCCAGTTCGCCATTGGCAAACATCTGGTGCATGGCGGCCACACTTTCCGGGAACGTTTCCCCTTTGCGCCAGAAAAACGCCTTGTTCCGATTGATAAAATCCCAAAGTTTGCCGCTTAATGCAACGTATTTTGCCTCATCAAACGGCCCATCAAGCGCCTGTGCGTTGCCAGCTAACGCAATCATCCAGGATTTGAGCAAGGTCATACCCGTAAATTCGTAAGGAATTGTGAATTTTCCGGGATGCGCCTTGAACCAGATTTCCAATTCCGCCAGGTTGCGCGGCGGCATGGGTGTGCGCAGGGTGTCATAAATAGCGGCCAATTGGACATTTCCCCAAGGACATTCAAATCCGTCGGTTTTTTGTTGAAAATCGTAGCCAATAAACGGGTTTTCAAAATCAATGTACTGGGCATTGGGCAGTTTGGAGGCGTAAGGCCCGTACAAAGCATCGATTTGTCGGAGTTGAAAAAAAGTTTCTCCATTGATCCAGCCCAGGTCGATGGCGCCGTCGGTTTTGTTCGCTTCTTTTTCGGCCAGCAGCGCTTTCACGATTTCAGTTCCCTGTCCCGGCGCTACATCGAGCGTAATATCGAAGCGTTTTTTGACTTCCGGGACCACGTATTCACGCACATAGCGGTTGATGAGCGGGTCGCCCTGCCACATCATCCAATGCACGGTGCTGCCCTTGGCCTGGGTTTCGAGTTCGGCCCAGGGCAGGGTAGTGGGGTCGGAGATCTTGTTGGGCTGCGGTTGTTGGCAGGAAACAAGGAGGAGAAAGGCGAAGAAAAGTAGTTTTTTCATAAAATGTTACTTAAAACACCCACCGCAAACTAAACTGTATCTGCCGCGGCGCGCTTGCATTCCGGCGCACCAACAAACCCGAAGCCGTTGAACCCACTTGCACTTGATTGCTCTGCGTGGCATTGTTGGAATACCCGCTCAAATTTGCTGCGTTAAAGAGGTTAAAAACATCGGCGCGCAGGATCAAATTACTTTTTTCACCCGTTTTAAAATCGTACTCACCGGCCAGGTCAAAGGTATTGGCCCAAGGCAGGCGGTCGTTGTTGCGGGTTTCGCCGGGCTGCCGGTCGCTGTTGCCCACGTAAGCATCGCCGAAAGAGCGGCCGTCGCCATTCAAATCGCTGGTGCCGTAGACTTCGCCATTGGGAATCCGGTTGATCGGCTGACCGCTTTGCAACAAGGCTGCCACCGTAAAGGAAAGCCGTTTCAAAGGATAATAAGTTACAAATCCGTTCAAAACATGGGTGCGATCATTAATACCTGGCGCCCATTCGTTGGCAAAATTATTGGAGTCCATTGCCTTAAAATTCACGTCTTCCGTGTTATTTTTCAAGCGCGACAGGGTATAAATAAAGCGATAGGCAAAATTACCATCGCCCCGATCTTTCTGGAAATTAAGGCTCAACGCCGTGTATTCCGCTTTGCCCGCAGTTTCACTCACGATCACGTTGCGCGCCACCCCGCGTACCGTATCCGCGCCGATGATGGCAAAACCGCCTTGATCAATGGCTACCGGGCGCGTCGCATCCGCCTGCGCTTGCGTGCGCACGATGACGTTGTTCGGGTCGTTGAGCGGATACGCTGACGGCGCATTCAGGTCGCGGAGGCGGAATAAATTGCGCGAAATATTGTGAACAATGTCGACATAAAACAAATGCGTTTTGTCGAGTTGTTTTTGATAACCGATTGAAAACTGGTGCGTGTACGGGTTTTGATAGCCGTTTGGGTTCAAAATACGGCGTTCACCGCTAAATACGTGGGCGCGGTTGGCCTGTAATTCGGTGTAGGAAGGGCCGTTCAGGTATTTTACATTGTTGGCCGAAGCGCCGATATTTCCGTCAAAGGTAATTTTATTTAAATCGGTATTTGCCGGCAAAATGCCTTTGTCTTTCAGGGCTTGTAATTCGCGTTTATAATCGGCGTCAGTGGTATTTTGTTGCAGGGCGTCGGAATAAACGGTGTACAGGATTTTGTCGTAAAAAAT
>JBAXTB010000416.1:0-4888 GCA_037130425.1 Bacteroidota bacterium
ATAATACCCAGGTCGTAAATGGTGAGTACCGGAATTTCCGGGTCGCAAACCTGCTCAAGAATCTGATGTGGCGTCATGTGAAGAATAATGAATATCGAACAGATGAATATCGAATATCGAATGAGGGGCGTTGGGTTGGGTATTTTGGGGTAATTAGTCCTTTTGAATGGGTTTCCGAAATGTTGTTTTTATCTCCCAAAACCCTAAAGCGTCAGTTTTGAGGTGTCATCTCCGACCAAAGGAGGAGGTGACATCTCAAAACGAAGGTCACGTGAGGGAATTAGGGCTTGACTGGACGGCGGAATTTATTCCGCCTAAACAATGCGTTGATTAAAAACCTTTTACGCATTATAATAGGCGGAATAAATTTCGCCCTCCGGTAAAACGCCAGGTAATTTGATTTGTGCGGAATTAGCCATTCACACCGACCTACTCCATCCCCAAAAGACCTACGGCGCCAACAACACATTAATCTTCTCTTCCACCGTTCCTTTTTCCCAGCGCCGCATCAACCACAAGCCGCTGCTGATCCAGAATCCCGGATGCAACACACCCTTGCCAATACTTGCCACTACAACATCAAAATCCTGAATGAGTTTTTTTTCTGCCTGCATATCCGGCGCAAAGGCCAACATGGTAGCCGATTTCCAGGCAGCCCCGCGCGCTACATCTATGCTGAAATTGATCCATCCTTCATCTTCCGTGCGCAACAAACGGTCGAGTAGGCGAAACGGCAGCCATATTTCGGCCAGTTTTTCCTGCATCGGATCAACCAAATGGCGGATCACATCATTTATTTTATTAAAGTCATCGTGCAACCCAAAAATCGCATCCCGCGTGCGCGTTTGCGCGGCCGCGATGCCGAGATCGAGGTTGATATGCGCATTCATGCCCAGCATCAGGTGTTGAAACACCGTTATATTATCGTCTTTGGCCGCTTCAAAGGCAAGTTGCCAGGATTGGGTCATGGGTTTTCCCGCCCGATAGGCGTCGTAGGCATCAATATAGCGCTGCGCAAACCGCACATCCAATTGTTCCATGCGGGCGCCGTTTTCAAAAACGCCCTGATCAATTCCGGTTTGTACCGCCTGCGTCATCCTGTAATACAAGGCAGGAAAATAGCCTAAGGCCGATTGTTCGGCGCGGCATTCCTGGATGATTGCTTCGAGGCGTTGCAAGACTTCGGAAATTGTATTCATTTGAAAATCAATTGAATAAGAATCAATTATAGGATTATAATTTTTCGGAATCAGGTTTATACCCTACCGAATACCCAGCCCAACGCCCCTCATTCTATTCATATGTTGGAAGTGTGCGAAGGATTTAACTAAACCGAGATGCCTGACCTCGGAGAGGTCCAACATTGGTAGAAATCATCGAAACAAACGGTATTCGACCTCGGAGAGGTCCAACATTGGTAAAACATCTACCATGAATAAACCAATGTTAGACCTCTCCGAGGTCCGTATAAATACGTGATTATCAATTGCTACCAACGTTGAACCTCTCCGAGGTTATGACATTTTCTGTTCATTTCAAAGCCCTTCGTACACGTCTGATTCAACTGCTCGATATTCCAAAACCCAACGCGCTCCTTCGATATTCGATATTCATCTGTTCGATATTCGATATTCCCCACTTCGATATTCGATATTCACCTGTTCGATATTCGATATTCATCTCTTCATTATTCGATATTCACCTGTTAGGTGTGTACGAAGGATTTCGAAATGGTTGGTTCATGTTCTAACCTCGGAGAGGTTCAACATTGGTAGCAATTGATAATCAGGTATTTATATAGACCTCGGAGAGGTCTAACATTGGTTTTATTCTTGGTTGATGTTTTACCAATGTTGGACCTCTCCGAGGTCGAAACCCGTTATATATCAATGATTTCTACCAATATTTGACCTCTCCGAGGTCAGGCCTCTCGGCTTAATTAAATCCTTCGTACACGTCTAATTCACCTGTTCGATATTCATCTGTTCATTATTCGATATTCACCTGTTCGATATTCGTGATTCACAGAATTCCAGCGACCGCGTTTCCGCCCACGTAAACTCCTGCCTTTTCCGCGTTTGAAACCCGCAATGTCCGCCACCCGCCGGCATTTCCAAATAAAACCAGGGGCTTTTCTCCGCCAATTCAACCGGCATACATTCCGGCGTCAAAATCGGGTCATTCAAGGCATTTACCAGCAAAGTCGGCACCCGAATCCCTTCAATAAAGTTTCTGGCCGAGGCATTTCGATAAAAATCAGCCGCATCTTTAAAGCCGCAAATCGGCGCGCTGAACCACTCGTCAAAATCGCGCCACTGACGCACCTTTTTCAGTTGCTCAATATCCAGTTTTCCGGGATATTGAAGGGCTTTTTCGCGGATTTTTTTGCGCAAAGCCCTTAAAAAGAACACACGATACACCGTATTGCTGCGTCGATTCAAGATTTCAGAAGCGCTTTTCAAGTCACAGGGCGAAGAAAACGCAACGGCTGCGCAAATTTGCGGCGCAATGTTTTCGCCTTGCGTGCCCACATATTTCATCGTGATATTGCCGCCCATACTGTAACCAACCATAGCAATTTGGTCGTATTGCCCGGTCGCCAGCGCGTATTGCACCACCCTGTGAATATCGTCAATATCGCCGTGGTGATACAGCCGGAAAGCCCGATTCATTTCGCCGGAGCAGGAGCGGCAGTTCCAGGCCAGCGCATCCCAGTGGTGTCGGTTGAACAATTTGGCCGAACCTTGCATATAATGCCGACCGGAATTGCCTTCAAGTCCGTGGGTCAGGATCACCAAGCGGCGGTTGCCTTTGCGGATCCAATCGAGGTCTAAAAAATCGCCGTCGGACGTGCTGATGCGCTCGCGCACGTAGGTTACGCCCGTTATGCGACGTCTCAGTCCAGGTATAAGCGTTTGAAGGTGACCGTTGAACTGACCGAAACGCGCGCCAGGCCAGGAAGAAGGGTGAACAATGGGCATTTAATTGTAATTGATTGATTTGAATCCGCAAATTTCCAAATTCTACTTTGATCTTTACCCCTTAAATTGTCATCATTCCTTATGCGGATATTTTTATGCCTTTTGGGGCTTTGCGCGCTCGCATCCTGTAGCAGTCCCGACCAGCAATTTGAGCGTTTAAAACAGCAATTTATCACGGAGCATCCCAAGCAGGATTTGTTTGAAAACGGGCTTGAAAAAGCAGGTATTCGACTGCCCTTGCCGCCTTCTCCGGAAGGGCTGAAGGCGCTTAAAATCTTTGTAGAAACTTGTAAATCAAAGGCTTACGAAATCGAACTCGATAAACTCAGTCCGGAAAACCAACTTGGCTTACAGCGTTTTCGCGCTGCGCTGGATTCCCTCGGCGCGCAACGCAGCAGTTCGGGCATCGATCCGCAGGACTATACATTGGCAGCGCGGATCAAGGAATTGATAGAAAATAAAAAGGCGGAAGCATTACTCGGTTTATTGGAAAAAATACCGGTTTATTATGAAAACGTGTACCAACGCTGGTCGGCGCCAGAACAAAGCAGGATCAAAACAGCGGTAGCTTCTTCCATGCTCGCCTTAGATGAATTGGATAAATTAGAACAACAAAATAACTGGGTTCCCGCCGATGTACGGCCTGCGCTCCAACAAGTTTTACCGCCCGCGCGTTCGGCGATTCGCGATTATATCGGGCTTTGTTTGAGCGGACATTTAAACTAAAAAAAAAGAGCCATTCCAACGTTTGGAATGACTCCCGATTTGTTCAGCGTGTTGTATAAAATAAAAAAAGACTAAATATACTTGGTTGATTCCTTGTCCAGCAACACTTCTTTGAGTTCTTTCAAATAAGCATACTGTTCAGGCATAACGCGTTTAAATGCTTCTTTCACCGCAAAAAACGCGCCTTTTTCCATTTCCGGCATCAAACTTTTGATCCGTTGTTTGGCTTTTTCCTTTGCAACCCGGTAATCCTCATAAATCAAAGCCCGCAGCGACGGAATTTCATGCCAATCGGCTTCGATGGCAATGGCTTTGCGAGCTTCACCGTTGGCGTTCGTCACCGGATCAAGTTCAATACAATTATTTAAGTGCGCCGCTGTGGCATCCATCAAATTCGAAGCCTGCCATTGTTCTTGCTCAGCGCCTTCCGCCCCCTGATTGACTAAGAACACCTCCAATCCGGTATCACGTACCCGGTAAATAATCACGTCCACTTGTTCGTTTTGCATGTAAAAACTTGTCCGTTTAAGTTCACTCTAATGAACACTGAATGTCAAAAAAAGTTGAACTTTCTTAAGTGAGGACAAAGAAACAGCATCAAAATGAGATTTCCCAACAAATTCGCTATCAAATCCGGATAGTTTTCACTTTTGGCTTGGCCGGCGCTGGTTTTACATCCTCTTTTTCTCCGCCTTTTTCTTTCAATTCATCCTGTTTACGCAAGCGTTCCTCCGGCAAAAGACCATCTCCGGTATCGGGTGCAGCGCCGTCATCGGCGGGCCCTTGGTTGTGGCCGTGGTTAAAATATTGTTCATTCATCCGCTTCGACCAGGCGTCCATATCCTTAAACATATCGTGAAAACCTAGGGAATCGTCTTGAAAACCCATGTTTGGCGGATTAAAACGGAAAAAAAACTGGCCGTTTCCGTTGCCCTGGAGCGTGGTATCCCACTTAAAATAAAAGGTGGTGTCTTTTCCGGGCGACATATCCAGTGAATATCCGGAATGTAGTTGGTCAATAAATTTTTGGATCTCCTTTTGCATTTCACTAAAAGGGTCGTAGTCCCGGTTTTGCTGGGCCTGGGCGGAAAACAGCGCAAGGCAGGAAAACAGAAGCGAAAACATCGTTTTTTTCATAGGAACAATTTTTCAAAATATGCACGATTAAAAATCCCGAAGGG
>JBAXTB010000417.1:0-4883 GCA_037130425.1 Bacteroidota bacterium
TTTTTGCGCAAAAAAATTGGTACAGCGCTCTTGTATTCCTCGATATTGAGCATTCCGCTTTCTATTGTTTTGAGTGTTTATTTCCCTGAAAATCTCAACGTTTTAATCGGAATTCAGGGCCTTGGGTATTTGTTTTTAGCCACCACCGTTTTGGCCAAATATTCCGCTTATCCAAGGGAAATGAGCGTTCCGCAGGGGCTAATTTTCGGGCTATGCCTTTGGTTTCCACCGATCATCATCGTAATGATTCCGCTGTATTACAAACAAGCGATTAAAAGATTAAATGCTTATTTAGTCAACACAATGTGATGCTGAAAATAGAAGTCTTGCAATCCGTTGAAAATCAATTTAATCCATCCTGAAAATTTTCAAATCCATTTTAATCTTGGTTTAAGATGATAAAAATCGAAAATTTGTCCAAATCGTATGGAAACAAACAGGTGTTACACAATATAAACCTGCATTTGGAAAAAGGACGCGTGTACGGTATTGTGGGCGAAAATGGCGCGGGCAAAACGACCTTGTTTCGTTGTATTGCAGGTTTGGAAAACTATTCCGGCGCCATCCACAGCGATTTTGACAACCTTAAAAACCACCTTGGCTTTTTGCAAACGAGTCCGTTCTTTTTACCCAAAATAACAGGCGGCGAATACCTGCAACTCTTGTGCAACGCGCGGGACATTAAAACGCAGGATTTTGAAGCAAAAAACATCTTTGAATTGCCCTTAAATCAATACGCCGAAACCTACTCGACGGGCATGAAAAAGAAATTAGCCATTACCGGAATCCTGCTGCAAAACAATAACTTTTTTATCCTCGACGAACCCTTCAACGGCGTTGATATTCAAAGCAATATGATTATCACCGAGATCATGCACCGGCTCAAAAGTTTGCAAAAAACCATTGTGATTTCATCCCATATTTTCTCCACGTTGAATGACACTTGCGATGAAATTCATTTGTTAAAAGGCGGCAGTTTTGTCAAAACGGTGTTGAAAGATGAGTTTCAGCAATTGGACCAGGAAATGAGAAGTTTTGCCTTGGGGAATAAACTGGATAAATTAGAATTGGGTCAGTCGCGCCACTGATATACATCATTTGAAATCCTTATAAATTCAAGGAAATTGCGGGTTGGATGTCAAAAAACAGCCAAAACGCTATGAAAAAAATTCTATTTTTACTCCTTGCGCTCGCAATTTCCTTACCAGCATTCGCCATTCGGTTTGAGCGCGGTAACAGTGTGCGCATCAGTACCCCGGTGCAGGAAGACTTGTATGTGGCCGGCGCCACCGTTTCCATTGACGCCCTTATTCGGGGTGATTTATTTGCCGCGAGCGGCAATGTCAGTTTAAACGACACCATTACCGGCGACCTTGCAGTGGGCGGCGGTACCGTCACCCTTCGAGGTGCTGTGCTGGATGATGTACGCGCTGCGGGCGGTACACTGGTGATCTCCGGATATATCGGCGGCGATTTGCTGATTGCCGGCGGTACGGTGACCATTGAATCCGGGGCGATCATTGAAGGCGACATTTATGTAGGCGGGGGGACCGTGTTTATGAACGGAACCGTGCGCGGAAACATGAAAGCCGGCGGCGGAGAATTTACCCTGAACGGCGAGATCGGTAAAAATGCTGATTTGAACGGCACAAAAGTCACGATAGATGGGAAAATCGGCGGCGAAACGGTGTTTGTGGCCCAAAATGTGATTTTAGGTTCCAATGCGGCTTTTAACGGCAATGTTCGGTACTGGGCCAATCAAGGGGAAGTCAATTTCGGCTCTTACCTGAAAAGCGGTACTGCAACTTTTGACGAAACACTGAAGCAACGATTTGAACAACCCAAACCGGAATATTTAGGTTTTGTTTCCGTATTAGCTGTGTTGGGTTATCTGATCGCCATCTTCATTTTACTGGCGCTCGGACAAAAACTCTTCGGATCAATTTTTGCGCAGGCCGTTGATAAATTGCGACGCGCGCCCGCTCAAGCGCTTGGGTATGGTTTCTTGTACTTTGCCGCAGTTCCGGTGGCCATTGTGCTGACGCTTATTACGGTTGTTGGCATTCCGGTAGGTTTAATCGCGTTGTTTTTCTACCTGCTTTTCCTTGCCTTGGCCCATTCAATTACAGCCTTAACCTTTACCCATTGGTTGAATTGGAAACGCGGTTACAATTGGAATTATTGGCGCATTGTATTTGTCGCGCTCGGTATGGTGGTGCTCCTGAAAGTTATTACGATGATACCTTTTGTGGGTTGGTTGGCCATGATCGTACTCGTTTGCATGGCATTTGGCGCCATTTTACAGACTACAAAACTGTTCAAGCAAGCATCTACGCCTATTTAGTTAAGAATTTCAAATTTGTATTTGCCCTACAGCGGCAGGTTCTAGCAAATGCTGTAATAAATTGAATTGCATAAAAAAACACTACTCATTTGATGACTCAAAGTCTTCTGATGCGTAGTGTTTTTTATACAATGTTAAAATGAGTAAACCCTGAAAATCAGACTCCAGCGAATTATACTTCGCCCAGGATAGTTTTGTGCATGGCCTTCGGCGTAAGTCATTGACAATCAGCGCTTAGCATGACAACGAATACTGCCTTTCAGGCGGCGCTCAGTATAACAACAATTACTTACGCGTACACGCGAAGTATCGTTCCGGTCAGCGTAGTCTTGTAAATCGTCAAACCGCCGCTGCCGTTTGCATTCAGCCCACTGCCTTGCAAACTAAACCGGGCGCCATGCGCAGTACAATAATAAGCATTGGCAGATTTATCATACGTTACTTGCGGTTGCCCCTGATGGCTACACGTAACGGTTGCGGCCACGTAGTCGCCATTGGTCGTGCGCGCAACAACGGCTCCGTTGCGCACCACATAATTACCTTTTGTGGCCAATGCAGCGTTGGCGGGATCGGAAAGATCAAGGGTAAAATCCACTGCTGCGGAGGTGGAGTTATCCTTCGTGCAACTGCTCAAACAATTGGTTGTGAGCACAAAAACAGCACCGAGGCCGAGGGTACTTAGAAAATCTTGACGCGTCATGTAATCGTATTTATGGTTTCTACTAACAATTGATCTGCTAAATGTCTCATTTTATTGAGCGACGTCCCATAATTACTTTCCCGAAGGGGCACTTTTTATGCCTGAACCCGTACTGCCGCAACGAGCCGAATATAAAAAATTGTCGGCGTAACACACGTCACGCCGACAATAAGATCAATCAGCAAAATAATATTTTCTTGATTGATTTAATTAAACAGATTAATAATTTCAGTTGGCCGCCTCTTTTTCTTTACCCGCCAGGAATTTTTCAAGTACATCCGGCATTTTTTCAAAAGCGGCCGCCAATCCTTTGCTACTTCTGGAAGGTACGAAAGAAATTTCTACGCCCCGGGTTACTAAAAAACCCAGCGGTTCGATACCGATGCCCGCGCCGGCGCCACTGCCGCCGCCATGCGATTTTTTGTCATCTTCACCTTCGCCGCCTCCATATCCGAATCCGAGACCGACCCGGATCACGGGCACGCACGTGAACTCGCCTAAACTAAATTCTTTACCGATAACGGTTTCAGTTTTGGCCTCCGATTTTAAAAAGTCGGTTACTTTGCTGAGTACTTCTTCGAAATTCGTTTGCATAACTTTATCGTTTTAATATGAAAAACACTTTCAAACCAGCAATGGCCAACAGGCTAAGGCGTGTTTGTAGTAAGAAAGCCAAATCTTGTTCGCCCCAGAAATTGATGGATAATTGCCGGTTTTTCTGACTTGCTGCTTGAAACGCCGGGTACAACCAGGCATTGAGTAGAAAATCGCCGGTATCCAAATTCAGTCTAAGTCTTTTAAAATGAAGGACTTTTGATATACTTTTTAAAATCGGGCGGATTTTTTTGATTGAAAAAGATAGTTTACTTTTCGTTTGGGACGTTTCCGGTTTTGTATTTTGAACTTTCGGTTTTGGAGTTTTAGGCTTTGTTTTCCCCGGAATCCATTCGCGTTGCCAATAAAAAATTTGATAAAACCAGCGCCAGCGCGCGTCTTCCGTCAGAACTACCCATAAGGCAAACATGCCGTACCAACGCACTTGATAAATATTTTCCTGCGTATCTACTTCTATTTCAAGTGGTAGCCAAAGCAATATCAGCAGCAGCAAGAGTAGAAAACACGGAATTATGAGCAACCAAATCATGGGCTTAACTTTTCTGATGCAAGTTGAGGTGGATTTGATGCCCGTGTCAATGACAGGGGTCATTGGAACAGATGAGTGATGCCGAAAATATAATTACTGACTAAATTTGGAAACAATAAAAAATAATTAATATACATTTGCAGCAATATATTCCATTCACCCGCCAATTTGTCTTATGTCTTTTGCCAATTTCAAATCTCAAGTAGCAGCCGGGAATACGCTGCAAGCCATTCAGGATTTTCAAGAATCGTTTGAAAATTATTCACAAGAAAGCATTAATTTAACTACTTTACTGCTTAGTCGCTGGCGAATCCTTGAAAAAGAGCGCTTGTTAGGCGGAATTACGGATGATGAGGCGAGCGCTCGGAGGACTACAATAACAAAAGACTTTCTGACCTTACTTGATAATATCTACAACGATTTTCAAGCATATTTCGAACTCAATGTAAATACGGAACCCCAAAAAACAGAAGTGCAAGTACCAGATGCGCTGGTTTCGGAGCGTTCGCATGGAAAATATGTCATAAAGAACAAAATAAAAGACGGTACGAAATGGTCCAATTTCTTGGGTTATGATAATATTTTGAACCGCAATGTCATCATAAAAATGCAGCAATTAGATCCGCTGAACCAAGAAGATTTGCCATCTGAGCAAGAGGCTTTTTTGCTTGAAAAAGACAAGGTGATTCAGATGA
>JBAXTB010000418.1:0-4869 GCA_037130425.1 Bacteroidota bacterium
CCTGAATTGACGTGCAGATGCCGAGCGCAGGGCCTCCGTTCGATATTCATCTGTTAAGCGTGTACGAAGGATTTATTTTTGCTCGATATTTCCATTACTACCTGTAAAACCCAGCCCAGCGCTTGTCATGTCGTAACGCAGTGGAGACATCTACACAAGCCCAGCTAAGCGGAAATATTTGCAAGACACCCGAAAAGCCGGGTTTGTGTAGTTGCCTCCGTAAACTAC
The DNA here is from genome assembly GCA_037130425.1 of Bacteroidota bacterium. Classification (GTDB taxonomy): domain Bacteria; phylum Bacteroidota; class Bacteroidia; order Chitinophagales; family Saprospiraceae; genus M3007. The sequence goes on from JBAXTB010000418.1 coordinate 229, forward strand.
GGCATGACAAGCGTCAGGCTTGGTATCTTTAAAATGGTACGATGATCCGAAAAGCGTTGTTTGAAAATCCTTCGTACACCCAACGGGGAATATCGAATATCGAACAGAAGAATATCGAATATCGAACGGGGGCGTTGCGTTTGGATGGAGGGCGGAATTTATTCCACCTACAAAAAAAGTATAATATGCTAACTGTCAACAGTTAATGTATTTATTTAGGCGGAATAAATTCCACCCTCCAATCACACCTGAATTGACGTGCAGATGCCGAGCGCAGGGCCTCCGTTCGATATTCATCTGTTCGGTGTTCGACATTCGATATTCCCCTGTTCGATATTCGATATTACTTATGCCATTGCAGCGTCTGCGCAATATGGTTAATATCTTGTTTCATAAAGGCCACCACCGGCGCGAGCGAGTCAGGGCGGGCTTTGGTGTTGAAATACAGGGCGCCGCGCAGGAAATTTTTCGTCGAATCGGTTAGGAAAAACTGGTAGGAGGACGCCGCCGGGCCTTCTACATTAAAGATGATGCCGTGTACGTGATCGGCATCGCGGTGTACGGGAAGTTCCTCGATGTAACTGGCTTTTACATTGTGTTTATTGGTCATTTCAAAGGCGTCTTTAACCAATTCATCAAAATCTGCGCGGGAGGCGATGGGATAGTAAGAGCAGTAAATTTTGGCGTTGAGCTGTGGAATCCACAGGTTGAACCAGCAATCACTCTTCGGTTTTTCATCAAAAAAGGTGGTGTCTCGTTGTACTTCGGCGTATTTGGGCCGCTCGAAACTGAAACCGCAATAGTCAGCGCCGAATGCTTCGTAGGCTTTGGCCGGGTACACTACACGCGGATAAGCCCTTGGTTTGGGTACGGCCACCGTTTCACCGCAACCGGCTAAAAACAGGCTGAAGGAAGCACAAAACAATACAAACAGGTATTTTGATGAAGACATCATGTGTGAGAGCGTCGCTAAACAGAAAATGAAAAAATTGTGAGCCGTCGGCTCATGCCATGAACGGCAAAGTTCCGGAAAACTGTGCAGAGCGCACCCGGATTTTTTTGAAAAGCGCAAAAGATGCTTGTTTGTTCCAAACAGACACTGGAGGAAACACAAACAAGGGGCTACCTTGCGGCCGCCCCTCCCCCAAAATTAGGATATCAAATGCTATCCTCCGTTTTGCTTTGAATGAGGGCTACGGCCCAAACCATTTCCCCGTCATGGGAAATAGACAAGCTGCAATTTACCTGGAAAGGTAATTTCGGTACGTGAACCGTGGGCTTTCCGGCCGGTTTATGGCGGCTGATTTCAATATCCCGCCACCACAAGCGGACGCGCCCGTCAAGTTGCTTCAGGGCTTTATAGACGGCTTCTTTGGCGGCCCAGGTAGAAGCGTAGCGCAATGTCGGGTCGGAAAACTGGGCACAATACTCAATTTCTTCAGGGTTGAAAACGCGCCTGATAAATTGCGGGGTGCAGGAAATTCGGAAATCCGGCAGTGCAACCAGATCGTTTCCAACTGCCCATTTCATATTGCTTTGTGGCATTTCAGGCAATAAACGGGCAATTTGTTCAGTCGTTACCATCCTCTGAAATGCCCATAATATTGAATCCTCCGTCGAGGAAATGGATGTTGCCGCTCACTTTTTTGGACAATCCGGAAAAGTAATACAGCGCGGTATCGGCCACATCCCCGGCGCTGATGTTGCCGAGTGGGGCCGTGTGTTTGCCGATTTTCCGGAGTTGCCGTACCCCTTTTATGCCGCCTGCGGAAGTTGTCATCACCAATCCTGCAGAAATAGCGTTGACTCTAATTCCTTGTTTACCAAAGTATTGCGCAAGATAAATGACCATGTTTTCTAAGGCGGCTTTGTTGATTGCCATACCCGCGTAACTCGGAAACACCCTTCTGGACGCATTATAAGTGAGCGTGAGAATAGACGCGCCGCCTGTCAAATAGGGGCGAGTCACCCTGCAAATTCGAAGCAGGGAATACGCGCTGATGTCGAAGGAATCCATCAGATCTTCAAATGGAATATCTATGTATTCAGGCGGGATTTCTCCGGAGCCGGGCGCTGCCGAACAGATCACTTTATGGTTGCCGTACGCCGTCGCGTGCAGGATGTAATCAATGCGGTCGAATTGCCGGTGCGCGGTTTCCACAAAATGCTGAATATCCGATTCCCGGCGCACATCAACCGGGTATGCAAGCGCCGATTCCATGTTATGATCTGCCAAAAGGGCTTTTACCGATGGCTCCGTTTCGGGCATATAACTGAAACCCAGACGGCAGCCCGACTGATGAAGTCTTTGGGCAATGTGCCAGGCGATGGAACTGTCGTTGCGCACGCCAAAAATGAGCGCTACTTTTCCGGCATTGTCTATCATGTGTAAAAGATTGGTTGTCAATGATTTTCTTTGGCCAAAAGCAAAGCGCTGTTGGTGCTGCCAAAGCCGTAATTCAGGCAAACGATTCGGTTGATTTCCTTTTTAACTGGTGTGGTCGGTATGAGATGACGGTAGGCCGCCAGCGGTTCTGTCGGTCCCTGCCAGTCGTCTTTGGTTTGGAAATCTTCCGGTGTTTCGTTCAACTGGTCGGCATTGAGGCAAGGCGACACAGTTTGTTCGCGCAGCATCAAGACTGCCGCTACGAATTCGACAGCCCCCGCCGAGCCAAGCATGTGGCCGAATTGCGATTTGGGCGCTGAAATATGGTAATCGTTTTTGCCCATTACATTTACAACACTGAGTAATTCGATTGCATCGCCAAGCGGCGTGGAAGTACCATGTACCTTGACGACATCCGGCAGCGGCAGCGGTTTCGGCGTGTTCATCAAGCCATTCCAGAGCCGTTGTTGCCCTTCAAACGAAGGCGCAAACATGTTGCCGCTGCCATCGGAATTGTTGAAATACGATTCAATAACCGCCAAAATATCAGCGCCCCGCGCTTTGGCCGCGTCGTATGCCTCAAGCGCTACAATACCGGCTCCAAACGCACACACAAACCCGTTTCGGGCCACGTCAAAAGGCCGTGAGGATTTTTCCGGTGCAAACCCGCGACTCAGCACCTGCATGGCGTCAAACCCGATAAAAGATTCCATCGAGGTGCCTTCCGTTCCGCCGGCAATGATGCGATCCTGTAAACCAAAGGCAATCAAACGATAGGCATAACCGATATTGCCCAAACCTGTGGCGCAGGCCGAGCCGATGCTTTCACATACGCCGCGACTTTGAATCAAACAGGACACATTGGCAGCGTCGCGGTACACCATACAACGGTCGACGTTGTGCGGGCCGAGGAAACGTGTTTTTTTGTCCAACGCAAAGAAATTATGCCAGGATTTGCGGGAAATTTCATTGCCGCCCGCACCGGAGCCGATTACGACGCCGGTTTGTTCCGAGCGGATTTCAGCATCCGTCCAGCCGCTCATCCGAATGGCCTCCTGCGTACCAAGCATGGCCCAAATACTTCCGAGATCGGCGGTGGAAAGGTTTTCGGTCGGGATGCGCTCGTGTTTATCTCGAAAAAACTCGGGGTAGTTTTCCAACAAAGTGGAAGGGATTTCTTCCAGCCCGGATTCCTCCACCGATATATAACCGCAAACGGTTGAGCGCATTTTTTTACCGTGCCGTAGGGCTTCATCCCATTCCCGAATCAGGCTTTGACCGGAAAAAAGTTTGTCGCTGAAGGTTTGCAGGTCGTTGCAGGTGGGGAACATGCCGCCGATCCCGACAACCGCTACTTTTCTTGGGATCATAACGAGGCTTCTTTTTTGTTAAGATAACGCAGGATCAGGTCGATGGTCGCGCTCATTTTGGAACTCAAATCGTCGATGTCGTCGTCTTCAAATTCGATGTCGAACTTTTCTTCGGCCTTGGCAACGATGTTTACCAATTCCGTGGAGGGCGCGCCTAAATCCGTGATAAAATCCGTTTTTTCAGTCACATTGGCGAGTTTTTTCTTGTCAATGGTGTGTACGGTCATCAGAATTTCCACTAATTTGCTTTTAATTTCTTCTCGTGTCATGGTGATTTTTTTAAATGTTAGTGTTGGAATTTTTCATTTTTTATGCCTTTCCCGATGATGTTGTGTATGTCAAAAACATGCTCAAAACCATCTGCGATCTCAAAATTTTTCAGGCGTTCCGAACTGAAATGTTTGAAATATTCGGGCAGGTTTATGGTAGCTGGCGCTTTGTAAATACGGCCGGAGACGGTCATTTGCCTGAATTTGTATTGTTGAATCAGGCCAAGACACACAAAGGTTTCACCTTGCCGGATAAAACCGTGGCAATGCACCCGTTCTACCCCGGCGAATACAAAATTTCGGCGTTGATAATATTCCTCGAACCTGAGGCCCATTTTAGCCGCATCCAAGAAAACGCTGCACGACACGACACAGGCTTGTCCAAATGACTCCACCTGATCGACGCCCCGAAATACGCCGAAATGATCCTCCACATCGCGGGGTTTCGGCGTATAGGCGGCCACTATTCCGATATCCGGGTCATGCCAGAGAAATGAATCGACCAATAATTTTGTTGGACCATGCGGGAGTATTTCACGCGGATCCTGTCCGACGAGCGTTTGCATTAGTTTTCTTTTTTCCGGTAAAATTGTTGCGCCGTTTCAATCCATTTCAC
>JBAXTB010000419.1:0-4822 GCA_037130425.1 Bacteroidota bacterium
AGTTTATCGACAAAAAACAAGCGGCTTTCGAACATTTTCTGGTGAATAAGTACCGAACCGCGCGCTTGCGTGGCTACCACCAACACAATCGACATCAAATCGGGCGTAAAACCCGGCCAGGGCGCATCGTAAATCGTCAGGATGGAACCGTCAATAAAGGTGGTGATTTCGTAGTGCTCGTGCGGTGGAATGTGCAGGTCGTCGCCATTGCGTTCGATGGTAATACCGAGGCGCTCAAAAGTATGGGGAATGATCCCAAGATGGTCGATTCCGGCATTTTTAATGGTAATATCGGAGCCGGTCATGGCGGCGAGGCCGATAAAACTACCAATTTCGATCATGTCCGGCAGACAACGGTGCGTGGCGCCGCCGAGGTGGTGAACGCCTTCAATATGGAGCAAATTAGAGCCGAGGCCGTCGATTTTTGCGCCCATGCTTGTGAGCAAGCGACAAAGTTGTTGCAAATAGGGTTCGCAAGCTGCGTTGTAAATCGTGGTTTTGCCCTTGGTCAGTACGGCAGCCATGAGCACGTTGGCGGTACCGGTCACTGAAATTTCATCCATGTGGATGTATGCGCCATTTAGGCCGCCCGCTGGTTGTTCGATGTAGTAAATATCCGTTTCATCGTCGTATTTGAACTCGGCACCGAGTTTTTGGAACCCTAAAAAGTGGGTATCTAAGCGACGGCGGCCAATTTTATCGCCCCCTGGTTTGGGCAGGATGGCGCGGCCAAAACGCGCAAGCAGCGGACCGATGAGCATCACGGAACCGCGCAGGCGTTGGGCGTCTTTCATAAACGCATCCGATTTCAGGTAGGAAATATCAATGGTGCCTGCGCAAAAACGGTAAGTGTCGCCAGCGATTTTTTCCACCGTAACCCCAAGTCCGCGCAACAAATCAATCAATTGATTCACGTCGCGGATATCAGGAATGTTTGAAATGGTGACGGTTTCGTCGGTGAGCAGGACGGCGCTGATGATTTGGAGCGCTTCGTTTTTGGCGCCCTGGGGTTGGAGTTCGCCTTTAAGCGGTTGCCCGCCGATAACTTCGAAAGTGTCGAGTTGCATTTGAAAGAAAAATAATTGGGACGATGATTTAGACTTGGTTTCCTAATTTTATCGTGGAAAGGCGGGCGAAAGTAGGAAAATTTCACTATTCCATTTGAAAATCCCTATATCACCTTTAAAAGGAATCAAAATAGCGTATTTCCGCTTCGAAATTCAGGTCAGGATGATGCTGTTTTAGGCGTTCGATTGCCGCTTGTTGTTGTTGGGCAAACGCGCTGTGTTCCGGCGTTGCAGGATTGAACGGCCGATGGCGGGCGGCGGCTAATATTTTTTCGATGTCGCGGTTGAGCGCGCGCGTGGCTTCGGGGAAATAATGCGCACTAAAATATTGCCAGATGTATTCAACGGCCGTTTCATTTGGATGCACCATATCGTCGGCGTAAAAACGGTAATCGCGGAGGTCGTCGAGCAAGAGTTCGTAGGCCGGGAAATAGTGCGTGTTTGGCAAATTGGCGCAAAGTTCGGCGCAGGCTAATAGCAGGGTTGCTTTGCTGCGTTGGTTTTCCACGATGCCATTTCGCAGGTGCCGGACGGGGCTGACGGTAAGGATGATTTCTAAGTTTTGGTTTATTTCCTGAATTTTTTTGAACGCCCTGTCTAATTGGGTTGATATTTCGGCCACATTAAGGCGTTTTTGTCCAAATAAGGCAGCCGGCATTTTATGGTTATTGGCCACTACCCTATTGCTTTCAAGCAGGTAAAAAAGTTCGGCGGTACCGAGGGTAAGGAACAGGATATCCGCTTGTTTCAGGTCGTTTGCGGCTTGTAAAAAAGCCCCGTTTATACCTACTAATGTTTCAGAAATATTGGGTTTTGAAAAGTCACCGTGATGATCCCAGCTATGCCAAAGTCCTTGATTATCAAACAGATCTGTTTCTTTATACAGGGGTTCGCCCGCGCAGAGGCGCAGGAGCGCGTTGGCGATGGACGCGGGGTTGTACACGATGCCGAAGGGGTTGACATTGCAGGCAAATTTGCGCTCGACAAGCCGGTTTCCGATGTGCTCGGCAAAGCAGGAACCCATGAGCATCAGGCGTTTTTCATGGGTAATGGAGCAGGCCGCTCGTTCGTTTGGAAAAACCGTGCGAAAGGTCATCATATCGGTATCATAAATTTACGGACAAACTTCCTACTTTTGGCGCTCAATTTTTACTTCGCGCCGAAAGGTTTATCAACAGGCAAATAAGCGCCGGCGCTCAGTATGACAATGTTTGCTTCCTTTCAGGAGGCGTTTTGTATCTAATTATGTCTTTTTTAGAACGTCTTTTCGGTTTCGGATCCAACAAACAAACTGCACAACCTGATGTTGTGTTCGGTCGTTACAGCGACGCCTATAAATCGGATGAGCAGTTGGCTGCTTTCGACCGTTCGCTGGAACTTTTTGAAAAAGAAGAATACCTGAATGCTTACCGGGAATTCCTTTCAAGCCTGAAAGACCCGAATCAGGATCATATCCAGTGGCGGGAAGAAGCCGATACGATTCATTTTGAGTTTTGGCAAGGTTCGCAACACATTACAGGTACTGCGGGACTGGAAAAGGTAAAGGTGCAAAGCACGATCGCGAAGGCAGAGGATTTGCATATTGGCGTGTTGCGTCGCTTGGTTGCGGCCAATTTTAATTTGAAATTCAGCCGTTTTGCGCTTTCGCCCGATAATTGTCTTGTTATTTTATTTGATACCGGCACGGCGGATGGTTCGCCGCTTAAGCTGATGTACGCCTTGCGCGAGTTGGCCATTCACGCCGACAAACAAGACGACTTGTTGTTAGACGAATTTCAGTCGCTGCAACCCGTTACGGAGCGCGTGTTTGGAGACATTTCGGAGGCAGAAAAAACGATCAAATACCAATATATACAGTCGGAAATTACCCGCGTTTTTGGGGAGATCGACAAAGGCAAACCCGACCCGAATCAGTATCCCGGCAGTTATGCGTATTTGCTTTTGGCATTGGCCTTTAAATTGGACTATTTGATTCGTCCTGAAGGATTTATGATGGATGTGCTGGAAAAAATCCACGGCATTTATTTTGCGAAAAACGAAAAAACGCCGCAGGTAAAAATTGCGCAAATTCGAAAAGAATATCAAAAATTGTTGGATCGCAGTCAGGCTGACTTTTTCAAGGAAATGTATCGCACCCGCAGTACGTTTGGGGTAAACCCGGCGGTAAATCAAGGCAGTGTTGCGGCTTTGATTGAAGGCGAACTGCCCAATATGGAATGGCCCTTGCAGCAAAATCATGATGTATTGGCCTTGGCGGTGCCGCAGTATATCGCGGGGTTTGCCATGTTTCATTATGCGCCGCCCAAGCCTGCGCGCGACCTGTTTCACCTGTTTTTTAAGGTGACGGAACCTGAATTTTTCAAAAACTTAGGCTTCACCGAAGTTTATACCGACGTGCAAGGCCGCTTAGATAAACGCGCGATTCAATTGGCGATCAAATCGATTTCTGATCAAAACCGCACGCTGTACCCAAACTTCAAACCGGATCTGTTGCAACTTGATTTTGCGTCCGTTACCTTATTTGCAAAATCGTACTTAGCGATGATCAAAGATTTAAATTTAACAAAGGCCGAATGAGCGATTTTGTTGAAACATATCGACAAGTGATTGTGCAGATTGCGACGCCCAATAGCACGGGAACCGGTTTTTTCCTCAAAGATCGAAGCCTGATTGTGACCAACCATCACGTGGTGGAAGGCAATCGGAGCGTTGTGATTGAAGGCGCGACTTTCGGTAAACAATTGGTGAAGGTGTGTTACACCGACTCCAAATACGACCTTGCTTTTCTAGAAGGCCCAAAAACGACCGATGAATTGCCCTTTGTGCGGCTCGGCGTGGATAATCAGGTGCGGGAAGGCGATACCATTATGGCCATCGGGCACCCGTTTGGGTTGAAATTTTCGGTAAAAAGCGGCATTGTTTCCAATACGCGAGAAGTTCTGAATGGCATTCCTTATTTGCACATTGATGCAGCCTTGAACCCCGGCAACAGCGGCGGCCCTTTGGTGAGTTCCGATGGCGCGGTGGTGGGTATTAATACGTTTATTATTCAGAACGGCGACAATACGGGGTTTTCGTTGCCGGTTCGTTTTTTACATAGTTCGCTGGAGGATTTTAACCGCGCCGTGAGCGATAATGCCGCGCGTTGCCCTTCGTGTTTGAATGTGGTGACGGAAAAATCGGTGGAAAAGAGTTTTTGCACCCACTGCGGCCACAAAATTGAGTTGCCGGCTTCTGTGGAGCCGTTTATTCCTTCCGGTGTGCCGAAAACGGTGGAGGCGCTGATTTCAAAAATCGGTCATAATGTAGATTTGAGCCGCTGCGGGCCAAATGCCTGGGAGATCCGGGAAGGCAGCGCCAAAATCCTGATTACTTACCACGAAAAAACGGGACTGATTTCGGCCGACGCTATTTTGTGCGAACTGCCAAAGGAAAATATTAAGCCGCTGTACGAATACCTGCTGCGCGAAAATTTCAGCAATGAAACGCTTACCCTGAGTGTGCATGAGCAGGACATTATCCTTTCGCTGCTGATTTTTGACCGTTATTTAAACGAGGAAACCGGCATGGAAAAACTGCGGATGTTGTTCGAAAAGGCTGATTATTACGATAATATCTTAGTTGAGCAGTACGGCGCGAACTGGAAAGTGGAAGTATAGAATCCATTCGCAACTTTCCCTACCAGGCCGCGAAGCGCGTGAACGCTACACTTTGCGGCTCGTGCGTGATTTTTTAGCAACACGTGCGGCAAAAAG
>JBAXTB010000042.1:0-24029 GCA_037130425.1 Bacteroidota bacterium
ACCTGAGTTCGGTTCGGTCCGATACTTTACGCATTGAAACCGATAATTTTATTACGGATAATGACGATTGGTGGGTACATGCAAGAGGACTAAACCTCGAAGCAGAGCGCCTGCAATTGGAAGGTTTATCTGAAATTAGGGTTCGCAAAAGTAACTCCAGTTTCTTTGAATGTGTGCAAACGATTCGCGCGCGCGGAACCTCTATCGGAAATGCGGAGGATAATGCCATGAAAACGGAATTTAAAGCCGCTACCCTTGCAGGTGTGTTGCATATTCCGACCACTTATGCTATTCCGAAAGGCACAAAATGGCGCGGGCAGGAAATCAAAGTTGAAATCGGAATTCCGGAAGGCAAATACGTGGTGTTTGGAAAGGATATTCATCATTATGCGCGCAGTTCCGACTATAAAAACATGGATGAAGGTCCGTATTTTGATGACGCGCCGAATCAAACCTTTCTGATGACCTCAAATGGTCTGGTTTGTGCAAATTGTCCGCAATTCGGCGACCGAAACTACCACAACAACCGCGATTACGAACATTTTATTATTGAAGGCGCTTTTCAAACGGAAATTAGACAAGGCGATTCATTCCGCTTTGAAATTGAAGGTAACAATACCGACAAACAATTGATCCAGACCATTCGAACGGGTAATACCATTACGTTTACGACCAATGGAAAACCGATCGGCGCGGGCGTTCGGGTGCTGATTGAAACGCCGACGTTTACTTCTTTACATGCCGATAATTCAGGGGAAATTATCCTGCGCGGTTTTGATGAAGGCGAATCCACCATTTCTGCAAAAGGCAATACGAATATCAAGGCTTATATGAAATCCAGTAATTTGCAGATTTCATTGAGTGGTAAATGCACCTTAGACCTGACCGGAAATGGTTCTGATTTGGATGCAAATCTGACGGATGGCGCCGTGCTGGAAGCCTCAAACTGGAAAGTAAACGACGCGAAAATTTCGGCGTACAACAATTCCAAAGCGCGCTTACACGTAGATAATAATGCTTCTGTAAAATCAGATTCGGATAGTTCCGTCAAGATTGAAGGCGGCGCAACCATAGAAGACAAAAAAGACGAATAGGGTTTTAAACCCCCTGCGCATCTTCCAAGGGTTCTACGATGAAAAAACCATCGGAGCCTTTGGATTGGTATAAAGGCATGAGAATCAATCCGTTCCGGGGGGCGTAGATCGGCCCGGTTATGTCGTCTGCCAGGTGTTCGTTTTGCCGAATTGCTTGAAAATTGATATAACCGGGTCGCATTTCAAATGCATCCTCCGGGCGGATTTTGTGAACGTAGCGCAGGCGCGTAACTTTGGGTAATTGATCGCTATACTTTTTTAAAATGGCGTCATGCTTGTTGTCTACATCTTCTGCGCGTATACATCCGCAGGCGCGCAAACAACTAATAATGGCAGAAATAGCCCGGCTGACGGATAATGGATCTTCATGCTGGCCCGATTCAAACGCTGCGCCGAGGGTATGTTTAGGATAACCATCCACTTGGAAATGATTGCCCGATGTCGCATAATTTAATAAGGTACCTTCAATGCCTTCAAATAATCCAAGAATTACCGGCGCGTGTAATGTTTTAGCCAACCGCAAACTCGATTCATCGTCGGTAGGAATACAGAAAATACCGCCTTCTGCTGAAGTGGTGTGCAAATCAAGAAAAATGAGCGCTTCTGGTTTATTTTGGCGAATTTCAGCATGAATCAGGTCAAGCAATTCTGAAATTTCGGCATCTTCCGCTTCCAATCCTTTAGGTTCATGTTGTATTCTGTCAATGTTTTCAGTCGTCCATTGCCTGTTCAGGTCGCTCTTTAAGAAACGTTGTCCGCTTAAATAGGCTTGCAAATTGCCAATGAGTCCGACAAATTTTCCGGCAAATTGAAACCCCGGATTAACCCTTGGTTCAATCGCTAACATATTGAGCACTTCCTGGATTGCCAATACGCCGGCCGGTTCATTTCCGTGCGTAGCGCCAAATACAATGACTAATGGCCCTGACGGAACACCAGTGTGCTCGCCGATCAGTCTGCGCATATCCAATAAATTTTTAGCAAGCAAAATAGTCGAAGTTTGACCGATTGCGGTATCAAAACAGGGCGGAAGATAAAACGCCTGTTTGATAAAAAAAGGTTGTTGCGGCGGAAATTTGAAAGCGCTCTTTGGCTGTTTCTACATTCCACCGCAACAACGGTAATATTGCTGAATATTTTATGGCTTATTCCGATACCGGAGGCGTTTTCGTTTTAGTCGGTAAGCCTGCTGCTGCGCGTTTGGCTACGCGTGCTGCGCGGATTTTAGCCATGTGTTCTGGCGACATGCCGCGGCGTTTTTTAGGTTCTTCCGAACCTGTAACTTCCGGTTTAGCCTTTGGTTTGGGGCCGCGCTTTTTGGGTTCTGTTGGCACTTTAGGCTCTGAAGAGGTAGCGGTAGTTAAGCCTGCTGCTGCGCGTTTGGCTACGCGTGCTGCGCGAATATTAGCCATGTGTTCTGGCGACATACCGCGGCGTTTTTTAGGTTCTTCTGAACCTGTAACTTCCGGCTTCGCCTTTGGCTTCGGGCCACGTTTTTTAGGCTCCGCTGCTACGGCATCAAGTGCTACTTCCGGTTTTGCTTTAGGCTTCGGGCCGCGCTTTTTAGGTTCCGTCGGCACTTTAGGTTCTGAAGAAGTTGCAGTGGACAGGCCGGCTGCTGCGCGCTTTGCTACACGGGCAGCGCGAATTTTGGCCATGTGTTCAGGCGACATACCACGGCGTTTTTTGGGTTCCTCGTTGCCGGTAACTTCTGGTTTTACCTTTGGCTTCGGGCCGCGTTTTTTAGGTTCTGCGGCTACAATATCAAGCGCTACTTCCGGTTTTACTTTAGGTTTTGGGCCGCGCTTTTTAGGTTCAGCCGAGGCGCTTGTGGCGGGGGCGCTTGTAGAAGCGGTAGGCAAACCTGCTGCTGCGCGTTTAGCGACGCGTGCAGCGCGGATTTTAGCCATGTGTTCAGGCGACATGCCGCGCCGCTTTTTCGGCTCTTCCTCTGTCGAGTTGGTAATTTCCGGCTTCGCCTTAGGCTTAGGGCCACGTTTTTTCGGCTCCGTTGCTACTTCTTCTAAAGCAATTTCCGGTTTCACTTTGGGTTTAGGGCCACGTTTTTTCGGCGCCTCTGCCACAATTCCATCAATGGCAAGAATACCTAAATCCTCTTTTTCATCAAACTTTTGCTTGATTTTTTTCGATTTTGTATCATTTTCCGGCTCAAACTGCTTTCCGCTTAATACCATTGCGATATGCGCAAGGTGATGGCGGCTGTGCCAGGCATAAGCCGCAATTGCGTCAGGTAATGGAACGCGTTGTTGGAGTGCCGGGTGGAAATAACCGCGCTCAAGATCTTCGTCCGACAAGGACTCCAAAAAGAGTACCCAACGACGGGTTAGAGCGGAAATTAACTTTAAGGACACTTTTACCGGGGCATATTTTGCATCGTCCGTTTCAGCCCAAAGCGCCTCTTCATAGGGTTTGATCGTAGGGTCAATTTCAGTAACAGCCATTTTCATACGAATATATGCATTTATATGACTATCTGCAATATGATGCACAATTTGACGTACCGTCCAACCGCCTTTGCGATAGGATTTGTTAAGCCCATCACTGCTTAACTTTTTTAGGAACTTCTTTAAATCTCTTGGGAGCGCTGCAATCGTCTTAATATTTCTGCGGGTTTCTTCAAAAGAATAGGATTTGCCGTATTCGTGTTTTCCAACGGGATAACGGCTTGGATCATCTTTTTTCATTTTTGTATTCAACAAAATTGTTAATGGAAAGGTATGGTGAAATAAACAAATTGATCAACCCCTTACAAAAGGAATTGATCAATTTAAATTGAGCATATCTGATTTGAGGAAAAAGCAATGGGAGGGCAAAAGGAACTGATGAAGGTTCGAGCGAGGATAAATTTACCTTTTGTAAAAGGAGCCTACCGTTTTGAATAAATTTTTTCAACCTAATGTTGTTAACATAAAATACAACCACACAACAAAATTGAACGTTCAAGTGTGGTAATTTCAAATTCACCTCACATCGAAGATTATACGAACTATTTTTGCCTAAGTCATTGAAAATCAGTACAAAAAAGAAATCTTCAATTGAAGTTATGTGTCGTTTTGAAAGGGTTTGGCTGGAGATAAAAATCAAAAATTTGAAACATTATTGATAAATATGGGATTCAATATCAGCTTTTGGAAAACGTCTATAAACGCCACAAAGATAATTGCATTTATATGTAACATGCAATAAAATTTTCACCAAAATCTAATAAATTTTATATTTTATGTAGAACCGATGCAAAGTGGTTATGAAAACGGTTGGATTCTAATCCTTTAATAATCAATGCTTTTACCCATCCATCCTTCAGATCCGCGTTATTCCTGGTATAATGCTCAAAAGAGATTTTAGTTAAATGAATTAAAAAATCACCAGATAACGCATTTAAAAAATGATTTTTGCAGTTAATAATGTCATGCGCTTGCAGAAGGAATGCTGAAATAACGGATCGTTTTTACATTGAAACAAAAACGCTATTCGTTGATTATCAGGAATATACAGGTTTTTTCAAACGGCAAACGAATTAATAATTTAATGAAAAACGCAAAGATATTTTGTTTAGGTATTGCAATTGTTCTGTCTGCAATTGCCTGCAATCCGGTTAAAAAAATTGAAAAATCAGGCCCCTCAACATCCAGTTCGGCAGTTCAACTTCGAAAAAATGTGATACAATATGCCCAAAAATACGTCGGATCGCCTTATAAATATGGCGGCGAAAGCCCTTCCGGGTTCGATTGCTCCGGATTTACCAGTTATGTTTTGAAACAATACGGCGTTAAATTATCTCCCGCTTCAGCCGAACAGGCCAAGCAAGGCGTCAAAATTCCACTTGATCGGGCGCGCCAGGGCGACCTGCTGTTTTTTGGCGATGCAACTCATATTCAACACGTTGCATTGATTGTGGAAAACAAAAAAGATGGAATTGTTTGCGTGCATAGCACAACAAGTCGCGGCGTAATCATTGAAAACGTAACAACTTCTAATTATTGGAAACCCAAAATACTGTATGCGCGGGATGTGATAAGTAAATAATTATCAGGCTCTTAGCCAGAAAAAGAGATAAAAAGAGAGGCTGTCGTGCAAATTTGCGCGACAGCCTCTTTCAATATCTAAGCAGTTCAAATATTATTTACTGCCGAATACCAATTTGCGTTTTACATAACCATTGTCAAACAGCACCTGTGCGAAGTAAAGGCCGTTTTCCAATTCATTGCGTTGCAGCGTGAAATTTTGAGCATTGATGCTTTCAATAGAACGCACAACGCGACCGTTGATATCAAATACCAAAATAGCGCGAATGTCTCTTTCTGCGCTGAAACGAACGAAATTAGACGCCGGAACAGGCGCTACGCTCATTCCAACTTCCTGCTCTGTAATTTCTTTTGTGCTCGTAAAGCCGCAATTCAAACCCAGGGCAAGGCAACCACGCGGCGCGTAGTAGCGGATGATGGTGTCAATATAAGCTTTCGCTGTAACCGGGTCTGTGTTGCAGGTAGCAGGCGCATCCGTATAAGTTGTCCATTCCCATGGAGCAGAGTTGGTTGCTACCTGTGGCAGCGGCATAAAGCCGTTGCGGCCGTTGTTACGCGCGTTCGCGACTGACGCGAATGGATCTACAGAAGCTGGAATACCGTTGAAAATAGCGTTGTTTTTAAAGCGGTACACGATGTCTTGTACGTCATGCGCACCCGATACTTCTACAACCGGCTCATTGGTAGTAGGTACGATCAGGATATCAGTATAATAAGGTGCGAACGGATCAGCAGGAACCTGGTAGCTGATAATCGGGTTATCGCCTTTTTCAAGCCAAAGGCTGTCGCCCAATGCGCCGCCCATGTTTACACACAATTGGAATTTAGATGAATATCCTGGGGTGTTTGGCACGGCAAGGGTATCGCCAACCGGATACGCGCCGCCAGAAGCCTGGTTGTAGAATGCATCAACAACGTGCGGGCCGTCTGTTCCATAGATATTACCGTTGTAGGCTTCCAGAACCATCGGCAACCAGTCATTAGGAGCAGGTAAACCGGTAGGAAGTTGGAATTTGTGCGGCAATGAAGTCGTAATGATCTCAGAATACTTGTCGAGTGTGTTGGCTGCGAGCGACAAATAGCCGCCAGTGCCTTGACCCCAAACTACAATTTTTGACGTGTCAATTGCAAACGGATTGCCTCCGATTGCAGCCGTCTTTTTGAAATAACGAATGCAGGAACGCACGTCTTGTACGCCGCGATATGCAGCATTGATCAGGGTAGCGCGGCGGGTTAATTCGCCAGTTGCACCAGATGCAATCGGGTTCCAGCCAGTGCGGTAATCAGCGACTGCTACTACATAACCCATTTTTGCAAGGCGGGTAGCAAACTCATCAGCAGATGCATCGGTGATTTTACCGCCGCAAGAACCATTTTGTGGGTAAGGCAGGAAGTTACCGGTGTGCAGGTAAATAATCAATGGGCGTGCAGTTGCTACGTCGCCGGTAGGCTGGTACACGTTCATCACAAGCGGCTGGCGCGCAGTATGGCCGTTTACAGCCAAGGTAAGCGCCGTAAAGTTGGAGCCATAAATGGCAGTTGTTTTGCTTGCTGCTGTAAAAACTTGCTCAAGGTAGCGTTGTGCCTGCGCCTGACTTACGAGGGCGCATAACAAAAGCAGGAGTGTCAATTTTTTCATTTCAATAGAAAATTTAGTGATAAAACAGGTTTTTTCATGAGGATCTTTTGAAGCTATTTTTTTGCAAAATCATATACAACGGAAAGGTAGGCCATCCGCCCGATTCTCGGCCCGCCATACGTTTGGAACTGTTTGTTGTTCAACAAATTTGCCGCGCCCAACTTAAAGGTAGTGTTTAATTTGGGAACATTGCAGTTAATTTGCGCATCCACCATATCGTAGGTTGGGATTTCCCCGGTAAATTGCGGAGAACCCTCAAAGGTAAAACCTTGTATCCATTTGTAGTTTAGATTAAAGCCCCAAAGCGTTTTTCCACGCAAAATATTTAAGGGCATATCGCGCGCGGAAAGCCCTATGTTGAATTTATTTTCAGGCGTATTAAAGGCAGGAATAATTGGGTCGGTTGCCTTTGTATTCAATTTGTTCCAGGAATAATTGCCCTGCGCCATGAAATATTTGCTGAAATAATAGTTCAATCCGATTGCAAAACCTTGTGTCGTAACGGTTTGTGTTGCGTTGGATGCTACCCGCCAAGCGCGTACATTTTCAGGTAATCCGATGGCGTTAAAATTGCAGGTAAGTCCGATATTATAGCCAATAAAATCATTATAAATACTGTAATAATATCCGGCATCCACATAAACCCGATTAAACAGCGTTGTGCGGTAGCCGATTTCAAATGTTTTAACTTTTTCAGGTCTGATCTCCCGCAGGTTGTTGTACACCAATTTGCTTTTATCTAAAATCTGGGTGTAATTTTTAAATGATTCAATGGTAATCAGGCTGTCAAAACCGTGTAAATTCCCGATCAACGTAGCCCGGCCTACATTCAAATTGAGGTATTGGTCGGCCAGGGTCGGGTTGCGAATGGCGGAAGAAAAAGACAAACGCAGGTAATTATTGGCCGCCGGGTTCCACACAATAGAGGCCGCCGGCGTAGCAATCATGTTGAAATTCTGGTTTTTATCCACCCGAATCGTCGCATTAAATTTGAATGCGCCCACATTTTGTTCTCCGCCTACATAAGCGCCGAACTCGGAATTGGTAATTCGGATGCCGTTGGAATCCTGAAAAACGGTGCCATCGGAAACCGGGTGGTATAAGCGGTAGTTTGCGCCGACTGTGATTTCATCCACAAATTTGGGCGTAAACTTGTATTCGCCATGAACGTGGTACAAGGAGGACTTGTCGTAAAAACGGGTGCCTCCTTCGCGAGAATTTGATTTTCTCGAAGTGATGGCATTAAATAAATCATTAAATCGTGCCGTACCAGGTTGGTAGAAGTCCGCCGTTGTAGGAATCGTTACATTGGCTTTATCGGCATAAGCAGCGGCTTGGGAATGGTAGTTGCTGAGTAAATCGGCGTGCTGTGTTTGCCAAAGTTCCAGCGCAGCATTATCGTCGGGAGGGCCGTAACCCATCTGTTTCAATTTATTAAACACGCCGCCCAAACTGTTTTGGCCCCACCATTTGCGATAATCCGAATCCCATTGAACATCCGTTTTCGCAGCTGCTTGTAATTTGAGCGCCGTAAAATATGGGTCGTATGAATTGCCTGCATCTTCAAACGTCGCATACGCGCGCAGGAAATATTTATTGGTTTTAGCAAACTCCAGGCGCTCCTGGAAAAATAAAATATTGCGCAGGCTAAAACGATTGTCGCCCTGATATACCGTGGTGCCGGTGCCGAAACTGGAAGCCAGGGTAATGACCGGCGAATCAAATTCTTTTGAAGGGTTTGTTCTAAAATGAATCGCAGCGCTGGACTTGATATTTCTGGTATCATAATCTACCAAATCAACTTCCTTGTAACCCGTGCGGTGGTACACATTTAGCCCCGCCCTTGAAGAATACAAATCGGATGGGGAGGTAAAATCGTATGAAGTTTCGTCTCCGTAAATATTAACGGCATTTTTTCGGCCGGGATTTGAGTTCGGCGCGAAAATTTTACCAGTGCTTGTGCCTGTAACGGCGTCATAATTATTGGCTTGCCAGTCATCGGCGCGCAAACCAAAAAAGTTGACTTTTACGGCCATAAATTCATGTCCGGCCTTGTTTTTAAAGGCATCTGCCCAACGGATCGCGCCCTCAAACAGGTTGCGTTCACCACCTTTTAAGGATACGCTCAGCCCCTTTAGTACAAACGGGTCTTTGGTTTTCATGCTGATTACCCCATTGAAGGCATTCGGTCCGTAAAACGCAGAACTCGCGCCCACGATCAAATCAACTTTCTGTACGTCAAGATCCGAAGACCCTAAAAAATTACCCAGCGAAAAGTTCAGCCCCGGCGCCTGGTTATCCACCCCGTCAATAATTTGGAGCGATCGCACCGGGCTGGTAGAGTTAAACCCACGCGTATTAATAATGGTAAAACCGAGCGAGGCGGTCGTCAGGTCAACGCCTTTTAAGTTGCCCAGCCCGTTGTAAAAACTTACCGCTGCGGTTTGTTTGATGGCGATAGCGTCCAAATTTTCAACCGTGAGCGGCGCTGCCTTTTGCTTTTCGTCAATGCGCTGTCCGCGCACAACGGCTTCTTCAATGATAATGGAGTTTGAGGCAAGTTTTACGGTAATCCGGGCGCCTGCATCTTTAACTTCCACTTCCTGCGCAGTATAGCCTGTATAAGAAACCTTAATGGTGGTCGGGACTTTGGCTACCTTGATTGCAAAGTTGCCATCGTAATCTGTTACGGCGCCGCCCGCAGTACCAACTTGCACGACCGCTGCTCCGATTAATACTTCACCCGTTTCCGCATCTTGCACTTTCCCCTTCAAGGTAATTTGAGCCGTTGCGTAAAAGTTTGCAAACAGCATACACAATAGACTGAAAATCAAAATTTTGTTGAGTTGCTTCATATCGGCTTTCTCTTGTTTTCCAATAATACTTTTTTAAAACGGGGTTTTAGACAAACCCTATTCGCCTCGCAAATAAAGAAAGAAAATTTGATTCTAAGATAAAAATAGCAACATGCAAAGAAAATGTGCGTATACAGGGCCAAAACTTTGGACCATATCCGACAAACTACCTATTCTTCTCGCAAAACATAGCCTTGGCCAAACTGCGTATGAATCAGTTTTTGACTAAAACCCTTGTCCACTTTGTTGCGGAGGTAATTGACATACACTTCAATGAGGTTGGTGCCGGTGTCAAAATCCAAATCCCAAACCTTTTCGGAGATTTCCACTTTTGAGAAAACTTTACCCGGATGGCGCATTAGAAACTCCAAAAGGGCCATTTCGCGTGGCGTCAGGTTGATCATTTTACCCTCGCGTCGAACGGTTTTAGCGTCAAGGTCGAGTTCCAAACCGGCAAAACGCAGGATGTTTTCCTGTTGATAACCGGTTCCGGTACGTCGGGACAGGGCTTTTACGCGCGCGAGAAATTCCCGGAACTCAAAAGGTTTGGTCAGGTAGTCATCGGCGCCGGCATCCAAACCGGTAATTTTATCGTCCGTTTCTCCAAGCGCCGACAACAATAGTACGGGCGTTTGAACGCCTTTTTGCCGCAATTGTCGGCATAGTTCGAGGCCATTCAGCCCCGGAATGATAATATCAGACGAGATTACGTCATATTGATGTTGGTCTACCAAACGAAGGCCGGCTTCACCGTCGTAGGCAATATCAACGGTCCATCCGTGTTCCTCCAGCCCCTGACGCAAGGATTGGATTGTTTTAACTTCATCTTCAATCAACAAAATTCGCATAAGATTTGCATGACTTGGCGAAGCAAAAATGCGGATTTTAGACCGAATAAAGTAGTCTAAGGAATTTCTAAGGAATTTCTAAAAGTATTTTAAGGTCATTTGTACCTCGAACGTATGTGCTTTGCAATCAAATTTTAAAACTTAAGAACGGTTTTTATGAAAAAAATACTACTGCTGTCTTGTCTCGTATGTGCGATGTTTGGGGTTAAGGCTCAGTCGCTCAGCGACGGGATTTTTATGGACAAACACTATGTCTGCGCGGGTGTTCAGTACAGCCACGATTCCTGGGATCAATACTGGGAAGGTACTTTATTGCGTAAAAATGGCAATATTGGTACCGTTACAACACAAAGTGCCGTGTTAATGGCGAACTACGGCATCCTGAACCAACTCAATGTGATTGCGATGGTTCCGTATGTGTGGACAAATGCAAGTGCAGGTACGCTTACCGGTTTAAAAGGCGTACAGGATCTGACCTTGGGGCTGAAATACAAATTGCTTGAAACGGAAATTTTAAAGGGCAAATTTTCGATTCAACTCGTTGGCGGCGGTATTATTCCACTGACCAATTATGTGGCTGATTTCCTGCCAATGTCGATTGGATTGCATAGCAAAACGCTGTTCGGTCGGAGCATTTTGCACTTTGCCGGCGCCAAACACTTGTCGTTGCTGGTAAGCGGCACGTTTATGCGGCGCGGTAATGTTGAAATTGATCGTACTTCTTACTACACTACACACCAGGTGTATTCCAACCAGGTTGATATGCCGGATGCTGCGCAGTTGGCTTTCCGAGGTGGCTATTATTCTTACCGCTGGGCGGCTGAGCTCATTGCCGAAAAGAACTCGACGCTCGGTGGTTTTGACATACGTCGCCAGGACATGCCGTTTCTTTCCAATGATATGGATGCAACCCGCGTAGGCATTACCGCTTCTTACCGCCTTCCGTTTTTGGCAGATTTACAGGTAATTGGTACTGCCATGCAAACCCTTGATGGTCGCAACATGGGCAAATCATTAACGTGGTCGGCAGGAATTACAAAATTCTTTGGGCCTGCTAAAAAAGCGGCTGCTCAATAAGCCCATATCCTCATTCATTCAACGATTGTTAATATCATGAATATCAATAAATTAACTGCAATTTTACTTTTTTCCGGCAGCCTTTTTTGGAGCGCCTGTAACAAAGAAATAAACGAAAATTATTCAGCGCTGCAGCAACTCAATCCGGCAAATGCCGACGCTGGAGCAGGCGCCTGGAAAACGGTTGTTTTGGCTGCCCCAACTGATGTAACCGTACCGGCTCCGACTGCCGCGAACTCCGCCGAATATTTACAGGAGATCGCCTCCGTAAAAAATGCAGCCTCTGGGTTGAGCAATCTGCAAAAAGAGGCAGTAAACTACTGGAGCGCTGGCAGCGTTTTGCGTTGGAATGAAATTCTGCGTGATCTGGTAGCCAAACACAACCTCGCGCCAGCGCCCAATGCCGACAACACGTACTCGGTGCCGGATGCCAACAATGCCTTTAACTACCCGCAATTTCCTTTTTCCAACCCACCTTACGCTGCGCGCGCGTATGCATACGTAAGTGTGGCGCAATATGATGCGTTGGTGGCTGCCATGTATTACAAAACAAAATATAACCGCCCGTCTGCATATCAGGTAGACGCAACCGTGCCGTTGTTAGTACCTAAAAATACGCTTCCGGGTTACCCTTGTGAAGACGCCGTTGTTGCGGGTGCTGCCTATGTCATGTTGCGTGCGCTGTTCCCGGCTGACACGACATTTATCAATGAGAAAGTAGCTGAAGCCGCTGCCTACAAACAATGGGCAGGCGCTGCGGTGCCTTCCGATGTAACGGCTGGTTTGAATTTAGGCAAGGCCGTTGCAAGCAAAGTATTAGCCCGCGCGAAATCGGACGGTATGAAAAACGCTCTTGGTACGGCTGCCACACGCGATAGCCTGCAAAAACGCGTAGAAGCATTGGGTGAAAGCCCTTGGATAAGTCAGGATTCGCCAGTACGTCCGGGTATGTTGCCGTTTTTTGGCGCTGTGAAGCCTTGGTTGTTTCCAAAAGATTCGATTGCATCCATCCGTCCGCCGCAACCGCCTTCCACGAAATCTGCTGAGTTTAAGGCACAGGTTGACGAAGTTAAAAGAGAAGCCGACCCTAACGACCGTGAAAAATTCCGCATTGTTCATTTCTGGGCCGACGGCGGCGGCACTTATACGCCACCGGGACACTGGAATGCGATTGCATTTGACCAGATTTATGCAGCCCAACAAAGCGAGGTGCGTGCAGCGCGCAATTTTGCCTTGTTAAATATGGCCATGATGGACGCTGCTATCGGCTGTTGGGAGGCCAAATACCACTACTATGTGCCGCGCCCAAGTCAGGTTAATCCGGATATTAAAACGCTGACCGGCTTGCCGAACTTCCCGTCGTACACATCGGGTCACTCTACTTTTTCAGCCGCCGCTTCAACAGTACTTGGCCATATTTTCCCGGCACAGGCTTCCAATTTTGATGCTATGGCTAAAGAAGCCTCATTATCAAGACTTTATGGCGGCATCCATTACCGGATGGACTGCGAGGAAGGTTTGAAACACGGCCAACGAATCGGCGCCTTCGCGGTTGCGCGTGCGCGTACCGACGGCGCTGAATAAATAAACAAATGTTTCTTCGAACACGGGGCATATACGTCTGATGAGCGCGTATAGGCCCCGTGTTTTATTTTGCGGCGGTACTTCTCAACATTATATTATATAAATTTCACGCGTTTTACTTGAATATGTATTGTTTTCTATACATTTGGGCTTGCTAACATTTAATAATCATTTTTTTAAATCCGTTATTCATGAGGAGAGAAATTACACCGCCGCAACACATCATCGGTTTGGATCTGCTAAACGCCTGATCTTTCGGTAAAACAAATGAGTGTTTCAGCCGCCTTCGGAACCCGAAGGCGGCTTTTTTTTACCCGCCCGAAGTTTTGTTTAACAAAAACTTCATTTTTAACGCTTTGAAATTTGGCGTTTCCTACTTTTGGCCCATTATCTTTTCACTTTTTATTGGAAACACAAATTCCTTGTGCATGAAAAAACTATTTATCCTATTGATGTTTTTCTCCGGTTTGGGCTTTGCAACAGCTCAAAACCTGCTGAAAGGGAAGGTTACGGATCAATCCGGACAGGCACTTCCCGGTGTAACGGTGATGGAACGCGGTACTTCCAACGGGGCGGCCACGGACGCTTCCGGTATGTACAGCATTCGTTTTAGCGGCAAACCTGATGCTGTGATCGTGTTCACGTACATTGGCTATGCCACCAAAGAAGTCAGTGCCGGTAAAGGAACTACGCTTGATGTGACCATGCAATCGGATGAAGCGCTGCTTGGGCAAGTAGTTGTTGTGGGTTCGCGTCGTCAAAATCGCGTCCAAACTGAAACGCCTGTTCCGGTAGACGTCATTAATGTCGGTCAGGTTTCACCTACCACCTCCCGCGTTGATTTGACCTCCTTGCTGAATTTCGCCGCGCCTTCCTTCAATTACAACAAACAATCAGGCTCCGACGGCGCCGACCATATCGACCTGGCCACCCTGCGCGGCCTCGGTCCGGATCAAACGCTGGTACTGATTAACGGCAAACGCAGGCATCAAACGGCATTTGTGGCCGTATTTGGCACCCGCGGTCGCGGCAACGCCGGTACTGATTTGAACGCAATTCCAGCCCTCGCCATTGACCGGGTGGAAATCCTCCGTGACGGCGCTTCTGCTCAATACGGCTCCGACGCTATTGCAGGTGTTATCAACATCATTTTGAAGAAAAACATAGACCACGTAAGCGCCGATTTGGGCTATTCAGGCTATTACGATAAAAAATACAACCCGGCGTTTAAAACGGAAACCGGTCAGTATGTGCATGAAAAGAAAACCGATGGCCAAACCTACACGGCTGCTGTAAATTTTGGTCGGCCGATTGGTGAAAAGGGCGGTTTTTACAACCTGAATTTCAATTATTCAGATGTAAACAAAACCTATCGCCAGGAATTAGACGGTAAACTGCCAACGAATAATGTACGCCGTGCAAATGGCGATGGCTCTATGAAGGGTTACGGCGCTATGTTTAACATGGAAGCACCGATTAAAGCCAATAATCGGCTGACTTTCTATGCTTTTGGCGGTGCAAACCAGAAATTTTCTGACGCGTATGCCTTTTCCCGCAATTTTTCAGGAAAGCCACAGCGTTTTCCAACAGACAAAGATCGCAACCTTATTCCCGTGCCCGGAATCATTTTGGAAACCAAACCGGATGCAAGCGGATTTGTAGAGCAATATTACAACCCGCATATCCAAACGCATATTCAAGACATCTCGTTTGCGGCAGGGCTAAAAGGCCAGACGGCCGGCGGTTGGGACTGGGATTTGAGTAATATCACGGGTGACAACAATTTCCATTTTTATGGCGACAAAACATTCAATCCCGGCTTAGGCATAGGTCAAACGCATTTTGACGACGGCGGTTTCCGCTTCCGTCAAAATACGACGAACTTGAATTTCAGCAAGTTATATGACAAAGTGTTAAGCGGATTCAACCTCGCGTTCGGCGCGGAGTACCGTACGGAAAATTACAAATTATTTGCAGGCGAGGAGGCATCTTATGCGCGTTATGGCAACCCGATTTTCCGCGTAGACTCCCTGTTCGATGGCGGTACGTTTACCGGTCTGGATACCATATACCGTCCAAGTGGCTCACAAGGTTTCCCAGGTTATCAGCCTTCGGATGAGGTGAACGCCAAACGTTCCTGCGCAGGCGCATACGCGGATGTGGAATTGGACGTTACCGACAAGTTTTTGATTGGCGCGGCCTTGCGTTTTGAAAATTACAGCGATTTCGGCTCCACCTTTAATTATAAGTTGGCTGCGCGGTATAAGTTGTTGAAGAACTTCAACTTGCGCGGTTCTTATAGCACCGGTTTCCGGGCGCCGTCGTTGCAACAGATCAACTTTAGTTCCACTTTTACGACGGTGCAGGGCGGCAAGATTTCGGAGGTTAAAATTGCGCCGAATGCCAGCCCAATTACGAAAGCGGCCGGTATTCCAGCTTTAAAACAGGAATTATCGCAAAATGCCAGCATCGGGTTTACCTGCAAGCCGATGAAGGAATTGACCATTACGGTAGATGCCTATCAGGTAAAGATCAAAGACCGCGTAGTATTGTCGGGCCAGTTTGATGCGACGGACGCCTCGCTCAATCCTGCGTTTACGGATCGTTTGAAAGCGCTGAATGTAGGATTAGCGCAGTTTTTTGCCAATGCCGTAAATACGACCAATAAAGGACTTGATTTTGTATTGGATTACAACCGGAAATTGCCGAACGGTCATTGCCGTTTGTTGTTAACCGGTAATTTCCAAAAAATGACCATTGATAAAATTAATGTACCACGCCTGCTGGATGATACGCCTGAGCACCGGGCTAACTTCCTGAGCGATCGCGAACAAACCTTTATCCTGGCTTCTGCGCCTCCCGTGAAAATCGGCGCCAACCTTGAATGGGGCATTAAAAAACTTACTGCGGGTATTCGCCTGAGCTATTTCGGCAAAGTAACCTTGCTTGGTTACGGCGAAGACGGCCTTGGTATCAATCCGATGGTTCCAACGGACGCCGATCCGACAAAATATGTTGCAGATAAATATGTGTACGGCGCAAGGTTGGTACCTGATGTGTATGCTGCCTGGAGTTTTACAAGCCATATCAGCCTGAATATCGGCGTGGACAATTTCCTGAACCTGCACCCCAATCTGGGTTATGTAGCGGCTGCTTCCGGCTGGGCATTCAACAATGAACCCGGCGGCCCATGGGATGCTGTGCAGATGGGCGGTAACGGAATGCGCTTGTTTGCGCGCCTGGCCTTGAATTTTTAAGTTTACATTAAGTTTGTTTTTTAAGAGGGCGTTTCTTGTGTATTCCATTAAAATGGATGCATTAGAAACGCCTTTTTTACGTTTTATTCGCAGTCTGTTTAATTTATTTTTCCATTTATGCTAAAATCATTAAACAAACTCTTGCAGATTGATGTTTAGGTTCTGTTCTTTAATTTGAAAGGGCATTTTAACACTACCTTGTCTGTCTTTTCCACCTTTTATTTTCAACCAATACACATGGCTGATTTTTTGCACAATGGCCAATACACGGCCTATTCCGATTCCGACGATTTTGGTGATTTACATATATCAACAGCATCTGATACGCCTATGCACCCGCATGCATTTGATTTGACCGAGTCTGAAAAAATTGACCAGATTTCTGATCACTTTACTGAAATTATGAATTTGCTTGGTCTTGATTTGCAAGATGATAGCCTGCGTGGCACGCCGCGTCGGGTAGCCAAAATGTATGTTCAGGAAATTTTTCGCGGGTTAAATCCCGACAACAAACCGGCGCTGACCACTTTTGACAATAAATACCAATACCGTCGGCAGGTTATTGAGCGCAATATCCCGTTACAAAGCACTTGCGAACACCATTTTCAACCAATTTTTGGCGTGGCGCACGTGGCCTATATTCCCAACGGAAAGGTGATCGGCCTATCAAAACTGAATCGGATTGTCGATTTTTTTGCCCGGCGCCCACAGGTACAGGAACGGTTGACCATGCAAATTGCCGAAGAACTGAAACGCGCCTTGCATACAGAAGACGTGGCGGTTTATATTGATGCCAAGCACATGTGCGTGCAAGCGCGCGGCGTGGAACATCATGGCGCGAGCACGATTACGGCGGAATATTCGGGCAAGTTTTTAAATGAAACGAACAAGCATGAGTTTTTGATGGCGATTAATTCGAAAATGCCGGATTAGGGAGGAGGTTAGTGAAGAGGTGTCATCTTCGAGGCAGGAGAAGGTGACATCTCTGAACGGAAGGTCTCATGTAATCTTCGTTCCGAGATGTCACCTCCTCCTTTGGTCGGAGATGACACCTCTCCACTGAATCATCGGTTGCTGACCACCGTTTAGGAAACCTTTTTTGGGGTTTCGTAAACGTCGCCAAACCTGAAATTGACCAACCTTATAATTCCCCCTTAAAAACACCAGCCGTTTGCCTTCAACACTGCATCAGCCACCAAGCGGCGTTTCTCTTTCACATTTACCACGGGGTATTTTGTGAACCGTTTCAGTCCCATCAGGAAGGTTTTTAACAGATCACCTTCCGCGAAGGAAGCCAGGGCATCGGTTGCATTTTTGGTCATGCGCGATGTGGCATCGTGGATGTACACCTGTAGCATAGCGTCGTACACTTCCTGCGGTTGTTCCTTCTGCATATCATTCAGTTTATGCACGCGCAGCAACATTGATTCGCTTGTAAACAGATCGATGAGCATATCGGCGCAGTTCATCAGGATTTCCTGTTCTTCTTTCAGGTTCAGTTTGACGTCCATTTGCATTTTGGCAGCGCCGCCGGCCACCATCAGCACGATTTTTTTGAAATCCGAAACGGCTTTGTATTCTTCGGCATAAGGGCCTTCCAATTTTTCGAAAGAAGGCATGGATGCCAGTTCTTTTTGCACCGCCCAGGCCGGAGTCACAATATCCAATTGGCCTTTGAGCGCGCGTTTGAACAATTGATCCACCATCAACATGCGGTTGATTTCGTTGGTGCCTTCATAAATCCGGTTGATCCGGCTGTCGCGGTATGCGCGCGCGGCAGGATATTCTTCGCTGAAACCGATCCCGCCGTGGATTTGTACGTTTTCATCCACACAATAGTCGGTCGTTTCCGAACCGATTATTTTCAAGATTGAACACTCAATGGCGTATTCTTCAGCCGCTTCGAGCATGGCCTGGCCAAAGGAATCACCTTCGGCTTCAGCGGCTGCTTTTTTATCCTGCATCAGTTGGGAAGTGCGGAATCCGGCGCTTTCAGCAGCAAAGGTACGGATGGTCATTTCGGCCAATTTATACTGAATTGCGCCGAATGTGCCGATCGCCACACCGAATTGGTGGCGTTCGTTGGCATAACGGGTCGCCATCTCTATCGCGCCCTTGTTGCCACCTATACACATCACACCGAGTTTGAAACGCCCGATATTCAAGGCATTAAAGGCAATCAAGTGGCCTTTCCCTATTTCACCCAGCACATTTTCGGCAGGTACATTGGCATTTTCAAAAAACACCTGGCGCGTGGAGGAGCCTTTGATGCCGAGTTTGTCTTCCTCATTGCCGAGGGTGATGCCCGGCGTATTTTTTTCAACGATAAAACCGGTGAATTTATCGCCGTTAATTTTGGCAAATACAATCAAAATATCGGCAAAACCAGCGTTTGAAATCCACATTTTCTGACCGTTCAGGACGTAGTGGGTACCATCGGCGCTGAGGTCGGCGCGGGTTTTGGCCGCAAGGGCATCGGAGCCGCTGCCTGGTTCAGTGAGGCAATAGGCTGCTTTCAGGTCGCCGCTGATAAGTCCGGGCAGGTATTTGGTGCGTTGTGCTTCGTTGCCGAAATACAGGATCGGCAACATACCAATACCAGTGTGGGCTGCGAAGGAAACGATAAAAGAACCGGCTGGTCCCAATACTTCCGAAATAACGGTATTCGTATTGGTGTCCATTTCGGTACCGCCGTAAATAGCCGGCATGTGTGCGCCCAAAAGACCGAGGTCGCCCATTGTTTTGAGCAAGGACGCCGCTAAACCGGGCTCCTGTTTTTCTAAACGTTCCCGAACGGGGTCGATTTCGTTTTTCAGAAAATCGGTGGCCATTTGTTTGACCATCAATTGTTCTTCATTGAGCGATTCGGGGATGAAAATATCTTCCGGGCGGCTGTCGCGGATCAAAAAGGCGCCGCCTTTCATCAGTTCAGATTTTACGATTGTATCTTCCATGTGGTGGGTAATATAGTGTTTAAAAAATAGCGAATTTTCGCTACAAATATACAGGGCTTTTTTTCAGATTGAAAAGTATTTTTTATGCAATTCGCAAATTATTTTCATCTCTTGTCCTGTACGCCAAATAAACTCTTGCATTTCAGGAGTTTATAAAGGGAAACTTCCTAACGCTAAAATTATAACAGATTGACTTATGATGAACCGATTGAACCTACTTGCCTTGATTTGCTTCCTTATATTCGGCTGGATGGCTTGTAAAAACCAACATGAGCCTACCATGCAACGCGTTGAACGCTCGGCGCCGGTTGTAGCAGGAGAAGCGGCTCCTGCTTCGGCAGCACCGTCCGCCGATGCATTGGCGAAAGCAAAAGATGATGCTGTGCCGGCCGATGCTTTTGTGACCTCGGTGTCAACAGTAGGTAAATTTGATACCCTGAAAAAATTTATCCGCACGGCCGAATTGCGTTTTCGGGTGACAAATGCCATTCAATCGACCTTAGCGGTGGAAAGTATTGCAGTGCGCAACGGTGGATTTGTGGTTGAAAACGACCTGGAAACAGCGATTGAAAACCGCACTTTAACGCCGGTAAGCGCCGATTCTTCCTTGGAAACAACGCGTTTTAGTCGGCATAATCAAGTAACGATTCGGGTTCCATACACGATGTTGGACACCACCTTGCGGGCAATCGGGCATTTGGCCGAGTTTTTAGATTACCGGCGGGTGAAGGCGCGGGACGTGGGTTTTGACATGCTGGAACAAGAACTCACGCGCGCGCGGCAGCAATTGTACGAGGCGCAAGTGGGCGGCGCGAACAGCGGAAAAACAAGGGACATTACCCTGGCGGCAGATAAATTGCTTGAAAGCCGCACGGCCTCCGACGAGGCCAGGTTAAATGCCTTGAAAATAGAAGACCAGATTAAATACAGCACGGTTCAGTTGGATATTTATCAGGACGCCAAAACGCAGTATCGTTTGGTGGCCCGCGAACGTCCGGTGGCGACGTTTCAGCCTGGTTTTGGCAGCCGAATCGTGGAGGCTTTGTCGGATGGTTGGGCAATGATTCAGTCTATTTTAATGGGAATCATTCAGTTATGGGGCGTGCTTTTGTTTGTTGGGTTGGGATGGTTGGGGTGGAAGTATTTTAAAAAGAAGTAAGGGAGTAATTTTATCGCGAGAGGCCAAGCGTCCGTTCAGAGGTGTCATCTCCGACCAAAGGAGGAGGTGGCATCTCTGAACGAAGATTACGAGCATACTTCCGCTCAGAGATGTCACCTTCTCGTACCTCGAAGATGACACCTCTTCACTCATGATGTCGTCATAAGTCGGCGAGAAACCCAATTAATTAGCGATCTCTGGGCTTTAGTTAACAAGAAGTTTTCTCGTTACTCATTCCAAACGAGGCTTTTTAAACATCCCGAACATATAGCCTACATTATATTGAAAATAAGACATCGCAAAAGCGTAATCTTTGTCAGTTTTTCCTTTTGCAGAAAGTTGAAGCCTGCCGGTAGCGCTTAAAAGTAAACGTTTACGTTTGCCTAATTTGAAATAAACGACAGGCTCAAAATACAGGCGTGAAAATGGCAAGTGATAATACGGGCGGCAAACCAGGCATTCATTTTCTCCGGTTTCCCTTCCGTTCAAATAAGCCAGTCGGCCGACCAACCCGGCTTCGGGCGAAAACCGCACATTGAGCGCCGCGGCATATTTGTCAAAGTGGCCGGTGTATTCATAAATACCATAAGTGCCGCCGTAAACCAATGGGTTGTATCTGTATTCCGCGCGGCCATAAGTAAAAGACCAGAGTCGTTTACCCGCCCTGGTTTTAAGCCCCAGCCCGGCTTCCCGGTAAAAAGTAGTCCCCAGGAAATTTGTGGCACCTTGCAGGCAAATTTTGTCAGAAAGGGCATAAATGGCATTGGCGTGTAAACCGGATGTGCCGATTCCGAGGGAAGCTGCGACGTCCAATTCGCCTTTTTGTTCCGGAATTTGAATTTGAGGAATGGTAGAATGGGCGCAAGAATTCAGAACAAATCCTGATAAAACAAGCAGATTGAAAAAAAGCGTTTTTTTCATGGAATTTAATTTTTGAGATTATAGCCTTATTCAAAGAACGAATCATCCATGCTATTTGTAAGGTTTAAAATCATGCAAATGTAAAATTGTAGCAAAACGTGAGCATCATGTTTTCAATGATGCGTATTTGACATTTTTTATGGGAGCATACATTAATTCAACTTAATGACTTTGCGTAAAGGATACACTTTGGCGAAAAAGTCTACCTTTGCCGATGTCGTCGGTGGAAGTATTTGCAAAAGTCGGCGGCATCTTTGCAAACCATATTACTCACCCATTTACGTTTTGTCAAATGAGCGCAATTCGAGAAATATTAGCCAGAGAAATTTTAGATAGCCGCGGTAATCCCACGGTTGAGGTGGAAGTTTGGACGGAAACCGGATTTGTAGGCCGCGCAGCCGTACCAAGCGGCGCCAGCACCGGCGTGCATGAAGCCGTAGAACTCCGCGACGAAGATGCAGGTCGTTACCTTGGAAAAGGCGTTCTGAAGGCCGTTAAAAATGTGGAAACCATTTTGCGTCCCGAACTGATCGGCCAGGAAGTGATGGATCAAATCCGGATCGACCGTCTGATGATTGAGCGCGACGGCACCCGCAACAAAAGCAAAGTTGGCGCAAATGCCATCCTTGCCGTAAGCCTCGCAGTTGCGCGCGCAGCAGCCGAAGAACTTGGCCAACCTTTGTACCGCTACCTCGGCGGCGTAAACGCACACGTGCTGCCTGTTCCAATGATGAATATCCTCAACGGCGGCGCACACGCTGATAATGGTATTGATTTTCAGGAGTTTATGATTATGCCAATCGGCGCTGAAACATTCAGCCAGGGATTGCGCATGGGCGTTGAAGTGTTTCACCACCTGAAAAGTGTACTGAAGAAAAAAGGATACGCAACCAATGTGGGCGACGAAGGCGGTTTTGCGCCGGGTATTAAAAACAATGAAGAAGCCATTCAAATGGTGATGACCGCCATCGAAGCAGCCGGCTACCGTCCGCTTGATGACATTGTTATTGCGATGGATGCTGCGGCTTCCGAATACTACGACGCCGAAAAAGGCGAATATGTGTTCAAAAAATCGACCGGCGACCGTTATAGCCGTCAGGATATGGTTTCGTTCTGGAAAGACTGGTGCAACCGTTATCCGATCTACTCAATTGAGGACGGCTTGGCCGAAGACGATTGGGAAGGCTGGAAACTTCAGACGGAAACGCTGGGCCACCGCATCCAACTCGTGGGCGACGATTTATTCGTTACCAACACGGAGCGTTTGCAGCGCGGGATTGATGAAAAAATCGCCAATTCCATCCTGATTAAAGTTAACCAAATCGGTACGCTGACGGAAACGATCGAAGCCGTAAACTTAGCCACGCGCCACGCATATACCTCGATCATCAGCCACCGCTCTGGTGAAACAGAAGATACGACCATTGCTGATTTGGCAGTTGGTCTGAATACGGGCCAGATCAAAACGGGTTCGGCTTCACGTTCTGACCGGATTGCAAAGTACAACCAGTTGTTGCGTATTGAAGAGGAATTGGGCGATGCCGCTACTTATCTCGGCCGCGCGATTTTTGGCATGTAATAGATTGAAATAGAATTTATTGCTAGAAAAATACCGGGCGCATCCTCAAAAAAGGTGCGCCCGATTTTATTAGACGGAACAATGAATATTTTTTACTTTGCCCTCAAAAAAAACGCATGTTACGCACGATTATCCTGTTGATCCTTGCACTGATTGCCATTCCCATCGTCGCATTTCGTTTTGACCAGCCCTTGAGTCCCGAACATTGGGCCGCGCTGAAAACTGCCGTTACCATCATGGCGGTGGTGGCCTCAACCTGTTTTGTGGTCAGCGAACTAACGCGCAATTGCAGCCAGGTGGATAAACTTTGGAGCATTATTCCCATCGTGTATGTATGGTATTTTGCGGTGCAGGCGGGTTTGTCGCCAAGGCTTACGTTGATGGCGGTGTTGGTGTCCGTTTGGGGCGCCCGTTTGACCTTCAATTTTGGTCGGCGGGGCGGTTACCACTGGATTCCCTGGAAAGGCGAGGAGGATTATCGCTGGTCGGTACTGCGCAAAACGCCGTTGTTGCAAAACCGGCTTTCATGGGCCGCTTTTAACCTGTTTTTTATCTCTTTTTATCAAAATACCCTCATTTTGCTGTTCACGCTGCCTGCTTTGGCGGCCTGGCAGGGGAATGACACGCCGTTGAATTGGCTGGATTATACGGCTGCGCTTCTTATGTTTAGCTTTATTGTCATGGAAACGGTGGCCGATCAGCAGCAGTACAATTTTCAAACGGAAAAATACCGCCGCATCGCCGCCGGGCAGCCGCTCGATGGGGAATACGCGCAGGGTTTTTGTGCTTCCGGGCTTTGGAGTAAGATGCGGCACCCCAATTATGCGGCGGAACAGGCTATTTGGATTTCTTTTTACCTGTTCAGTGTGGCCGCCACCGGGCGTTGGTTCAATTGGTCGATTGCCGGGGCGATTTTGCTCATGTTGTTGTTTATGGGCAGCGCAGATTTTAGTGAAAAAATTTCGGCCGGGAAATATGCGGGGTATGCGGCATATCAGAAAAGGGTAGGGCGGTTT
>JBAXTB010000420.1:0-4809 GCA_037130425.1 Bacteroidota bacterium
AATAAAACAAACAACCATGCGCCGATTCTTTTTCCTTTCTTCCATTTTGGCCAATGTACTCCTCGCAGGTTCGCTTTGGTATTTGGTGCAGCATTTAGGCGGATTTCAATATGCCTTGTCGCGCCTGCGCCACGACGAATCGGCCTTGTACCGGAGCCGCAGCAGCCTGTTTCGGCAATTGCCTGAACAACGCGGCGCGGTCGTGATGCTGGGCGATAGCCAGATAGCACAATGCGAATGGCAGGAACTGCTGGATGACTCGCTGCCCGTGCTGAACCGGGGTATTACCGGCGATCATGTGGCCGGCGTACTCGCCCGGATGGAGGACGTGCTGCGCAACCGTCCCGCGCGCCTGTACCTGTGCGTGGGCGTGAACGACCTGCTGTTTGGAAAAACGGCAGAAACAATCGCCCCGGTGTACCGGGAAATGGTGGCTAAAATCCGCAGCGGCGCGCCGGATACCCGATTAACCCTGATGAGCGTATTGCCCGTTAATAATACCATCAAAAAAATTGGCATACAAAATGCTGATATTCAGGCTTTAAACGTGCAAATACAGGAAATTGCAAAGCAGTACGCAATACCTTACTTAGATTTGTACAACCAACTCACAGATGCCCAGGGCAACCTCATCAGCGCCTGCACCGACGACGGCCTGCACCTGAACGGACAAGGATATTTAGTCTGGAAAAAAGCAATGGACAAGCAACTATGATTTTTAACTCGCTGGTTTTTCTGGTATTCGTGTCCCTGTTCTTTTCAGTGTATTTTTTCCTGAAAGCTCGGTGGCGTCTTGCCTGGATTCTGGCGGCGAGTTATGTGTTTTACGGCTGGTGGGACTGGCGTTTTCTGGGCCTGATTATGTTTTCGACGGGCATGGATTACCTGTTCGGCCTGTACCTGGAAGACGCGCGGGATCATGCACAGAAAAAACGCATCATCATTGCCAGCGTGGTGATGAACCTTGGTTTTCTGTCCATTTTTAAATATTTCAACTTTTTTGCCGCTTCTTTTGCCGCGTTATTGCAAGTTGCGGGCATGCAAGCCTCCTGGACGACCATGCAGATCATCCTGCCGGTGGGAATTTCGTTTTACACCTTCCAGAGCATGTCGTACACAATCGAGATTTACCGGAGCGAGATGAAGGCGGAGCGGGATTTGCTGAAATACGCCACGTTTGTGGGCTTTTGGCCGCAGTTGATGGCCGGACCAATTGTGCGGGCTAAGGATTTGTTGCCGCAATTTCACTTAGAGCGCGAATTTGAATGGACGCGTTTTTATTCCGGCATGGGGCGGGTGCTGTGGGGCTATTTCAAAAAATGCGTGGTGGCCGATTCGCTGGCGCCCTTCGCCGATCAGTGTTTTCAGGCGCCGGGCAGTTTTGGGTCGCTGCATTTGTTGATTGGGGTTGTTTTTTACTCGTTTCAGATTTATTGCGATTTCAGCGGCTACTCAGACATTGCGATTGGGATGGCGCGCATTATGGGTTATCGCTTTCCGGAAAACTTCCGCACGCCGTATTTCTCAAAGAGTTTCAGTGAATTCTGGACGCGCTGGCATATTTCCCTGTCGTCGTGGTTGCGCGATTATTTGTACATCCCGCTGGGCGGCAACCGGCACGGAACATGGCAGACCTACCGGAATAATATGCTGACGATGCTCTTGGGCGGACTTTGGCACGGCGCCAACTGGGCCTTTGTGTTTTGGGGCTTTTTGCACGGGTTTTACTTGATTTTACAACGTTTTACGACCCCTATTTGGCGGCGCATCGTGCGTTTTGCGCGTATTCCGGGTTGGTTGGATGCAGGGATTTGTATGTTGTGTGTGTATGCGCTGACTTTGTTGGCCTGGGTTTATTTTCGGGCGGGCAGCATGGGCGCGGCGAGTTTTAGTACCGCCAATGCGGTGTTGAGCGGCATTTTGAGCGGGCATCAATTTAGTTGGGGCGCGGTGATCAACAAGTTTCAGGTGTTGAAGGGCGTTTTGTTGATCGGGATGTTGCTGGCGGTTGAATTAAGTAACCTGCGTTTTCATTGGAATCAATTGCAGTTGGGTTCGCCGGGTTGGCGTTTGGCGGCGTTTGCGGTGTTGCTCTGGATGATTGCGTTGCTGGGGACGTTCGGGGCGAATGCGTTTATATATTTTCAGTTTTAAATTTTAATAAAAGAGGGTATTTTGATATAACGCAAGCCAGCATCAACACCTTTTTTGACCGTTTGGGTAATACAAGCTCCTTGTATCCAACTTTTTAGCCGATTTTTGATGATAGAATCAGAAAACACCCGCCACAAACGGAAGGCTCAATCAATTTACCGAAACATGAAAAAACAGATATTCTTCCTCGTCGTCATCTTATTTGGCGCTCGTATGGCGTCTGCCCAAATTACCCTGCGCGGCAAACTCGCAGACGCGCCGCTTGATGGCATTCGCCAAATGCCGCTGGAAGCCTGGAACGTAGACCGCTGGCAACAAATGGAGGTTTTGAACCTGAATCCCGACAATTCTTTTTCTACGCATCTTCAGGCGGCAGCGCCTGGCCAATACCGCCTGCGTTTGTTTAGCCAGTCCAAAATGTGGAACGATTTTATCGTCGCAGATTCCGCTATGGCCGATACGGCGCTGGTGTTTGACCTGCATTTTAACAGCATGGACGGCCACCCGGCCAAAGTCTCCGGTTCACCCGCCAATGCCTTGTATTTCAAATTGATGAACGCCGAATTGCAGCGCCGCGACACCACCATCACTGTTACTTCCGCGCAGGCTGATTCCGCGCAGGCGGCCCAGAACCGCTTGTGCCTTAGTATTGCCAAACAACACCGCAACACCTTAATCGGCGATATTGCGCTGTTGTTGTACGAACCACAGATTTCGGATTATCCGAACAACGCAGCAGTTAAAGCGTTGTCTGTCAATGCGTTCGCGAAGGCCCATGCGTTGGACAAAATACCGTTTCACCACCAGAATATCCTATTCCACAACGCTTACATCAAAAGCCTGAACCGCTATTTTTACTATTTTGACCGCGATGGCGCGGGCAACAAAGCCTACATCGACGGGGTCATGGGCCGCCGCAACGGCAACGACGCCGTGGATGTTTTTTTGTTTAAATATTTACTCGATAAAATGATGGATTACAAGCAGGAAGAAGGTGTAACCTACCTGCTCAACTGGTACGCGCCCGACTGCGCCACTGAAAATCCGCTGCCCAATAACACCCAAAACCTACTCGAAGCCCTGAAGGCCTGCGAACCCGGTAAAATCGTTCCGAACTTAGTCATGAACGACCTTGAAAGCCATCCTATGTCGCTCGGAACCACTTGTGCCGCCAATAAACTCACCCTGATGCTGTTCTGGCGCAGCACTTGTTCCCATTGCAAAGCCTTTGAGCCGGAACTGGAACAATTGTACGAAAAATACCACCCGCTCGGCCTCGAAGTATATGCGCTTTCCTCCGATAAATCCATCGAAGAGTGGCAGCAAGACCTGCAAAAACACGCCACGCCCTGGATCAACGTGTTTATTCCCAAAGATCGGCGCTCCGAAATCAGCCGGGCGTTTCCCGCGCCCAGTACGCCCACCTTGATCGCTTTAGACAAAGACCGGCGCGTGGTGACGCGTTTATTATCCAGGGGAAACCTGGATCGCTATTTATCTGAAAGATTGAGCGTAAAAAACAAGGAATAGTGGTAAAAAAAATGCAAATTTGCAGTTGCCTAACAAATAGGTTCATGCCCAATGTCCTTGACTTAAGCGTTACAGAACCTCGAAGTGGTTAAACTTGAATAGC
Organism: Bacteroidota bacterium; assembly: GCA_037130425.1. Lineage (GTDB taxonomy): Bacteria > Bacteroidota > Bacteroidia > Chitinophagales > Saprospiraceae > M3007. Next base: position 3,788 of record JBAXTB010000420.1, read on the forward strand.
CCCGTATGAAATGCGGGGATATAAAAAGAATCGCGATCCAACCCTGAAAGGGTTGAACATGAATGTGTTACGCAGAGGTTCAACCCCTTCCGGGTTGTAAAAACGCATAGAGTCAAATATTGACCGCCGTTTCGTCTTGTACACGTACTCGGACTTTTTGTCCTTTGTGAAATCTTTGTGTCCTTTGTGTTTACCCCTCTCAAGCAGGCCAAAGCCTTAAAAACCAATACTTTGTAATTGAGGTAGATATGTTTAGTACGGCGCCTTGGCTTAGCCGAGTTAGAGAAGAAAACACAAAGATCACAAAGGTTTCACAAAGGACACAAAGGCCGACTAAGCGTACTCCGCTTTTACTACACTTATAAAAAACATTTGCCCTTTGGGTCTGGGGCAGATTCTAATACAACGACTTTGGCCTAAACCCCTGATTCGTAAACAGATAATGTATTTTTATATGAAATATTCACATAATCAATCATGTAAAATCATATTATGACTATAACCTTTTACTCCACGCAGCCGTACGACAAAACTTATTTTGACCGTATCAATAGTACCCACCGGATACATTATTTGGAAGCGCGGCTCAATGAAGATTCCGTAGCCTTATGTGCAGGAAGTGAGGCCGTTTGTATTTTTGTAAATGACCAGGCAACAGCCGACATCATACGCGAAATGTCGAAACAAGGCATCAAACTGATTGCCTTGCGCTGCGCCGGATTCAACAATGTAGACCTCAAAGCGGCGAAGGAATGCGGCATTAAGGTGGTGCGCGTTCCGGCCTATTCGCCCCACGCCATTGCCGAGCACGCCGTGGCCCTCATCCTGACCCTCGACCGCAAAACCCACAAGGCGTACAACCGCGTGCGCGAGGGCAATTTTTCCTTAGAGCGACTTACGGGATTCGATTTGTTTGGCAAAACGGTCGGCGTGGTCGGTACCGGTAAAATCGGGGCCGTTTTTTGCGAAATCATGCTGGGTTTCGGTTGTAAAGTCCGCGCTTTTGACCTGCATGAAAACGA
>JBAXTB010000421.1:0-4804 GCA_037130425.1 Bacteroidota bacterium
GGTAGTTTATTTGTTTTAATTACTTTTTTTATCATTTTAAGTCTTCAGTGGGAGTTAAAATTTATTACTAAATTAAGCGCAATAGTCATCGGATTCTTTTTTATCCTAGTCTTACAATCGGTTAAGGGTGAATACAGAGCCGCTACTTGGAGTAGTGGTAAAGATTCAGCCTCTACATTCGGGACATTGGTATCACAAAAAATTGATAGTAAGGAATCTCTTATAAACCAGGACAATTTATTTTTTTTAGTCACAAGGTTTAACAATGGCTGGCAAATTTCAAGAACGATGGCGCGAGTGCCGGCTAAATTACCTTATGGAAACGGTGAAACCATTCTCATTTCTCTTGCAGCCACAATCGCGCCCCGTGTAATTTGGCCGGATAAACCTGAAATGGGCGGCAAATTTAACCTTGATCGTTATTGGGGTCAGAATTTTGGGCGTACCGCCATGAATATCAGTCCCTTAGGGGAAGGTTACGCAAATTTTGGCGTGTTCGGTGGTATCGTATATATGTTTTTTTTCGGGCTATTACTCAATTGGTGTATTGAACGTATGATGAATTGGGTGGATAAACGTCCTACCATTATCTGTTGGTTTCCGCTTATTTTTTATAGTTTTTATGGCGTAGAAACAGACTTGCTTTCTATTTTAAATGCACTTTTTAAGGGTGTTGTATTTACGTATTTTTTTTTGCGATCGTATAAATACTTTACAAAAAATAAAATATAAAATACGCCAAACAACACTAACTTCATTTCAACTTACAAATAAACTTTGCTTCATTGCAAAGGGAAAATTAACCTTTTTGCATGTACATACTCGGACTTAATGCCTACCACGCTGATTCATCAGCCGCGATATTCAAGGATGGAATTTTAATTGCCGCCACAGAGGAAGAGCGCTTTCGGCGGGTGAAACACTGGGCGGGTTTTCCATCAGAAGCCATCAAATTCTGCTTAAAAGAAGCCGGTATCTCATTGGAAGAAGTCGACCATATTGCCATCGGGCGCGATCCAAAGGCAAAATTCTGGCATAAAATCGGTTTTTTGCTGCGTTATCCCTCCGTAGGCTGGTCGACGGTGATGAGCCGTATTCAAAATGCGCAAAAGGTAAGTTCGCTGGAAATCGAATTTGCCAATGTATTTCCCGGTATTTCAGCGGATGTCATTCGCAGTAAAATCCACCAAATTGAACACCACAGAAGCCATTTGGCGTCGGCTTTTTTTGCTTCGCCTTATGAGGAAGCAGCCTTGCTTTCAATTGATGGTTCGGGCGATTTTACCACCACCATGCTTGGCATCGGCAAAGGCAATGACATTACCATCTTAGATTCTATTGATTTTCCACATTCCATCGGAGTATTTTATACAGCGTTTACCCAATTGCTTGGTTTCCCCTATTACGGCGATGAATACAAAGTGATGGGCCTGGCGCCTTATGGCAACCCGACCCGTGTGGAGGAACTGAAAGATGTACTGCGCTTTAAAACTGATGGCTTATTTGAACTGAACCTTTCCTACTTTACGGCCACTAAAAGCGGCGTTGTGACGTATGGAGATGACCATATTCCAAATGTTTCCGCCTTGTATTCGGAAAAAATGGCCAAACGTTTTGGCCCGGTACGAAAAAAAGATGAGCCGCTTACACAAGAGCACAAGGACTTAGCCGCTTCTGTACAGCGCATCACGGAATTGCTTATTTTCCATTTATTGAATCATTTGCAATTGCGCACCAAACTTGAAAATGTGTGTATCGCGGGCGGTGTGGCGCAAAACTCGGTGGCAAATGGTAAAATTACCAGAAATACTGGCTTCAAATCCGTGTACATTCCCTCTGCCGGCCATGATGCGGGCATTTCGATGGGCGCGGCTTTGTACACAAATAACGCTGTACTCAAACAACCGCGCCAAGCAGCGATATGGAGCGCTTATACCGGCAGCCATTCCAGCAATGAAGAAATTGAAGCCTATCTGAAATCCAGGGGTATTGAATATAAACGCCTTGACGATGACACCCTGTTTGAAACCGTAGCCGAGCGTTTAATCAATTCAGGCGTGATCGGCTGGTACAGCGGTCGCGCAGAATTTGGTCCGCGGGCGCTGGGCGCGCGCTCCATCCTGGCCGACCCGCGCCGTTTGGACGCCAAAGAACTGATTAATTCAAAAATTAAACGCCGGGAGAGTTTTCGCCCCTTTGCGCCTTCCATCTTAGAGGAATATGTATCAGAATATTTTGAATTGGACGAACCGGTACCGTTCATGGAGCGTGTATTCCCCATTCGTGCAGAAAAACGCGCCCTGATTCCGGCTGTTACGCACGCCGATGGTTCAGGCCGATTGCAATCTGTGATGAAATCGGTTGCGCCGCGTTACCACAGGCTGATTGATACCTTCCGGCAAAAAACGGGGGTTCCGATCCTGCTTAATACATCATTTAATGAAAATGAGCCGATTGTAAATTCGCCGCATGATGCGTTGGAGTGTTTTTTACGGACGGAAATGGATATGCTGGTGTTGGAGAATTGTGTTGTAGAGCGATAATTACGCATTTGTTTGTTTAAAAAGGAGAGAAATAAAATGAAAGTTAGCATTATTACGGCTACATATAATAGCGAAAAAAACATTACAACATGTTTAGAAAGCGTTGCATCGCAAGATTATGGGAATATTGAACATATAATCATTGATGGCGCGTCAAAGGATAATACCCTGAATATTGTAAAACAGTTTCCGCATGTTCATTTAGTCATATCCGAGCCTGATAAGGGAATCTATGACGCATTGAACAAGGGTTTAGCATTGGCGAGCGGTGAGATTGTAGGATTCTTAAATTCGGATGATTTTTTTGCAGAAACCACTACAGTTCGAACAATCGTAGAAACGTTTGAGAAAGACAAGGTTGATTCCGTTTTTGGTGATATTGTATTTGTTCGCCCTGACAATTTAGATCGTACCATCCGTTATTATTCTTCAAAAAAATTCAAACCTTCCAAGTTTGCTTATGGCTACATGCCGGCGCATCCTACTTTTTACACATATAAAAAGTTTTATGACCAGTTTGGTGGCTTTAAAATTAATTATAAAATAAGCGCTGATTACGAACTATTAATTCGATTTTTAAAGGTAAATGCAATATCATTTAAGTATATTGAAAAAATATTTGTTGTGATGCGTACAGGAGGGGCAAGCAATAAAAACTTTTTAAGTAGAATAACCCTGAATCGGGAAATTGTACGAGCTTGTAGGGATAACGGTATCAAAACCAACCTTTTTAAGGTATCTTTAAAGTTTTTCAATAAAGCATTGGAATTCTTAGTTGTAAAAAAGTCATGAATAAAAAAAACATTTTAGTAACCGGAGCATCCGGGTTTATAGGCAGTCTTTTTATCGAAGAATATTCTAATTTATTCAGTATAAGTAAGGTTTCCTTACAAGAAAAGAAAATAGAGGAAATTGACTTTTCCGGAATTGATACGGTTCTACATTTGGCTGGTAAAGTACATGAAATGACTCCTATTGCGGATAAAGTTTATTTTGACATTAACGAGCATCTTACCTTAAATTTTGCAAAAGAAGCTAAATCTGCTGGTGTAAATCATTTTATTTTTATTAGTACGATCAAGGTTTATGGTGAAAAGCAATTAATTAACAGTACAATTTCATTACAAACTTTGCCTGTTCCAGATGAGCCTTACGGTGCAAGTAAATATGCAGCAGAGCAAGGCTTATTAGAACTCCAATCTGATCTGTTTAAAATTTCAATCCTTAGGATCCCATTAGTATATGGGAAAGGCGTGAAAGGTAATTTGTTAAAATTGCTAAAACTGGCCCAAAAGCCGTTTCCATTGCCCTTTAAAGGAATAGAAAACGAACGTAGTTTGTTATACGTTAGGAACCTAAATGCATTTATAAGCACTATTATTCTACAAGGTTCAGAGGGTATTTTTCTTGTTGCAGACACTATTCCAATGTCTACAGAAAAAATAATCCAAACAATTCGGCTTCAGATGAAAAAGCCAATTCGAATTTTCAGACTTCCTCATTTTGTTTTAACGTTAATTCATCGGTTTAAACCTGAACTACATAAACGACTATTCAATTCTCTTAAAGTGGACAGCCGCGAGTCGTTTGAAAAAGTTAATTTCAAGCCTCCTTATTCAACTGAGCAAGGGTTTGAAGATATGGTTTCCTCATTTTTAAAATCATATCAATAATCCTAATTATACGAACCAACCCATTTTTAATATGTACCCATACATCAAACGTTTTTTTGATATAATTGCAGCATTGCTGATACTGCTTTTATTGACACCATTGTTGTTACCTATTTTATTTTTATTGCGGATTACAGGAGAAGGAGAGGTGTTTTATTTCCAACAACGCATTGGGTTTAAAAACCGCCCCTTTTCAATTTGGAAATTTGCAACCATGCTTAAAAATAGTCCTAACATTGGTACTGGTACGATCACCTTACGTAATGATCCTCGAGTAACACCCATGGGCGGATTTTTACGCAAATCCAAAATAAACGAATTGCCACAAATCATAAATGTTATTATTGGCAATATGAGTCTTGTAGGCCCAAGACCCTTAGACGAAAGGGCATTTTCATCATATCCCGACAATATCAAATCAGCGATTTATAACGTAAAACCAGGTATAACAGGTGTGGGCTCCGTTGTTTTTAGAGACGAAGAATTGCTTATTTCATCCTCGAATTTACCGCCTAGAGATTTTTATCGAGACCATATTGCTCCATATAAAGGAGAACTTGAATTGTGGTATCAAAAGCATCAATCTTT
>JBAXTB010000422.1:0-4802 GCA_037130425.1 Bacteroidota bacterium
CTGCAATTGGAGGCCGACGCGTATTTGCTGCTGTTCAACATGCACCATATTATCTCGGATGGCTGGTCGATAAACGTGCTGGTGCGGGAATTGACGACGCTGTATGAAGCGATTAAACAGGGCGTTGAACAACCTTTATCGGTGCTTCCGGCGCTGAAAATACAATACAAGGATTACGCGGCCTGGCAAAACGAACTGCTGGAATCAGAATCGGCAGAAGCCATGCGCGCGTTCTGGCTGAATCAACTAAATAAGGAAGACGGGATGCTTCCGACGCTTGAGTTGCCTTCGGATTATGCGCGTCCGGCAATCAAAACCTACAACGGGACAACCTTTAACACGATTATTCCTGCCGACGCGCTGGACGGCTTGAACGCATTATGCCAAAAGCAGGGCGCGACCCTGTTTATGGGTTTGACGGCACTGGTAAAAAGTTTGTTTTACCGCTACACCGGTCAGGAAGATATTTTGATCGGAACGCCGGTGGCTGGCCGTGTTCACCCGGATTTGCACGATCAGATCGGGTTTTATATCAATACGGTGGTAATGCGCAACCGCTTGCGGGGCGAAGACAGTTTTGAAATGCTGCTGAATGCGGTGAAAATCAATACGTTAGCAGCCTTTGAACACGAAACCTATCCGTTTGACCGCTTGGTGGAGGATTTGGATTTGCCGCGCGATTTGAGTCGTTCGGCGGTGTTTGATGTAATGTTGGTGCTGCAAAACAATGAACAGTCGGAATTGCGATTCGGAGATGTTGCGCTTTCGATAGAAGGCGCAAAAACAGGAGTCAGCAAATTTGATTTGACGTTCAATTTTTCTGAAACGGCTGAAGGGCTGTTGATGGGTCTGGAATATAATACCGATTTATTCAAAGACGATCGAATTGCGCGTTTGGCGGAACATTTGCAAACGCTCCTGAACAGTGTATTGCATGATCCGACGGCTTCGATTGGAGGATTGAATTTGCTTTCTGCTGCGGAAAAACAACAACTGCTGTATGACTTTAACGATACGGCCACGGATTACCCGCAAGACAAAACGATTGTACAATTGTTTGAAGAACAGGTAGCAAAAACGCCTGATCAAACGGCGCTTGTATTCGGAACGCGCACTTTGAGTTACCGGGAATTGAACGAACAATCGAATCAACTGGCGTATTATCTGCGTGATACATATAATATCAAACCAGATGATATAGTTGCGTTGCAATTGGATCGAAGCGAGTGGATGATTATTGCGATCATGGGCGTATTAAAATCCGGTGCCGCCTACCTCCCGATTGCAACGGACGCGCCACGCGCCCGCGCGACCTTTATGCTGCAAGACAGCCGCGCGAAAGCCCTGCTCACAGATGATTCTACACATTCGTCTGCATTGCATTTCCAAACTGCATTGCCGGGATTGGAAATTGTAAATATTGCTACAGGGTTTGCACAAAACCAATCTCTTGCAAATCCAAATTCGATCAATAAACCGCAGGATGTAGCTTATATTATTTATACTTCCGGCTCAACCGGACAGCCGAAAGGCGTCATGGTCGAACATGCGGGTGTTGTCAACTTAGCACAGTGGCAAATTGACTATTTCGGTCTGCAAACCGGCGATGCGGTGCTGCAATTTGCTGCCTACACATTTGATGCCTCGGTTTGGGAAATCATGTCGACCCTGCTTTCCGGTGGGCATTTGGCGCTTTTCAAGGACGCTTCAAAATCGCCCGAGCAAGTGCTTGAACTAATCGGCGCGCAAAAAATAAGTTGGATGACCCTGCCGCCCATCTTTTTATCAAGCCTTGATAAAAATGCTCTGGCCCAAATGGATCATCTCAAGGGTATTATTACGGCCGGCGACAAACCGTTTTTGGAAGATGTGAAGGCATTAAATGAACATTTGCGTTATATAAATGCCTACGGTCCAACCGAATATTCGGTTTGTATCAGCGCTTTTAAAGTGCCAAAAGGTTGGAACGAATCATTTATACCAGTTGGCAAACCGATTCATTGGACTGAAGCCTTTATTTTGGATGAAAGGCTGGGTTTGTGCCCCATCGGCATCAAGGGAGAATTATGTGTTTCCGGCACAGGGATAGCGCGCGGCTATCTCAACAACCCGGAACTCACGGCTGAAAAATTCATTCCGCATCCATTCAAAGCGGGCGAGCGCTTGTACAAAACAGGCGATCACGCGCGTTGGATGCCGGACGGCAACATTGAATTCCTGGGTCGCATCGACCATCAGTTAAAAATTCGCGGCTTCCGGATAGAGGCAGGGGAGATCGAACAAACGCTGCTTGAGCATCCCGCCGTTCAATCCTGCATGGTAGTAGGCCATGCTTTTGAACAGGGTAAAGAATTGGTCGCCTATTTGGTGCCAAAATCCGAAACAACCCTGCCCGATGCTACGATTTTGCGCAGTTTCTTAGGTAATACGCTGCCGGATTACATGATTCCGTCGTATTTCGTGGCAATGGAATCACTGCCAATGACCAGCAGCGGCAAGGTTGATCGCAAGGCGCTGCCTGCGCCGGAAATGGCGCAATTGGCTTCGGGAACGGTTTATGTTGCACCGCGCAATGCCATTGAAAATCAATTGGTTGAGATTTGGCAGCAGGTACTTGGCCGGGATCAAATCGGGGTGGAGGACAATTTCTTCAATTTGGGCGGCCACAGTTTGCGGGCCATCCGGGTGGTATCCCTGATTCGGCAGGCTTTGTCGGTAGAAATTCGTTTAAGTGAAATATTTGCCAGCCCGACGATTGCGGCGCTGGCAGAACGCGTCATAGCCGAATCGAAGCTCAATTTTAAAACATTGGCGTCTATTCCACGGATAGTTGAATCAACGGATTATGCGCTGTCGAATGCGCAGCGCCGTTTGTGGGTAATTGACCAAATGAGTGAAACGGCGGAAGCTCATGCGGCCTACAATATGCCGGCGACGCTGCGTTTGCAGGGTGATTTGGACATTGCGGCCTTGGAGCGGGTTTTTGAATTGTTGTTTGAACGGCACGAAATTTTGCGCACCCACTTTCGGGAAGGACGGCAGGTAATAAGCCCGGCCACACCCTATCAATTGCCGCAGCGGGATTGTCGGGGAATGGGCGCAGAAGCAATTAAAGCATTGATTGAAGCCCATGCGCTTCGCGCCTTTGACTTGGCGTTGGACAGCCTTTTGCAACTTGAACTGCTTCAATTGGAAGAAGGGGAGTATTTGCTGCTGTTCAACATGCACCATATTATCTCCGATGGTTGGTCGATAGACGTGCTGGTGCGGGAAATGACGACGTTATACGAAGCAATTAAACAAGGCGTTGAACAACCTTTATCGGTGCTACCGGCCTTGAAAATCCAATACAAGGATTACGCGGCCTGGCAAAACGAACTGTTGGAATCGGAATCGGCAGAGACCATGCGCGCGTTCTGGCTGAATCAACTAAGTAAAGAAGACGGGATGCTTCCGACGCTTGAATTGCCATCGGATTATGCGCGTCCGGCAAACAAAACCTACAACGGGGCTAGATTAAATACGATCATTCCGGCCAAAGCGCTGGAAGGATTGAATACCCTATGCCAAGCGCATGGCGCAACCTTGTTTATGGGCCTGACGGCGCTGGTGAAAAGTTTGTTTTACCGTTACACCGGCCAGGAAGATATTTTGATCGGAACGCCGGTGGCGGGGCGTATTCACCCGGATTTGCACGATCAGATCGGGTTTTATGTCAATACGGTGGTGCTGCGCGACCGCTTAAAGGGTGAAGACAGTTTTGAAACGTTGTTAAATGCCATAAAAAACAACACATTAGCCGCTTTTGAACATGAATCCTATCCGTTTGACCGCTTGGTGGAGGACTTGGATTTGCCGCGTGATTTGAGTCGTTCGGCGGTGTTTGATGTGCTGTTGGTGCTGCAAAACAACGAGCAGTCGGAATTGCGATTCGGAGATGTTGCGCTTTCGGTAGAAGAGGCAGAAACTGGAATCAGCAAATTCGACTTGCTCTTCAATTTTGTGGAAACAGGCGAAGGGCTGTTGATGGGCCTTGAATATAATACTGATTTATTCAAGGCAGATCGAATTGCGCGCATGGCGGATCATTTGCAAACCCTGATAGACAGCGTGTTGCATGATCCGAGGTCTGCGATTGGATCTTTGAATTTGTTGCCAACTGCTGAAAAACAGCTGTTGTTACACGATTTCAACGATACAAGCGCGGTTTATCCTGACATAAATACCGTCGCCCAACTTTTTGAAGCGCAGGCAGAACTTACGCCTGAACAAACTGCCTTAGTTTTTGGGGAAACAACGCTTACTTATGCCGCGTTGAACGAAAAAGCCAATCAATTAGCGCATTATTTACGCAATACGCATCAAATTCAAGCCAATGACGTTGTTGCCCTGCAAATAGAACGCAGCGCTTCCACCATCATCGGCATCCTCGGTGTTTTGAAATCCGGTGCGGCGTATCTGCCCATTTCGACAGACTTCCCGCCCGCCCGCGTGCGCTACATGCTCGCAAACAGCCGCGCGAAGACTTTGCTGACGGATGAAATCAGTCACGTCTCGGCCCTTGAATTCAAGGCGGAATTACCGAATTTATCAGTAGAACGCCTTGATGAGATTCTGACGCTTGATTTACCTGCGCTCAACCTGGAACACATTAATGCCAGCCCTGATTTGGCTTATGTGCTGTACACTTCCGGTTCTACTGGTCAGCCCAAAGGCGTTTCGATGCCGCAGCGTAGTTTGGTCAATTTGATTCAATGGCAAAACGCCAACTGTAATCTTGGTTTTGGCGACCGCACCGCGCA
>JBAXTB010000423.1:0-4774 GCA_037130425.1 Bacteroidota bacterium
GTGTAATCGGTGGTGAACAACCTACGGCCATAGAGTGATCCTCACTTGTAATTTGTGGTGAACGAAGCACGACAGTAGGCAGCCGCAACAAATCCCGCCAAACCACACAACAACTTATAATTTTAGTTGTTTCTTCGCATGATGCAAACAGTTTTGTTTCAGGATTTGGGTAATATGGGCTATCAGACAGCCTGGGATTACCAAACGGCGCTGCACCGCGCTTTGGTAGATCGGAAAATGGCGCATCGCGGCCAGGCGCCCGGTACGTACACGCAGGAACATTCGTTGCTGATGGTAGAGCATCCGCCTGTGTACACCTTAGGCAAAAGCGGTTCCATTGACAATCTTTTGCTTACCGAAACCCAAATGAAAGCCCACGGCATCGAGTATTTCCCGATCAACCGCGGCGGTGATATTACCTTTCACGGGCTGGGCCAGATTGTGGGTTATCCAATCCTTGATCTGGAGTGCTTTTTTACTGATGTACACCGTTATGTGCGCAATATCGAAGAAATCATGATCCGTACCCTGGCCGATTACGGGATTGAAGCGTATCGAATTAAAGACTACACCGGGGTTTGGGTAAGTGGCCAACCTAATACCCCTGAAACGGCTATTTTGCCTGAAAATTGGCATAAACAGCGCAAAATCTGTGCAATTGGCGTGCATTTAAGCCGTTGGGTCACACTGCATGGGTGGGCGTTTAACGTAAATACCGACCTTGATTATTTTGATTATATCGTACCTTGCGGCATTTTGGACGAGGACAAAACCGTAACTTCGATGGCGCAGGAATTGGGCCGCGAAATTCCGATGGAGGAAGTAAAAACCCGTTTGAAACACCATTTTTGTTCCGTTTTTGAATGTTTACTGGAGTCGAAGTGATGCACAACGATTTCCAATGCAGAACCAATTGTTGATTTATGAAAAAAGATATTCCGATTCTTAAAGTTGAGGATCTGGCCATTGCTGTTGTGCCCCGCTTGCCGGGCGAAGAAGACCATGAATATTTCTGGGATAGTTACCTGATTAACCTGAAAGACGAACCGATTCACGGGGTACTGGTAAATTCCAGGGGCTACGGCGAAATTGAGGGTGAGCAACGCCGTACTTCCACGTTGCGGTATTTTTGGGAAAAGATCGGCCCATTGGACGTGGTAAAGATAGAGCCTGTACAAAAAGACGTGATCGAATTGGCCAATGAATACTGGGTCAGTTTCTCCTACAACGATTATTTGTACGACAAAAAATACGTGTTCGTGCCCGGTAGTTTGGCGGAAATGAATTTTACCGAGATTCCGTTTCTCGACCGCAAAGGTGTGATGATTCGATAACACATTTTAAATCTGTGAGATATGTTTAGTGCAGTAGAACAAAATATTACCAAGCCAATTGTACAGGCAGCCCTTATTTTTGTCGGCGGATTTATCCTCATGCTATTTGCCTGGTTGCTTACCGTATCGAAAATTTACATCCAGGATCCTTTGTTCCCCTGGTCTATTTCATCGGCATTTATGCTGCTGTTTGCCTTGTTCAACAGCCTGATGAGTCTGCGTGCGGACAGTTTTGCCAAGTATTGGGGGAATTCTGTATACAGTTATATGGGATTGGCGTTTAGTAGTGGTATGGCCGCCTGGCTGTTTTCGGGTATTCCGATTCGGGAGGCCGGTTCATACGGTTGGATTTTTATCGTTGTGACGTTCGGGTTTTTGGTTTTTTTGTCGATGGTCAATTTTATGAAACGCATCGTCAATTTTGCTGAACGCGAAGAATGGTCGCAGCCGCGCAAACGGCGTTGAGAAAGTAAATAAGTTGAAATCGTTGAAGCGGTTGAATTCGTATGTACACAGGGTGTGCTTCTCCGAAACCATTCTTATTTCGTTTCAAGACTTTCCAAGATGACGCTCTGACCGTATTTACGTCCGCTTACATGGTGTAAGCAGGCAAATCACCGCTAAAATTTAACAAATTAACTCAAAATGAAGTACCTGATTTTTGCCCTTACCATTTTCTCATGCGGTACCACCAATTCCGCAGATCCTGTTAAAACCGCCGTTTCTCAACAGGCTTCCGCAGCGACCATGCCATCCGACACAATCGTTCCGGCGCAATATGACGCAAACGGAAAACTGATTACGATTACCAAAACCGATGCCGAGTGGAAAAAGCTGCTGACCGAGCAGGAATATTATGTGTTGCGCCAGAAAGGCACTGAACGCGCGTTTACCGGCGATCAGGTGAATAACCACGAAAAAGGCATTTTTATCTGCGCTGCCTGCGGATTGCCTTTGTTTAGTTCGACGGCAAAATTTGAATCCGGCACCGGCTGGCCTTCTTTTTTTGAGCCGCTCAAACCTGAATATGTTGGTAAAAATAAGGACACCAGTTACGGGATGGACCGCGATGAAGTGCTTTGCGCGCGTTGCGGCGGCCATCTCGGCCACGTATTTGACGACGGTCCGCGACCAACCGGTTTGCGGTATTGCATGAATTCCGTTTCCCTTGATTTTGTGAAACAATAGACTTGTTGCAGTGGATGGCCTCGCTCCGCAACAAGTCTGAAAAAATACGATCTTTGCCGGAAATCAGTTTAAACGTATGATTTTCCGACTTCCTTTTGCTGCGTTGCTGCTCTGTGCGTTCGTTTTTGCCGCTTCACGGCTTTCGGCGCAGGGCAGCAACGCTTCTTTTTCATACGACACCAGCGGTTTTTACCTGAACGGAAAACCTTTCCAGGTTTGGAGCGGTGAAATGCACTTTCAACGAATCCCGCGTTTGTACTGGCGCGACAGGTTGTTGAAAGCCAAGGCTTTAGGTTTAAATACCGTTGCAACTTACGTGTTCTGGAATGCGCTTGAGCCTAAGATGGGACAATGGAATTTTCAGGAACAAAATGACTTGGCGGCCTTTATTCGGGAGGCCAAATCGCTGGGCTTGTACGTGATCCTGCGCCCAGGCCCGTACGCTTGCGCGGAGTGGGATTTTGGCGGTTTGCCGTCGTGGTTGTTAGCCAAACCGGGCATCAAAGTGCGTTGTTCCGACCCCGATTATTTACGCCCGGCCCTGAATTACATCGATCATATTGCGGAAATCGTGCAGCCTTACCTCATCAGCAAGGGCGGCAACGTCATTATGGTGCAGGTGGAAAACGAATACGGCAGTTTCGGCAACGACGCGGCTTATTTGCTTGCCCTGCGCGATGCCTGGCGCAACAACGGCATTGATGTACCGCTGTCGACCTCTGACGGCGCGACGCCTTATATGTTGGAGGCCGGCAGTATTCCCGGTTGTGTGGTGGGCCTTGACCCCGGCGCCAATGAGGGCGATTTTAAACAGGCCAAACTCAGCAGACCGGATGTACCGGCGTTTTGCGGCGAATATTATCCCGGCTGGCTCACGCACTGGGGTGAACCTTGGGCCAGGGCTGACACCGTTGAACTGCTGCACGACTTAGAATGGCTGATTCAAAATAAAAAATCCTGGAATTTGTACGTATTGCACGGCGGCACCAACTTTGGTTTTTACGCCGGCGCCAATTTCAGCGATGTGTACCAACCCGATATCACCAGTTACGACTACGACGCCCCGATTCGGGAAGACGGCACGCTGACGCCGAAGTATTTTGCCATTCGGCGCTTGTTAGCCAAGTACCAACAAGGCGCCTTGCCGCCTCTTCCGGCGCCGGTGATTAAAATGGACATCAATCCGGTCACGATGACGCCTTTTTGTTCGGTGTTCGACAAGTTGCCACAAGCCATCGTGTCGCCGCAGCCCAAACCCATGGAGCAGTTCGGCCAGGATTACGGTTTTATCCTGTACCGAACCACGCTGAACGGGCACCATTCGGGTAAACTTACCCTCACGGATTTGCACGATTACGCCACGGTTTATTTAGACGGCAAATACGTCGGCGTGCTGGATCGCACAAAAAAAGTACAATCCATCGACCTGCCCCAAACCAATCCGCCCGGCAAGCAATTAGACATTCTGGTGGAAGGCATGGGTCGCATCAATTTTGGCTCGCAACTCATTGATCCAAAAGGCATTACGAACCGCGTGACCCTAAACGGCTTGACCCTGATGAACTGGCAGGTTTTCCCTTTGCCAATGGATCAGAAGTTTATGTCCAACCTGGCAAACCCGACCGCGCCAAGCGACTGGAGCAAACAACCGGGGCAGTTCTTCAAAGGCTCCTTTTACATGGCTACTTTGGGCGATACTTACCTTGATTTATCGGGTTGGGAAAAGGGCGTGGTTTGGGTAAACGGACACAATTTGGGCCGTTACTGGAACCTTGGGCCGCAGCAGCATTTGTACCTGCCGGGCGCTTTTATGATTAAGGGCCGCAATGAAATTATCATATTTGATTTGCATAAAAAGGAAGGCGGAACGGTGAAAGGTGTTGCGGGCTTGGAATAGATGAACCTGGTTCTGGTTACGAAAAATTCCCGAAGGGAATATATGTTTATAGCCTGTTTATGGGCCGTTTTTTCCCAATCCTGAAAGGATTGTATGTGTTTTGACGCGTTTTTACATACAATCCTTTCAGGATTAGGAAAAAATGGCCGGGTCTTTCTATAAACATACAATCCTTTCAGGATTGGGGGAATTGAAGGAGCAATTCGGGTTTTTTGAAGAAAAGTTTGGCTGAATGTTTGCAAGTTTCCAACGGATGGTTGTATCTTTGCATCCGCTTTTTGGCGCGGTAGCTCAGTTGGTTAGAGCGTGCGATTCATAATCGCAAGGTCAGGAGTTCAACCCTCCTTCGCGCTAC
>JBAXTB010000424.1:0-4709 GCA_037130425.1 Bacteroidota bacterium
GGATTGATGTGAAAGGGCAAGACCAACCGTTTTCACTGAAAATCAATTCCATTACCCTCAATTTTTATGAAAGCGGAGTGGGGGTGCTGGCCTTTCACCTTGAAAACCATGAAACGCCCGATTTTAACAAAATCCTGAAAATCAATGATTACGGCCGGCGGATTTACCCGCAGTATTTGGGCGGTTTTTCAGATGAACAATCGACCGATGCCGAAGGAAAACCCGCACCTAATTTGCTGAACAGCCCGCAATACTCGTTTTTGCCGCTGTCCATTCAATTGGACGACGTGGCGCCTAAAACGGATCGAACTCAGCCTGAAACACAAGCGATTACCGAAAATTTCAGCCATTACGCTACCCGCGCGGGTATAGCAGAAGCGCCTTTTGTGTTGCCGGCACATATCAGCCGACTGCTCGGCGATGGGTTTAAAACCCGCTTTCAACAGAAAAATAATGGGGATATTGTCGTGTCGCCTGTGCTGGACGACCGGATGTTTTTGCTATGCTTTGTGTTTAATGACCAATTAGCAGCGGCTTTTAAACAATATGATGAGCCAACGGACGCTTATGCCTGGGAAAACCACGACGACTGGTATCGCTTTATTTTTGTAGATGGGGATGTTAAACCGACCATCGACAGCCGAAGCATGAAACGCGCGCTGATTCGACAAAGCAGCTACGATCGCTGGGTGGAAAGTCATTTGTTCGGCGTCACCCGCTATTCTTTTGTGGTGCTGACGACCGATACCTGGTTTACCCGCAACATCGTGTTCCGGCATTTTTCCAACCAGTATTTCCAGATGGCCCTTTTAACATTGATTCAACGGGCTTCCATCCTAAGTTTTTCGGCAGAAGCAGCCTGGATTTCCGACCACCTTCCCCGCGCTACGGGCCTGCGCGCACGTACGATCAACAACATTGCCGATTTGTACCTGAGTTACACCAAGTTTATTCAAAAGATCTATTTCCGGGAAGTTACGCCCCAGGAACAGGGCATCGAACTGTATGATTTGTTGCAGGATCGGCTCACCATCAAAAATAACGTGGAAGACCTGGGTCGGGAAATGGGCGAACTCAACCAATTTGTAGAAGCGCAGCAACAGCGCAGTATTAGCTGGATTACCTACGTTTTGCTGCCTATTTCGTTGATTTTGTCGTTTTTCGGGTTGAACTATTTCGGTGGTGAAAATCCGATGTATGTACAACCAGGACGAACCAATGCCTGGGGCAGCCCTGAACTTTGGTCCGTATGCCTGATTGCCTTTTTTTGTTTTGCTGCGGTGTTCATTTTAAGTCGACCGAGATGGCTAAAGCGGTCGTGATCGGCCCGGAATAGTTACATATACCAACAAAAAAATCCTGAAAGGATTTTATGTTTATAGATACGTTGGTGATTCATTTTTCCCAAATCCCGAAGGGATTTTATGTGTTTTATTGTGTTTTTACATACAATCCTTTCAGGATTGGGACATTTACCCGTTTAGAGCTATAAACATATAATCCTTTCAGGATTTTTTGAATATGCTCAATCATTACAAACCATTTATCTTCTTTTATTTATGCCAAACCCTTTTGAAATACGTTGCCTGCTCAGGCAGCAAACGCCTATGATCCATTTTCAGCACGAGCACCCGGATGCGACCCTGCGCGCGACGGAGTTGAAGGCCAAATTGGACAAATTCATTTTCAAAAAACTAGAAAAGCAGTACAAGGAAAAAGCCGACCGCGATGCGTTCTGGGCAGCCCACCCGCACTGGAAAGTCGGGAACGGGAAGTCAGAACATGATGCACTGGATTACAAACTGCGGGTAACGCCCGCGCTTTCGTGGACCCAACCGATTGAAATTCCCAAAGTAAGGGACAATCAGATCGACCTGGATCGCAATGGAAAACCCAAACTGGACAATTATCCCGGCTTTTTCGGGAATCTCGGCGACGAACACGAACAAGAGACAGAGAAAAAATTCCGATTTGCAACAGAACCTATACCGGTAACTATTTTTTGCCTGCACGACGACCTGCGGGATTACATCAAAACGCATTTACCCGAGTTTTTCTACAGCCATACGTTCGGAACAAGGCAAAGCAAGGGATTTGGGGCTTTCAAGTTGGTTTCATTAGACGGGCTGGAAAAACTGCCTGCCCACATGTCGATTTTCCGTTTTCAAGTAACGGTAAATGACCAGGATTTAGGACGATTTATCGATCAGTACGGCATTCGTTTTCCCGGAAAAAAGATTGACCGTGAAACAGCCAAAGAATGGCTGCAACAAAAACAGTTGTTCGAGCATATCGAACTTTTTCACAAATCAATTCGCAGCGGGTATAACCATCAAAATCCGGGATATTACCAGAAATCCATCCTGTTTAAATACTTCCGGGACCCTGCCCAAAACATTCAATGGGATAAAAAAAGCATCAAACTTTCCTTGTTTAAGCGCGAATTGGATGCTCAAGTCTCGGATTATCCCAAATCGGACGTGCTGCTTTTTTCAGATCATACTCCCGACCGCCTTTCAACAAACGGACGACGTTTTTTGGTGCGCGACCTGCTTGGACTTGCCTCCGAATCCGACTGGGGCAAAGAGTTTGGGAATCAAAAGGTTGAAAAGACGAATGAAGTAATCCAGCGCTTTAAATCGCCAATTACTTACAAGCCGCACCGCTTAAACGAACAGACTTTTCTCGTGCATATTTTGGTCAACCCGATTGAAAAGCAATTTTTCAACAAAACCTTTAAAATCAAGGTAAAAGGCCAAAATAGCCCGGTTTTGGATCTCGATACGCCCGAGCGCTTCTCCTTAGTCGACTATTTTAAATATTTCACTACGGATAGTTTTCAGGTAAGGGATTTGATGGAGGAGCCGAATAAACCCCAATTGCAAAAAATTATTCAAATGCACGAAAGCCTAAAAAGTAACTATAAATCCAGTGTAACAAAACCATGAGCAACTACCTCGCACTCACGCTCGGTCCCATTTACCGCACGCTCGGCGATGCGCGTAAGGTGCGCCATCTTTGGGGCGGCAGCTTTTTGTTCTCCTATTTGATGAAACAAATCATCAAAAGGACGGACGTACACCAAAACAAGGTTTTCATCCGCCGTTTGCCGGAATACAACGCCTCGGCCACGCACCCGTCGGGGGTAGGTTTGTTCCCCGACCGACTGATGCTGGAAGTTGTGGCCGGACAAGAAAAAACGGCCCATGATACGCTGCGCCAATGTATCCAACAAGCCATTGATGCCACTGCCGGATTGTCGGCCATGCAAAAACAAGGCGTAATACAGTATTTGCAAGCCTATTCGCTTCAAATGGCCGTTCCCGATACGAAACAGGCTGATGGAACAACGGTGAAAGGCAATTATGTGCAACCCCTCAACCAGGCGCTCGACGGCATCGAACAGCAAAGCCGGGCGGGCGGCGTCGAATTTGCCGGTTTAGCCGCGTTTTTGGACAATGCCCGCGAAGCCTTTTACTTGGACGCTACCGGCAGCAAAAAACGGATTCGGTTTGAAACCTTAGCTGAAATCAGCGCTGCCGACCTGCTGGGCGACCAATCGAAATTGTTCCTGCAACAATACCATGAGGGCATCGATCTGCCGGGCGAACTCGACTTCTTTGTACAGTTGCTGGACTGGGAAAAGGAACTGAACCCGGAGTTGAAAAGTACTCCCGCGCATTGGCGGCAGTTCCACAAATACATCGCCATTGTTCATGCCGACGGCGACAATATCGGCGCTGCTTTGAAGGAAATCGGCCATGACGATGTAAAAATCGCTCAATTATCGACTTGTTTGTTTAGTTTTTCACAAAAAGCAGCCGATTTGATCAACAATTCAGGCGCTATGCCGATTTACGCGGGCGGCGACGATTTGTTGTTTATCGCCCCGGTGGCAGTCGGCAGCCTTGATGGCAATGTGCAGACGATTTTTCATTTGCTGCAACAACTGAGCGCACTGTTTGACGCGGAAGTAAGTCAAAAATTAGACTTCTTCCCAGAGGACGCGCCGCCTTCCCTGAGTTTCGGCCTGAGCATTTCGTACTACAAATTCCCGTTGGCCGAATCCCTGGAAACCAGTCGTAATCAACTGAATGATACGGCCAAAAAAGCGCCTGGGAAAAACAGTATCGCCTTTCGGGTGCAAAAACACAGTGGCAGCGATTTCGGCGCGGTTTTGTCCAACAAGTTGAACATGCCGGAAGGGCTTTGGATGCAAATGCTCGACCTGCAAGGCGCCGGCAAAAAAGATTTCCTGCGCTCGGTGGCTTACACCCTGGAATCCAACGCGGCGCTGGTAACGGCCGTGCTGGAAAATGCGCCCGCCCAACTCGAGCATTTTTTCTTCAACCATTTTAACGAGGCCGTCCACCGGCAAGAACCTGCTAAATCTTTCCTGGATGACGTGCAAAAACTGTTGCAGTCCTTCAGGGCCGACGCCGGAAACGCAGAATCGGCTGTAAAACAGGTACTTGCACTGTTATTGTTTCTCCATTTTATTAACAGCGAATTCCAAACCGATGAAAGAGACTAAAATCTGGCATATTCGGCTCATTCCTGCGGGCCAATTTTATTTCGGCGGCGAACGCAATTTCAGTTTCGGCGAAAAAGAGGATTCCAGCAATTATTTGGTGAAATCCAACTATTTCCCCCAGCAAACCGGCTTGCTCGGTATGTTGCGCTTTGTGCTCTTGCGCGAAGCGGGGCTG
>JBAXTB010000425.1:0-4705 GCA_037130425.1 Bacteroidota bacterium
CTTTTTGAAGATTTAGATCTTGAAGGCACAAAACCTGTTGCTTTGGCGTTTAAATTGGCCAAACGCCGTCGCAACAGGTTTTGTGCCAATGATCTTTTTGAAGATTTAGATCTTGAAGGCACAAAACCTGTTGCTTTGGCGTTTAAATCAACGGTTTCAAAATACGCCAAATATTGGCCGCCACAATTTTTTGGCCCTCCGGATTTGGGTGAATACCGTCTTCCAGGTTAAGACTACGGATGCCGCCAACGTTTTCAAGCAAAAACGGAATCAGGGCCGTCTGGTTTTTCTTGGCCAGGTCAACATACATTTGCTCAAAAGGCAGGGTGTATTTTTCCCCAAGGTTCGGCGGCGCTTTCATGCCCGCAAGCACGATTTTGCAACTGGGGTATTTGGCCTTCACCTGGTCGATGATGGCTTGCAGGTTCTCTTTAGAAGCCGTGACCGGCAAACCGCGCAAGGCGTCGTTGCCGCCGAGTTCGAGGATAAAAATATCAATCGGCTGTTGCAGCACCCAGTCGACGCGGTTTTTCCCGTCGGCGGTGGTTTCGCCGCTCAGGCCCGCATTCACGCAGGTGTACGCGAGGCCGAGGGAGTCAATTTTGCGCTGAATCAATGCCGGGAAGCCTTGTTCGGGCGACAATTGATAAGCCGCAGTCAGGCTGTTTCCAAAAAACACAATGTTCTTTTTAGGCACAGCGGATGAAGCAGTTGTCGGTGCGGCATTGTTTTCTGGTTGTTTTTTTTCAGCGCCCGATTGGCAGGCGGCAAAACTTATCAGTAAAAAGGCCGGCAAAATGTATTTAATCATTCGAAGTAGTCCTGTTTGAATTTAAAAACGCCAGCGTTTAACGCTGCACACTCGAAACCGGCATTTTCGGGTCATAATTTCCCTTAATCACCGGACTTTGCCGATTGCCCGTATAGTCGCGCACCTTGCTGTAAATAAAATTGAACAACTCCTCAACACTTACAATTTTGTCTTTGTTCACGTCGGCTTCACCTTTCAGGCCGCGAATCAGAAAGTGGCTGAACACACCCTGGCGCAAACCCGCCGATTCCAGCGAAGTTTCTTCCGCTTTCGACGACATGATGAGCGCCGTGCCGGACACCGATTTCGCCAAAGAACTGTAATACGACACCAGCACCGGTTCTGTTTCCACCGAGCGCAGGGCAATCAGGCTGCCGGAGTGGCAAGCATCTGCTAAGCAAAGTTTGCAGCGCGCCTTGCATTTGTTGAAGGCCGCCGCCACTTCCTCGTGGGTAAGTTTGTTGTTAAATCCGTCAAAATCAATGGGCAGGAATGAGCCGTTAACACCGTGGCCGGAGAAGTAAAAAATCACCAAATCATTGGGGCCGGCCATGCCAAACACCTCGTCGAGGGTGGACAGAATGTTTTCGCGGGTCGCTTCTTCGTCGATCAGGATATGCACCTGTTCGTCGGGCAAAGCGCCGCCTTCAAGGCTTTTCAGAAATGCATAAAAGCGGTATGCATCATCGTCGGTGTAGCGCAGGGCCGGCATGTGATCGTAGGCAGCAACGCCTACCACAACGGCCCACACTTTAGGCGAGATCGGCGTGTTGGCCGGAATCGTTGAGGGGGTAGTCGCCTGGGTTGGCGGTTTCGTTTGCGGGGCCGGGATCGTACCGGCCATCGGCTGATAATCGGCCGGGGCTTCTTTGCCGAGGTATTCGCCGTTATGCCAAAAACCGGTCACTTCTGTACCGTCGCGCTGGTAAAGTGTGCCTTTCCCGCCAAATGCGCCTTCAATCCATTCGCCCGAATAACGGTCGCCGTTTGCATACGTACAAGTGCCAAGGCCGTGCGGTACCCGGTTTTTGAAATCGCCGACGTATTTAGCCGAGCCTTCTTTGTACACGTAAGTGCCCTGGCCGCCTTCGCAATCGCCGTCAATACAGCCGACTTTGCCGCTTATAATCATGCTGGAACCGACAAATTCGCCTTCGCGCCAGTCGCCGGTTTCTTCGCCGCCCGTTTTCAGAAAACGGGTTCCTTTGCCGTGCGGATAATTTTCCTTGAACGCGCCGACGTATTTATCGCCGTTGGCAAAGTAAAATATGCCCTGGCCTTCAAATTTGCCATTGACAAACGAGCCTTCATATTTACTGCCGTCGGGATACGCAGAAATGCCGGAACCGTTTTTACAATCGCCTGAAAGACAGCCAGATTGGATGTTGGTGCCGTCGTCCTGGCGCTCTTCTTTTTTGTGGGCGATATAATCCTCCAGGATGTTGCCGTTTTCATCCACGGGTTTGCCTTTGCTCCACAGGCCCGTGCGTTTGGTACCGTCCACGTAGGTTTTGGTACCGCGTCCGTCGGGGTAGCGGTGTTTCCACTCACCGCTGTATTTGCTGTTGTCGGTGTAAAAGCACACCCCCACGCCGTGGATTTCACCGTTTTTAAAATCGCCGGTATATTTTGCGCCGGAAGGAAATACATAAGTACCTTTTCCGTTTTTACAATCACCCGAAACACATTGGGCGGATGAAAAAACCGAAAGGCAGATAAAAATCGAAAAAAGCAGGAATTGTTTCATGTTTTAGAGTGCGGCATTGCCGGGACACGCGAAATAAACCCTTAAAGATGGGAATTATTGTGTTTTCATTCGGCAAATCAGGGTTTATTATTTGACGCGCGTATAACGAAGCGCCGTACCTTTAGGTTTTTATTTTGACCAATCAAATTACACAATCGCGCAGCTATGGCTCGTTCCAATCGTTCGCAGGCCCTTCTTCAATTCGGACTGATTTGCGGTATCCTATTGTTTGTCAGCATTTTGGCAAATAGCTTTTATCGTTACGCCGACCTTACGGAAGAAAAACGTTTCACGCTGACCCAACCTACGCGGGACATGCTCCGGGGCCTGAAAGACCGCATTTACATTCAAATTCTGCTGACGGGCGATATGCCTGCCGGGGTGAAAAGGCTGCAAACGACGACCCGCGAGATGCTCGACGACTTCCGTTCGGAAAGCGGATACATCGATTATCAATTTGATGACCCCAACGCGGGCACGACGGAAGAGGTAAACGAACGCCGCAAAGCCTTAGCCGAAGACGATATTATTCCGATCAACCTAAAGGTGAGCGGAAACGGCGAAAAGAGCCAGCGAATCATTTATCCTTTTGCCATTATCCACTTTGGGGAAAAACAAGTGGCGGTGAAATTGCTCGAAAATGAGTCGCCGTCTTTGTCGCCGGAAACGGTGATAAATAACTCGGTGAGCCTGTTGGAGTACAAATTCGCCAACGGCATTAAAAAAGTGCTGGCTTCCAAACGCCCGATTGTGCTGTACACCAAAGGACACGGCGAACTGACCGAATTGCAAACGACCGACTTAGACCGCAGCCTGCGTCAATTTTACGACATCGACCGGATTGTGCTGGATTCGACCGTGCAAATCAAGCCTGAAGCCTGCGCTGTGATGATTATTGCCAAACCGCGCGGCACGTTTTCGGAAAAAGATAAATTCAAGATCGACCAGTACATTATGAACGGCGGCCGGGTGGTCTGGCTCATTGACCGGATGAATGCCGACTTAGACAGCCTGGGGCGCACGGGCCATTTTGTGCCGATTGATTATCCGCTGGGCATTGAGGACATGTTGTTTAAATACGGCGTGCGCATCCAGCCTGACTTGGTATTGGACATGGATTGCACTAAAATTCCGCTGCGGGTGGGTCAAATGGGCAATGCGCCGCAATACCAGTTATTCGGCTGGTATTACCACGTGGCAGCCCAGCCCAGCGGCAAGCACCCGATCGTGAAAAACTTAGACCGGGTGGAACTCGATTTTTGCTCGTCTATCGACACCATTCGAACCAAAACCAATGTCAAAAAAACGATTTTGCTTTCGTCGAGCCGCTACAGCCGTGTGCAGTTTAGTCCGATCGACCTGAATTTTGAAATCCTGAAATACGACCCTGATCCGGAAAAATTTGACAAAGGAAACCAGAACCTCGGCGTGTTGCTGGAAGGAAATTTCCCCTCCAATTTTGAAAACAGGGTTTCTGCTGAAATGCTTGCGGGGCTGCGCCAATTGGGTATGGAATTCCGCAACGAAAGCCAGCCGACGCGCATGATCGTGCTCAGCGATGGCGATGTGGCGGCCAATTTTGTACGGGATGCTGAAAAGAAATCCTACTTGCCGCTTGGTTTTAACCGCTACGAAAACACCACCTACGCCAATAAAGACCTGATGCTCAATGCCGTAGAATACCTGATGGATCCGAAAGGCGTGATCGGTGCGCGCACCAAGGAAGTGAAATTGCGTATGCTTGATACCGTGCGCGCGGAAGCCCAAAAAAATATGTGGCGGGGCATCAACATCGGGATTCCGCTGGCATTGCTGGCTTTGTTCGGCGTTATTTTTATGTGGCTGCGCAAACGCCGTTACGCCTCTTAAATCAGTCCGGTTATGATCAAACGTATCGTCAAAATGACCTTTCGTCCGGAAGCGGTGGATGCCTTTATCGTCGACGTTTTCGAGCAGAGTAAATCAAAAATCCGGGCATTTCCTGGTTGTCGGCACATGGAATTGGTGCGCGGGCTTTCAAACCCAAATGTGCTGTTCACCCTCAGTATGTGGGACGACGAAGCGGCGTTGGATGTTTACCGACAATCCGAATTGTTTCAACATACCTGGGCGCGTACCAAGGCGCTTTTTGCCGAAAAGGCGGAGGC
>JBAXTB010000426.1:0-4705 GCA_037130425.1 Bacteroidota bacterium
GGTCGGCGGGCCAGCGCCTTTATGCGCATGAGCAATTCGCGGAATTCAAAAGGCTTGGTCAGGTAATCATCGGCGCCTGCTTCAAAGCCGTTTACCTTGTCGTCTGTTTGCCCCAAGGCGGAAAGCAAGAGCACCGGAGTCCTGTTTCCGCCATCGCGCAATTGCCGCACAAGTTCTATTCCATTCAGTCCGGGCAGGATAATATCGGATACAATTACAGCATAATCCGTTCGGTCGCAAAGCAATTTTCCTGTAGCGCCGTCGTATGCCGTTTCAACCTCAATATTGTTTTCTTCAAGCCCTTTTTTTAGGGTTTGAATCATCTTTGGTTCGTCTTCAATCAGTAAAACTTTCATATTTGATGCAAATAGCACACAAAACTACCCGTATAATATAAGAAAGCTGTAATTTTAAGCGCTTTTTAATCAGAATTTAAACACAAGTTAAGGCTTGTGACGCAAAATGGCCCGTCCTTTGCGGTACCCTCTCATGAATTGTTTTATCAAACTAACTTTTAACATGCGTATTGTAAAAAGCTACTCCCTTCTCGCCTGCATCATTTTGGCAATGGGCTTGTTTATCACATCTTGCCAAAAAAGTGAAAACAACGGCACCTCCACACCAAGCATTAAATCGGTTCCCGATTACGATCACACGGTAGCAACTTCATGGAATGAGTTGTTCCTCGTGATTGAACGGTATGCCGCAGGCTACCGTCCAGGGCCTGCGCCACGCGCACTCGCATACATGGGCTTGTCTGCTTATGAGGCAAGTGTTTCCGGAATGAAAGAACACAAATCAGTGGCAAATTATTACGCAGGGCTTTCGCTTCCTGCAGTTGAAACTGGAAAAGAATATCACTGGCCAACAGTTGTTAACGCATCTTATGCTTATTTGATGCGTCGCTTTTTTGCAACTTCGGCTGATGATTTGTTCCAAAAAATCGGGGCATTGGAAAACCAGAATAATGGTAACTACCAAACTGAAATTTCTGCTGACGTATTTGATCGCTCCAGACAATACGGTCAGGACGTAGCGACTGCCATTTGGAACTGGTCTAAAACGGACGCTGTTGGCCACGATGCCTACCTTGATCCGTTTAAAGATTACGACTGGCAAGCGCATTATACCAAACCAGGCGATTGGGTTCCTACCGTACCAGGTCCAGGCAAACCAATGTTTGGATATTGGGGTAAAGCGCGCACGTTCGCAATCTCTGAAGCCGACAAACTTTGCCCGGCGCCAATTCCTTACAGCGAAGCAACCAATTCACCATTTTTCAACCAGGCAATGGAAGTATATGCCAACACGGTAAATGCTCCTTACGAAAATATTTGGATCGGTGAATTTTGGAGCGATGACCTTGTAAACCTGACGTTCAGCCCTGGCCCACGTTGGCAGGCGATTGCAGACCAGGTGTTCAACAATGAACACTCAAATCTCGAAACTGCCTTGTATTGCAATGCTAAAATGGGCATGGCATTGAATGATGCAGCTGTTGCTTGCTGGCACTCAAAATATACATACAACGTAGAGCGTCCTGAATCGTACATCAAGCGGTTAATCGACCAGAACTGGGAGCCATTGTTGTTCAACCCACTCACCAATCAGGCAGGAGTAACGCCTTCCTTCCCTGCATATCCTTCGGGCCACTCTACCATGGGCGCCGCCGCTGCAGAAGTATTGACGGATATTTTCGGCATCAACTACGCAATGACGGATCGTTGCCATGAAAATCGCCCGGAATTTGAAGGCAAACCGCGTTCATTCAATACATTCTACGAAATGGCTGTTGAAAATGCTTGGTCACGCGTTCCACTGGGCGTACACTTCCGTATGGACAGCGAGCAAGGCGTACAACTCGGTTACCGCTGCGGTCGCAAAGTGAACAATCTGGATTGGAAGAAATAATTTAAGCGTTTTTTAAGCGCAACTCTAAGGAACATTTAATGAAAAAGAGATCATCCCCGTTGGTGATCTCTTTTTCTTTGTACTCACTTTTTATTTTCATTCATCTATGCAAATTGTACGTTTTTTGCGCTTTTTGCTGCCCGTTATATTCACTTTTTTGGCAGCTTGCTCAGATTCTAAACCAAAAGAAAAGCTAATTTATTACAAAGATAGCAACGCTGTGCTTAGACGTTATTTTACCATTAAGGACCAAATTGATGGCCTCATGCAAGAATATTATCAGGACGGAAAGGTAAAAATGGAGCGAAATTTTAAAAACGGCATCCAAACCGGCCCATCCATCGCGTATTATCCGGATGGGAAACATAAAGAGCGACAATACTTTGTAAACGGTGTGCAAGAAGGCGGCGATACCTTGTTCTATCCTGATGGAAAACCACAATTTATTGTACAGTTCAAAGGGGGTAAAAAAGACGGCGCACTTCAAAAATGGACAGAAGACGGCGTCTTGTTTTTTGAGGCCATTTATCAAATGGATTCTCTTAAATCCGTTAAAAGCCAAAACCCAAATTTAAAAAACGTTGAAAATCAATAATATAAACTACTTTTCATGAAAAAACTAATCCTTTTTTTCGGCCTACTTGTCAGTCTTGTCCAACTAAATGCCCAAACCACTGCTGATTCGATCCGAACCCAATTCTTGCGGGAAACAACGGTTTCCAGCCGGAAAAATACAATAGAGCGTTTGCCGGGAATCCAAAACGGTTATTTATGGTCGGGTAAGAAAAATGAAGTCATCAATGTGCAAAGCATGGATGTAAACATAACGGAGCGCACGCCACGTCAAATTTTCGCCAAAGTACCGGGCGTGTTTGTGTACGACATGGATGGTTCGGGCAACCAGATCAACATTTCGACGCGCGGCCTTGATCCGCACCGGGGCTGGGAGTTTAATATACGGGCCAATAATGTGATTACCAATTCCGACATGTACGGATACCCCGCCAGCCACTTCGCGATTCCGATGGAAGCCATTGAAAAAATAGAAATGGTGCGCGGTACGGGCGCCCTTCAATACGGCGCGCAGTTCGGCGGCTTGCTTAACTATTCCTTCCGCAAACCCGATACGACGCGAACCTTCGGCCTTGAAAGCGTAAACGCCCTCGGCTCATTCGGCACCGTAAGCACCTTCAATTCGGTGGGTGGAAAAGTAGGCAAACTTCAATACTACGCCTATTTCAACAAGCGCGTTTCCGACGGCTACCGGGATAACAGCGGCACCAAATTTGATGCTGAAGGTATTATTTTAAACTACGCTGCTTCCCAGCGACTTCACCTGAATGCCACGCTGGTGCGTTCCAATTACATATTTCACATACCTGGTCCGCTTAATGACAGTATGTTTCTGCAAAATCCGCGTCAGGCTACGCGCGCACGGAACTTTTACAGCCCGGACATTTATGTGCCCTCCTTCACAGCCGACTGGAAAATCACACCGCATACCCTTGTAAAATGGACGGTTTCGGCTGTTTTGGGATCCCGGAGCAGTGTAATGTTTGATAAACCGTCAACAACAGTTGATATAATCAACCCAAGCACGCTGCAATACGCAAACCGGCAAGTCGATATTGACCGGTTTAACAGTTATACCTCTGAATTGCGCTTGTTGCATGAATATCATTTTATGCACAATATGTCGGCCTTGTCGGCGGGTGTGCAGTACATCAATAACGATTTGAATCGCAGACAATTAGGCAAAGGAACAACGGGTTCTGACTTCGACCTGCGTTTAGTAACGCCGGGTTTTGGTCGCGACATGCACCTGAAATCGCAAAATGTGGCCGTGTTTGTTGAAAATAAATTTCAATTGCGGTCCAATCTTTCCATTACACCTGGGATTCGTGTGGAAAACGGATCATCTATGTTGACAGGGAAAATCAATTATTACAATTCCGACAGCCTTCAAACGGAAATCAAACACAAATATCCATTGCTGGGCATAAACGGCGAATGGCAGCTGGGCGCCGGGCAGAATTTGTACGCGGGCTGGTCGCAGGCATACCGCCCGGTTATTTTCAAGGACATTATTCCGGCTTCCGTTTATGAATATACCGACAAAAATCTGAAAGACGCCTTTGGGTATAATTTGGAATTCGGGTATAGAGGCGGCGCCGGGCATTTCCGCTGGGATCTGAGCTTGTTTGAGTTGCAATACAACAACCGACTTGGCAGCATTGCCATTGAAGAAAACGGGAAAGTGACCATTTTCCGAACCAATATCGGCGATTCGCGCACGCGCGGCGTTGAGTTTTTCGGGGAATACACCATTTATCCGACGCAACACCTGCGCATCAATATGTTTAGTTCCACGTCCTTTTTTGACGCGCAATACGTGCGCGGGCAAGTGCGCTCCGGCAATGAAAACAAATCGCTCATAGGCAAAAAACTTGAAGGCGTACCGGATTGGATTAGTCGCAATGGACTGAATATCAAGTACAAATCTTTCAGCGGCTCTGTCCTTTACAGCTATACCGGCGCCAGTTTTGCCGACCCCTTGAATACAGAAAAACCGTCTGCGTCCGGCTCAATCGGCAAGGTTCCGGCTTACGGATTGCTTGATTTTAACTTTAGCTGGGTGGCTTCCAGCCGTTTAACCTTTCGTTTTAACCTGAATAATGCGCTGGATAAACGGTATTTCACCAAACGGCCAACGTTTTACCCCGGCCCTGGTATTTGGCCCTCGGATGGAAGAAGTGTGAACTTTTCGGTTGCGGTAAGGCTGTAGAATATCGAA
>JBAXTB010000427.1:0-4701 GCA_037130425.1 Bacteroidota bacterium
TTCCATTCGGTAAACCATAATTGGTACTGTGATTTTGATGTTTCAAGGTTGTTTTCCATACCGTTTTTGTTTGTTTTAATGTTAACCTTACTAAAAGGGTTTTGCTACAATATGTTGCAAATGTAAAACTTTTTGTTTTTAAAGCAAAGCAAAAAATAAAATTTCTATTTTGAATTAACCAAAACTCCTAAAATCAGCGATCACAATTTGCTTATGTCCACGACATTGCCATATTGCCCGCCATTTTAGAGAAACCGAAATAAGGGTATCCAAGTAAAAACTTCGCATTAACGACATTTTCGAATTTTGCCCATCCTGCAAACAATAGCATAGTTACCTTTGGAGGCGTATCTCCATGCCCCCTACCTCCTGATTTTCAAGGCTTTGGACGTATAATCATTTTTAAAAACATACAAACAGTTTAATCTCAGTACATCTCAACAATCATCCTCTTTCCTATGCAACAGTTTATAACCCGCACGGCCCTGGCGCTTGCATTTTTGCTGCACGCCCTCGCTGCTTTTAGCCAAATTTCCGTCACACGCGACCGGCTCCTTTGTCCGGGCGAAACGATCACTTTAGGCGGAATAAGTTACAACAGCGCAGGCACCGTCATAGTGACAATCCCCGGTGTATCGCCTGCGCCCGACACTATTGCGACCTATCATTTGCAGGTACTGAGCGGTGTAGCCAACCCGGCCGCCTGCAACTGCCACCCGGCCACTTTTTATAAAACATTCGGCAGTAACGACGAAATTGAATTTGGTACAACCCTTGCTCGCACCGCCGATGGCAATTTATATTTTGCAGGCCGCAAAGGCAGTAAAACCTTTATCCAAAAAATAAACCCTTCCGGCGAACTGATCTGGGAGCGCGAATTTGTGATCAACGCTTTTTTGCCCATCACGCTCCACGAAATCATGGAAGATTCGGAAGGCATGATTGTGGGTTGCGGCGCGGAAGGTCAGGTGTCGGGTTTTATCAAAGGTTTTATTTTCAGATACAACCCGAATACGAATCAATTGATTTGGGCGCAGGAACTTACCGGCAATAACCCGATCCCAGGCGGTATTTTTGAAAAAGCGCCGGGCGGCAACTATATTTATTATCAGACCCTGCGTTTGGCGGGCGGCGAAACCGACCCGGAAGTGCTTGAAATTGACCGCAGTACGGGAAATACCAGCAGCAACATTATCAAACGCTACCAGTATCAGAGCGCCGATGTTCTGAACAAAATGCTGGTACAAAGCGGCGCCTTGTACGGCGTCGGTTCAAGCGCATATAAATTGCCGAACCTGAGCGGTATAAATCGCAGTTTGGTTACAAGTCTGAATTTTAGCGACGGCGCGCCGGTTATCAGCCGACTTTTCCCTAAAGACAGCACCAACAGCACTTTTTTTGCACGCGATTTTGTCCCGGACGATAATTCTCGGTTTATTGTAGCTGGCGACGGACGTGATTCTTCAGGTGTTAACGCGGTGTATCTACAAAAAATGACGCAGGGGAACTGGCAATTAGACAAAGTATATCGCTACAACATAGACGGTCGGGCATTAAAGGTGCTTTCCGTATCCGACGGCTACATTGTACTTGGCGAAATGGCTGACAACGAACGTTTTATATTTAAAGCAGCCAAAACCGGCGAAGTGCTGTGGGCTAAAAAAATGACGACAGGATCATTTGGCGGGGTTTACCCAAATGGTTTTGGCCCTGCGCAGGCAGTGAATCTGAACGGTTCTGTCCTGCTCACAGGCGTAGTTCCGAGCGGCAATTTTGATGCGTTTTTGTTGAAAATCGCGCCCGACGGCTCCGTGGCTGATTCTTGCGGCATTTTGGAAAATATTACGATACCGTTTTCTGTCATTCAAAACACGATTCATGCAACCGTCACGCTGACGAGTTCCGGAAGCACAACGGTTTTAACAGGTATAAATACGACCGTGCAAGACGGCGTGTTGTTCGACCAATTGGTTTGCCCGAACTGTGTTCCGGTTAATTTGTGCCCGGAAGGCAATGATTTTGTAATAAAAATGAGCGCTTCGCCTTGCAGCAACGGCGGCGTAAACCTGAAACTCAAGATTTGCGATCTGGACGGCGGCGCTTTGCCCAACAGCATGAACGTTGCGTTTTATGATGCAAATCCAACTACCCATGCGGCGACGAATCTTGGCAACTACCAGTTTTTTACCAATGGCGCCGACTCTTGCGCGACCATTACGTTGAATAATATTGGGGTTGAGTTTGGGCCAGGTGCGAATCAAAACGGGTTTCAAATTTTTGCCGTTGTCAATTTTGACGGGGTGTTGAATACGCCGTTCTCGTTTGCCGATTTCCCGGTAACCAATCTTGAAGAATGTGATTACACCAACAATATCGACAGTTTTAAAGTTGATATTCCAACCCAGCCTACGCTCAATTTAGGGCCCGATCGCAGCGTGTGCGCAGGAACGACGGTTCAAATTGACGCAGGTGCGGGTTTTTACAAATACAAATGGTCGACCGGCGCCGCAAGCCAGAAAATCGTGGTTACGCAAAGCGGAAATTACCTGGTAACTGTGACAGACAATTGCGGTTTTCAGCAGACAGACGTTATTCATGTTGAGATCAAGGCCTGGCCGACGAAATTAGTGAACGCTTCTATTTGCCCAGGGGAAACATTTACCTACAACGGACGCGTATTTGCAAACGGCGGTTTTTTTGTGGATACCTTAGCCAGTAACGTGCCCAACTCCTGCGACACCGTCGTGTCTATTTTTGTGACAAAACTTCCTTATCAAACGAGAACGGAGAATATCAAGTTTTGCTCTACTAAACCGGTGATAATCAATGGCGTAAGCTACGATGAATCAGGTTTGGTACGCGACACCATTGACGGTATTGTGGGCTGCGACACCATTGTGTTGTATTTCCTAAGCGAACAACCCAAGCCATTCCGATACGATACGGCGTTTATTTGTCCGGGCGGTTCCGTGACGATCGGGGGCCTCGTGTACACGCAACCCGGGGAAGTAAACACCACGATCCCTTCAAATTCGCCTTATTCGTGCGACACCGTTATACACGTGGAGATTGTTTTGTTGCCGCAAGTTGTTTTAAATGAATCTGTCGCCTTTTGCCAGGGCGCCTCCGTGGTGCTGGGCGGGCAAATTTATACGCAACCTGGCACGGTCACGCAAACGCTTCCGGGAAACAATGGCGCATGTGATACTATTGTGCATTACCAGTTATCGTGGCTGCCCACACCCACCCGCGCCGCATCTGTGCAGTTCTGCCAGGGTCGTTCCGTTACCATCGGCGGACAAACGTACACGCAACCGGGCATTGTAAATCAGACGGTTCCCGGTCTGAGCGGCGCTTGTGACTCGTTGATTATCTACACGTTATCGTGGTTGCCGACGCCGACTCGCAGCCAAAGCATCGCCTTTTGCCAAGGCGCCTCGGTCACGCTGGGCGGTCAAACATACACGCAACCCGGCGCCGTTACCCTGACCGTTCCAGGCAAGGGCAACGCCTGCGATACGCTTGTAACGTATAACCTGTCGTGGTTGCCGACGCCAACCCGCGCCGAAACGATTGAGTTTTGCCAAGGGACTTCGGTCACATTGGGCGGCCAAACATACACGCAACCCGCCACTGTAACCCTGACCGTTTCCGGCAACGGCAACGCTTGCGACACCATCGTAACCTACACGCTGCAATATTTGACGCCGCCGCAAACCTCAAATATGAGCGTAAAATGCCCGGACAACCTGAATATCGCCACCGTTCCAGGCTCCGGTCCGCAGCCGGTGAATTATAACCAACCTGTTGTTAGCAGCGATTGTATTTGTCCGGGCAGCAGTTTGCATTTGGATGCGGGCTTTGCCTCTGGCGCTTTATTCCCGGTGGGTGTGACCAGCGTATGTTACACAGCCACAGACCGTTGTAATTCCACGGCAAGTTGCTGTTTCAAAGTGACCGTCCGCGAAGAGCTTCCTTGCGATACCAAAACCATCGGTTGCCTGAAATATGACATCCTGTCCATCACCAGCAACCCAGTCGGCCAGTACACGTACCGCGTGCGGGTGACGAACAACTGCGCGGCCAAACTGATTTACACCGCCATAGAAACACCCGATGGGGTAGTAGCGCTTAGTCCGACCAATAACGGCACGTTTACGTCGGCAGAAGGCCGCAGTTATGCTGTGCGCAACCCGAACTACGCGCCATTCTACTCGGTGCGTTTCAAATCCTTGAGCGACAGTATTTTCGGGGGACAATCGGATGTGTTTGAATACACCTTGCCGGCGCAAACGCACCCGACCTTTATCCACATCGCAAGCCGCCTGGCGCCGCAAACGAATTATGAGACCATCCTGAATACGTTTAACTGCCCGATCGGAGCAACGCCGCCGCAAAATGCGCAAAACCGCAACGATGCGACCTTGTTCCAAACCGTTTCGGTTGTTGAAAAACACGTAACCCTGTTCCCCAACCCGACCGCCGGCGAACTGTATGCCGACTGTTCACAATGGAACGGCCAGGAACTGAACATACAGGTTTTGGACGCTTTGGGCAGGCAGGTACAAGCGCTCAAGTTGCGCGCGCAAGACGAAGCGCAACGCATTGATTTACAGCCAAAACTGCCCGCAGGCCTGTATTTTGTGCGTATTTCGGCAGAAAACGGTGAACAAGCGGTCGAACGGGTTGTTATAGAATAAA
>JBAXTB010000428.1:0-4687 GCA_037130425.1 Bacteroidota bacterium
AATTGCAGCGCATTGTCGCCAATCAACGGGTTCTGCGGATTCCAGGTGCATAATTCGCCCTTGTTGATGTCGTAGCAGGTAAACTGAAGGCCCCAGTTTTGCACATTTCCCTTGGGAAAACGAAGCGCCGTGAAAGGAATCCGCATTTCTACCGACCAGCCGTCGGCGCGGCGGGTTACAGCGCTTTGCCAAACAGCGTCCCAGTTTGTTTCCGTATCTGCGCCTGCAATTTGGCGTTCAATTTGCGCGCCACCGGCTGTTATCGCAAATAAAAACGCATGTTGGTCGTCGTTCCAGGTATCCAACGATACGGAAAACCAGTCGCCGGCAAACGCGTCGCGGGCGCTGCCGTCGTCGCGCAGTTTGTCGGTTCCGCAAGTTGCCGCAATGTACAAGGCGTCATCGGCGTAAAACATACGAACCGACACCGAATGCGCCGGCGCTTGCCCGAATACTGGGGTGGAAGTGGTAAATCCGTCGGCGATACCGGCTTTTTGCCAGCAATCGTCGTTCGCGATACCATCCAGGGTCGGGATTTGTTCCAATTTTGGAATTTGAAAAGTTTTCTGGGCGCTCAGGTGCGCGCACACGAGGGCGCAGCAAAACAGCAGGGTCAACTGTTTAGACATGGGAAAAATTGGGTTGTTATTTTATACAGTGAATGTCGGTGGAGGAACGACCTGGCGGTTAAACCTGACTCTTTTTTAACGTTTATTTAAAAGCAAATCTGTGTAATCGCGGTGAAACAGGCGCCGCGCGAAGGGATTTGCGATATCCGATAAAAAAAGCACCCACACGAACTCAATCGCCTGGATGCTTTTTTTAATCAAAAATCTAAAATCCAATCTAAAATCTCAAATCATGTAATCTGAAATCTCAAATCTCTTAGTTCCCGCCCGCGCCTTTCAAATACTCCTCCACCAATTGCTTATAATACGGTTTCAGCGCCGGTGACACCGTGCGGAACTGTTCGATCTCCGCCTGGCGTTTTTTCAGGTATTCTTCTAATGCGGGCGGCATTTTGGCCGGTTGTTGCTTGGCTGTTTCGGCTTGGCGCTTGTCGTCCTGTTCGCGTTCGCGTTCGGCGCGTTCCTCTTCGAGCAGGCGCGTGAGAATTTCCTCCTGGCGTTTCATCATTTCATTGGTCAGGCGTTTATTGACCAATTCGGTTTCCACTTTATCCATTTCGGACATGATTTCGTCCATCTGCTTGTTGCCTTTGCCTTGCTCCTGTTTTTGCTTTTGCATTTCGCGCATGGCGTTGCGGAGGGCCGCTTGTTTAGCCGCCATTTGGGCAAACTCCTTGCTCATGCCGGGCGCGCCGCCTTTTTGGCCTTCCATGCGCTTTTTCATGTCCTTCATCTGCTCGTTCAGGCTCTGCTGACCTTTGCTGATCTTGTCTTTAGGTTCGCGGCCCTTGCCTTCGCCTTCGCCCGATTTTTTGCCCGGCTTTTTACAACTTTGGTTGCCCGGCATCCCGGAAGCCATTTCCTGCTGCATCTGCTCCATGATTTCAGAGAGCATGAGCGCCAGGTCGTTGAGGCCCTTCATGGTGCGCTGCTGGTTTTCGTTGGCCGTCGGAACGCGGCGTTCTTCCAATTCTTCCAGGCTGTTCTTGATGGAGCCTTTGATTTCGGTCACTTTGGAAGTGATGATGCCTTCGATTTTGAAGTTGCGGCTGGCCAGCGCTTGCAGGCTGTCTTCCACCACTTTAAAATCGTCTTTCAGTTTGTATTGCGTTTGCGCCAGTTCGACGTAATGCGGCGTGTTGATGGTGGACGCGCCCACGTCTTTCATGTTTTGTTCTTGCGCAAACGACAGTCCGACTAAGTTTTCAAGCAATTGGCGGAGCATTTTGATGTCTTCTTCCATCTGCTCCTGTTCGCCCGACTGCTGGTTTTGCTTCATCTTGTTCGCCATGTTTTTCATTTTGTTGGCGGCAGATTTCTGCTTTTTGCTGGCACTTTTCTTTTGCGACTGGTTCAGGTCCTGCTTGGCATCTTTCATGTCCTGCTTGGTGTCCTGCATTTCCTTTTTCTGGTCCTCAATTTTTTGCGGACGTTTCAGGTCTTCATTTTTCTCCTTCAGTTCTTCAGATTTTTTCTGAAGTTCGTCCATTTGTTTATTGAGTTCGTCCTGCTCTTTTTTCAGTTCCTCGTCGCTTTTTTTGCTGTCTTCGGTGTCTTTGGCCAATTCTTCCTGGTCTTTGGCCATTTTTTCGAGCTGGTCAATTTGCTGCTGCTGCAATTGTTCTACCTCAAGTTGTTTGTACAACTCCTTCATGCGGTCGAGTTCTTTGCTCAATTCGTCGCTGTTGAGTTCCAACTTTTCCATTTTCTCCAGCATCTGATCCTTATTCATCTCTTCCAGCATTTTCTGGATGTCCTCCATCAGTTTTTTGGTCTCATCGGACATGGTTTCTTCGAACATCTTTTGCAGTTCTTCCTGCTTCTGCGTCAGTTCTTCGTTTTGTTGTTTGAAGTCCTGTTGCTGCTTGTTGTTCTGTTCGAAGTTGTTTTTGGCCTGCTGGATTTGCTGCTGCAATTGTTTTTGGCGCTCAAGCAGTTTTTCCATTTCCTTGCGCGACTGCCAGTCTAACTCTTTCTTTTGCAGCACTTTGTCGCGCAGTTTTTTCATTTCATCCTGAATTTTAAGGCTTTCTTTCAGCGATTTTTCCAGGTCTTTTTTGATCTCTTCGGAGTTTTGCGCCTGCTGTTTGCGGTACTCATCAAGCGTCGGCATTTTGTACTGCATCAGGTTGGTGCGGGCGCTTTTGGAGCCGTTTACCCCGTCGTTGTCAAAAATTTCGAAGTAGTAGGTCACTTCGTCGCCCGGTTCCAAGTCGAGGTTGCGCAGGTCCCAGGTGTATTGGTAGTTGATTTGTTTACCAGCCTGTTTTTCAATTTTTACCGTGTTCATCGGCATTTGACCGCCTTTTACCTTTTTAACCTGGTAATTAAAGGTCAGGTTGAGCAAACCGTAATCGTCGCTTGCTTCCCCGGCGAAGAACGCCAAGCGCGTGTTGATGCTGTCTTTAAATTCCTCTACGCTGATTTGCGGATGCAGGTCGGGAATCACCGTAATGGTGTAAGCCACGGAATCCGCATTCGGCAACAAGTTATTGGAAATGAATATCTTATATGTCTCGTCTTTCAGCGCGCGGCGGTTGTATGAGAACAAATCATTGTCAAAACGTTTGGCGTCGTTGGCGCCGTCGTTGCTGAAGCGCAGTTTCAGGTTGTCGGTATTTTGGGCGTTGAAAACCCAGCCGATGTTGGTGCCCTGCGGGATCACAAGGTCGCCCACGTTGTTCATGTCCTCGCTTTTGCGGCCGATGTATTCAGGGAAATTTAGTTTTACGTCGAAGGAAAGGATATTGGGTTTGCGCAACACGCCGAGGGTGTATTCGTCGCTTTCGAGGCCGCCGGCAAACAGGTTAAACGGCACGTCTTTTTGCACGTTTACGAATTTGTAGGAAAATTCGTTGGCTGCGTCTTTGGTGAGGCGGTATTGCACATTGCCGAGGTTGATAAACATCTCGTTCGGCAGGGCCTGGCCTTCTACTTTTACCTTTAAAATATAGTCGGCAAACTGCACCGTGCGCAGGCTGTCCGGATTGATGACAAATTTAAAAGGCGCCGGTTTTTCAAACTTTTTACCGCTGTTCCAAAGGCGCATGGTGCCTTCGCGCAGGATGTTGGGCGCCCCCAGCAACAGGAACAATAACAACATGAGCGGCGGCAAGGCGTAACGCAGGTATTTGCGGTTTTTGCTCAAATCAATGGCCGACTGGAACGGAACTAACTTGATTTCATTGCTTTTTTGGTCGATGGAAGCGTTAATCAAATCAGCGTAAATGGCGTTGCCGCTTTGTTGCTTTAACTGCAAGATATTCAACAGTTTATCCTGCACGTTGGTAAAATGGCTACCGATGATCTGCGCCGCTTTTTCATGGCTAATCACCTGGCCCAAACGGAAATAATGCAGGAGCGGCAGGGCTACCCACTGGTACAAGGCCGTGGCCGAAATGGCCATAAAGCCCCAAAACATGGCCGTGCGCACGCTTGTATTGAAATACATGTAGTATTCCAACACATTGAGCAGGATAAACAAACCCAGCACAGCGCCTACCGTGTACAAGGCGCCGCGCAGCAGCTGGTTGATGTAAAATTTACGAATGAACCCGTCGAGTTTCTCAATCAGGAGCGAATAATTATCTTTCTGCATCTGCCGTAGTCGAAGTTGTATGGGCTAAAGTTGCGCAATTTCTGGTTAAGATAAACGGTATTTTGGACGAAAAGTTGGGTTTCCCCAGTTATTAACCGATTCTTTTTGCGAAGTGCAAAGTTCGGTTTGTTTGGGCAATAATACAAGGCAATGGGGTATGTCGTTTACTTAATGATTCCCTAAGCCCTGAAAGGGCGAATTCAATAACACAGGGTCACGCCCTGTGAATCAATGCACCACGAGACCTAAGCCCTGAAAGGGCGAAATCAATAACACAGGGTAACGCCCTGTGAATCAATGCACCACGAGACCTAAGCCCCGAAAGGGCGAAATTATCTTGCGTTGTGTCTGATTTGGGGATTTTGGCCATTTTAAATTGGGCGTTGCCCAATTCTAATGATTGCGCCCCTTCAGGGCAATGTCGTTGAGTTAAGGATTTAAGATTACATGATTTAAGATT
>JBAXTB010000429.1:0-4683 GCA_037130425.1 Bacteroidota bacterium
CAAATATTTTAAAATCAGTTTTCTTGTGAAATATAGAAGAGTCTTCCTTCTGGTACTGGTTTCGGTCTTCGTTTTACAATATTACCGCTGCAACAATTCCATCCGCAAAGGGGATTGCCTTGCCGCCGACCATGAACACTGGGTGCAAACAACTTCCGGCTGTTTACGCATCAATACCTACAAAAGCGATTCTTTGTCGGAACATCCCAACCTCGTCCTTGTCATACATGGAGATGCGCCGTTCAACAAGCCCGGTTATCAATACAAAATGGCGCGCATCATTGCCGAACAAAACAAAAACACCATCGCTGTCGGGATTTTACGGCCGGGCTACACCGATTCGGAAGACCATGTTTCGGATGGCAGAAAAGGTTTTACCACAGGCGATAACTATACGCCGGAGGTCATTGAAAGTATTGCGCAGGCCATTCAGTTCTTGCAAAACCAATATCACCCGGCTAAAACCATCTTAATCGGGCATTCCGGCGGCGCGGCCATTACAGGCGATTTGATCGGCGTAAAACCAACATTGGTCAATGCGGCCGTTTTAATTTCCTGCCCCTGCAATGTGCCGAAATGGCGAAAGCAGATGGGACGAAAACAGTTTTACAACCCCGGCTGGCTCAGTTCCGTCAGCAGCATTTCGCCGCATGAGGTGGCCGATAAAATTGATCCCAACACCCGGGTTTTAATCCTGATCGGTGAAAAAGACGATGTTACGCCCCTCGAATTGAGCCAGGAATACGAAAAACAACTTCAAAACCTGCATATTCCGTCCCAACTCATTCAGATTCCGAATGAAGGGCATGAAATCTTTTTAAATGATACGGTTTTTAATGCCATTCGTTCTGTTCTAATGCTTTAATAATTTAATCTTGGGGAATGCGCAAAATTATAACCTGCTTGCTCATCCAGTTCAAAGCGCTTGTCTGGACAGCGGAATTTATTCCGCCTACAAAAAATACAAACAAAGCGCTTTTAATCAAACCATTATGTATTTATTTTTTTAAGGCGGAATAAATTCCGCCCTCCAATACAGGCTTAAACCACCCAATAAAGAATGGAAATAGAACCCAAAACCAAACTAAAATCGCCCTCATTCGACATCCCAAGCCCAACGTCCCCATTCGATATTCCCCCCAATCGTTATTCGATATTCATTATTCCCTATCTTTGCGCTTTCTATTCACAAACCGCCGCCGCCGTTCGTATGGCGTACCGGCACCCACCTGTTGTATGGGCGGGCTAAAACAATTTTTTTATGATAAACATTACTTTTCCCGACGGCAACGTTCGTCAGTATGCCGCCGGAACCAGCGCGATGGATGTCGCTAAATCCATCAGCGAAGGACTCGCGCGCGTGATCCTGGCAGCCAAAATTGACGGCGAAGTGCGTGACCTCACGCGTCCCATCACTTCCGACTGCAGCATCACGTTTTTGAAATGGGAAGACAAAGAAGGCAAAAGCACCTTCTGGCACTCTTCGGCGCACTTGTTGGCCGAAGCCCTCGAAGCCCTGTATCCCGGCATCAAATTCGGCATCGGGCCGCCCATCGACAACGGTTTCTACTACGACGTGGATACCGGCGACCGCCCCCTTACCGCCGCTGATTTGCCCGCCATCGAACAAAAAGTGCTCGAACTGGCCCGCCAAAAAAGCGAATTCAAACGCACCGAAGTCAGCAAAGCCGACGCCATTCAGTATTTTACCGAAAAAGGCGACGAGTACAAAATCGAATTGCTGAACGACCTGCAAGACGGCACCATTACGTTTTACCAGCAAGGCAATTTTACCGACCTCTGCCGCGGACCGCACATCCCAAGCACGGAGCCGATTAAAGCGGTAAAAATCATGAACCTCGCGGGCGCGTACTGGCGCGGCGATGAAAAACGCAAACAACTCACGCGCATTTACGCCATCACCTTCCCGAAACAAAAGGAACTCGACGAGTACCTGGTGTTGCTGGAAGAGGCCAAAAAACGCGACCACCGCAAACTTGGCCAGGAACTGGAGTTGTTTATGTTCTCCGAAAAAGTAGGCCAGGGCCTGCCGATGTGGTTGCCGAAAGGCACGGCACTGCGCAGCCGCTTAGAAGATTTTTTGAAAAAAGAACAAATCAAACGCGGCTACACCCCGGTGATTACGCCGCATATCGGTTCTAAAAAACTATACGTGACTTCGGGCCACTGGGAAAAATACGGCAAAGACTCGTTCCAGCCCATCCTGACCCCCGACGAAGGCGAGGAGTTTCTGCTCAAACCCATGAACTGCCCGCACCACTGCGAAATTTACGGCTACCGTCCGCGCTCCTACCGGGAACTGCCGGTGCGCATCGCCGAATTCGGCACGGTGTACCGTTACGAGCAGTCGGGCGAGTTGCACGGCCTCACGCGCGTGCGCTGCTTCACGCAGGACGATGCCCACATTTTCTGCACGGAAGATCAACTCAAGGAGGAATTCTTAGCGGTGCTCGACCTCACGCAGTTTGTGTTGGCGAAATTGGGTTTTGACAAATTTACAGCCCAAATCTCCTTGCGCGACCCGGAAAACAAGGCGAAATACGTGGGTTCCGAAGAAAACTGGCGCAAAGCCGAACAAGCCATTATCGATGCCGCTGCCGAAGTTGGGCTGCCCACGGTGACGGAACTCGGCGAGGCGGCGTTCTACGGACCGAAACTTGACTTTATGGTGAAAGACGCGCTCGGCCGCTCCTGGCAGTTGGGCACGATCCAGGTGGATTACAACCTGCCTGAGCGTTTCGACCTCACGTACATCGGCGCCGACAACCAGCCGCACCGCCCGGTGATGATCCACCGCGCGCCATTCGGTTCTATGGAACGCTTCACGGGCGTACTGATCGAACACTGCGCGGGCAAATTCCCGCTTTGGCTCACGCCGGAGCAGTTTGCCATCCTGCCGGTGTCGGATAAATTTGTAGAATACGCGTACCAGGTAAAACAACAACTCGAAAGCGAGGATCTGCGCGGCATTGTGGACGACCGCAACGAAACCATCGGCCGGAAAATCCGGGACAACGAACTGAAACGGATTCCGTTCCTGCTCATCGTGGGCGAAAAGGAACTGGAGTCTGGCGCTGTAGCTGTGCGCAAGCAGGGCGAGGGCGATCAGGGCGCGTTGTCGATTGGGGAGTTTGTGAAAATGGTGCAGGCGCAGTTGTAGATTGAAAAGGAACACAGATGAACGCAGACACTTTCGGGGCAATGTTGTTGAGTTAAGGATTTAAGATTACATGATTTAAGAGTACATGATTTAAGATGTAGTCGCGTATTTCTGGCTATTGTGGTTGCTTTATTCGTATTTGTAACGGAAATGGGCGCTTGCGGGAAAGGATTGGCCTTTCGAAATGCTAAGCGTTACCGCACCATCTAAAATCTTAAATCATGTAATCTTAAATCTCAAATCCTTAAGTCAATGACATTGCCCTTCAGGACACAGATTTTGAGGATTTTATCCTTTTAAATCTGTGTCCTGACAGGATCTGCGTTCATCTGCGTTCCATCCCCTCTCATAGGGCAAAAATCCACTCAAATTATCTCCCCCAACATCCGACGATAAACATGGCTACACCACGTACCGTTGCTTTCCACACCCTCGGCTGCAAGCTGAACTATGCTGAAACCTCCGCCATTGCGCGGCTGTTTGAGGGCGGCGGCTATTTGCCTGTCAAGTTTGAGGAAGGCGCCGATATTTATGTGATTAATACCTGCTCGGTCACGGAACAAGCCGACCGGGAATGCAAAAAGATTGTGCGCAGCGCATTGCGGCGCCAACCCGATGCATTTGTGGTGATTACGGGCTGTTATGCGCAGTTGAAACCGCAGGAAATTGCGGAAATCCCCGGCGTCGATCTGGTGCTTGGGGCAGGGGAAAAATTCAAGATTCTGGAGTATGTCGACGACCTGTCGAAGGCGCAGGGCAAGGGCATGGTGCATGCGGGGGAAGTGCGGGATGTGAATACGTTCACGGCCTCGTTTTCTTTCGGCGACCGCACGCGTTCCTTCCTGAAAGTGCAGGACGGTTGCGATTATAAATGTTCGTTTTGCACCATCCCGCAGGCACGCGGCGCGAGCAGGTCGGATACGGTGGAAAGCGTGGTGGCCAACGCCCGCAACATCGCT
Source organism: Bacteroidota bacterium (assembly GCA_037130425.1). GTDB lineage: Bacteria > Bacteroidota > Bacteroidia > Chitinophagales > Saprospiraceae > M3007. Next base: position 4,141 of record JBAXTB010000429.1, read on the forward strand.
GTTTTAGGCGCCAGAGAGATTGTACTGACCGGCGTAAACATCGGCGATTTCGGCAACGGAACCGCCGTTATTGAGGGCGAAAAACCTAAAAAAGAAGCGCTTTTTGTTGATTTGATCCGCGAACTGGATCAAATTGAGGAAGTTTCCCGCTTCCGGATTTCCAGCATTGAACCGAATTTGCTGACCGACGAAATCATTGCATTTGTGGCGCAAAGCCAACGTTTTATGCCGCATTTTCACGTGCCGCTGCAATCGGGCAACGACAAACAACTGCGTGAAATGCGCCGCCGCTACAAACGTGAATTGTACGCGGAGCGGGTGGCAAGTATCAAACACCACATGCCCCACGCCTGCATCGGTTGCGACGTAATTGTGGGTTTTCCCGGCGAAACAGAGGAAGATTTCCTTGAAACCTACCGTTTTTTACAGGAACTCGACATTTCTTACCTGCACGTATTTACCTATTCCGAGCGCGCCAACACACCCGCTGCCGAAATGGGCGCTGTGGTGCCGGTGGAAGAACGCAAGCGCCGCAACCAGGCT
>JBAXTB010000043.1:0-23659 GCA_037130425.1 Bacteroidota bacterium
GTGGCCGGCATTGTCTTCGTTGGAAAAGAAACGCTCGCCGGTCAGCAGTTGCTGATAGGTTTTGGCGCCGTCGCCATTGCGCTTCAAAACTGCCTTTTGAAAAATAAATTTGACGATCCCCTTGGGGCGGTCGTGTTCGTAACGGTACTTACCGAGGTAATGCACCACCTGCTGCGTTTTAGTCGAAGCAGATAGCACAAATGGTCCGCACAGAAACATCAGTGCGAACAAGAGCGGAGGGAACTTCATCATGTGTTAAAATTTTACAACTACTATACTCCGCCGCGATAGGTTTTGTGCAAATTATATTGACCTTTCAATTCAATCGTACAAACCTATTGCTTTAGCGTATAAACCAGACGCGACCACAGCAATATATTATCCTCGGTTTTGCTACAAAAAGGAGACCAAACTGCCCGTTTTAAGTATTAAACCGTCCTGCTGTTCAAAAAAGTGAACAAAAGTATAGAAAATGTATCTTATTTAAGCTACCCGTACTCCGCCGCAATAGTTTTTATGCAAATTACCTTTCCACGCATATTCAATTGAACAAAACCTATTGCTTTGGCGTATAAAGACGAAGGGATTTTTTGAGGTCACTTCAAAAATGCGTTAATGTTGGTATTGCTTCACCAAACGGTTCTTTTTGGCCTCCAAGGCCAAAAACATTTCATAAATGGTGATTTTGCCGTCTTTTTGGCCTGTTTTCCTAAAAATTTGCTGTTTTCCGTCCGCTCCTGTCGATATATACCAGCCATCCAAACCATCGTTTTTGTAATAAGCCGGGTTGTCATAACCCTGGTACACAATCTTGGTAGATTCCGCTCCAATGAGCGCCGGGGCGAAAAGCGCTAAGTAAAGGTCGATTGTGTTATTTAACGGCTGCTTGCCTGCGCGTTCATATTTATCGACCAAATATAACTCCGTGAGATCCATAATAAAATTGACATCGTGGGTGCGGCAGGCCTGCAACACGTCGTCAAATGATACGGGCTTGTCATGATACCGCAGTCCGCCAAGCCCTACGCGGGTAAATTGTATCCAGCCGGCCGCTACCAAATCCGTGCGGATGGTAAACGGATTCAGTCCGCACTCTAAGTACGCGGCCTGATAAATGGCCACCGGAACAGAATTAATTTTGGCTGCAATCTCCCGTGTGCGCTGCATGATGACCTTTTTTTGATAGGGGTCGACGCGTTTACCAAGTTCTTCCTCATAAATATCAGTGAGGTGTTCCTCGGTCATGCCATTGTATTCGTTTACATACACCGGACTGATGTAGCGTTGCTCCAAATCCTGCATTTCATCAATCAGCCAGCCGCTGCATAGCCAAAGCATGGTGCCCAGAAACGCCAAAAAAATCAAATTACGCCGACTCCAGCCGAAAATAAAGCGATGACTTTCCCAAAGCGCGCGAAAAAACAAGCGCAACAACAACTTGATGATCCGATAAACCTGCGCGATGAAAAACACCAGAATCAAACACACGATCCAACGCAGCCATATATCCTGACTTAGCAAATATTGCAGGAAATCGGACATATTTTTGGCTTCCGCCCGCGCGCAGCCGCTCAGGAGCAGGGGCGCGCCCATAGACAAGCACAGCGCCAGCCGATTCAACCCCATATTCCATTGTCCTGCGCGCGCGCGAAAAGCCTTCATATTCAACAATTTACAAAATAATCACTTTCGCCACGCCTTTCCAGTCTTCCGAACGAATGGACACAAAGTACAAGCCCGGCGCCGGAAACAAGGCGCGTTCAAGGGTAATTTTCTCTGACGGCGCTTGTTCCAGCGTAGCGATGCGCGCGCCTTGTAAGGAAACGATTTCTACGGAAACCGGGCCGGTGGGCGTTTTTTCGAAGCCGAGGGTGACGTCGCCTGCGCTTGGGTTGGGTACGATATTTAAGTCCAAGCGATTCTCTGAAACATTTATAACAGGTAAGGGCGTGGAAGAAGGCAGTGTGTAAATTTTAAACTTGTTCGTTGGTTGTCCACTGTAGCAAATAAGTTTATTGGGATAACCCGGCAAGTGAGACACCTCCCCATCCGTCAGTTCGTTTTCCTGAAATAATACGCTGCCGTCATCGTTCCGTATAATCGGATTGCCGTATTGCTGACCATTTGAAGACTCGGTCATAAATATTTCAAAACCCGGATCGCTGTCGAACACAAATTTACTTGGTTCAATTACATGCCACCAGATACCGGCAGGTTTAGGAATGCTGTATTCTTTAATCCAATTATCCGGAGAGAACAGGTTGAGCGCCGATACCGTATCATTTGCGGCGGTCGTCGGCCAAAGGAAACGGCCATCTACATTATATGGGATAATAAAATCCGAGAGTTCCTGTTGCAGTTCAAATCCGGGCAACTTATAAAATCGTTCTTTAAAACCGCCCCCGCCAAAAATCAGGGCAATTAGTTTTTTTTCAGTTAAACCCGCTTCTCCTGGTTCGAAAAAAGCAATATTCATATTACCACCCGCAATCGGATCATCCAATGAAAATAGTTCAGAACCATTCTGACGGATTAACCAAATGCGGTCTGGTAGCCCGATATTATTGTTAATTTCAAGCAAGCATTTTAAATCAGCAGTACCATCGCCGATGTCATCCGTAACCCGATATTGGCCGATATTATAACCTGCCGGCATTGGAACTTTGATCGAATCGACTAAGTCATGCACATCATCATAAATGAATATCGTATATTGTGATGCGCCAAAACCTTGAACGGCATAATAACCCTTCGGTGTTCCGCTGTTTACCTTTTTAAAATAGATAATATTGGAATAGTTATAATCATGTTCAAATACCAGGCCGGGCAAGCCATACACCTTGGCACTTTGGCTGATTACCTTTTCACGTCCATCGGGTAACCGAACAAATTGAGTGTAGCCATCTAATAGCAGATCGCCAGATTCATTCATAATCCCACTTTGATTTTTATAATTGCCGTTTGCGTCTGTCCCCCAATAACTTATGAAAAATTCCAGTTGTGCATCGGTATTTATCCGATAAGGGTCATAAATTTCAGCGGCTAAGTTATCCAGATTTACGGGCGTATTCGGGATGTGAATGGTTTTCCAGGGCGTGTGGTCCGCATTAAAAAGTAATAGGTTACTATTGACTTTATCGCTTGCAAGGTACTTCTCGCCAATATTTGGAATATTAATACGTTGCACAAAGAACTGATACGTGTGTTCTAATGGAAACTGCGCCTGAGACTGCGCCATGAACAGCAAAAAAATGAAGGAAAACAAAAACAGGTTTTTCATGAAGTACTTGAATTTTGGTGAAGAAATGAAGTATTTTAATTTGTCTATTCGTTCTTTTTTACTATATCAGGAACCTCCATTACCACTTTTTTATCCGCCTAAGGCAATAATTTATGAGCGCCTAAAAAACGCCTAAGAGAGAGGAGCATTCGTTTTTATTTTGGGCAAAAATAAACTGTAAATGATTCGGCTGCAAACATATATGTCGGCAGATTGAAAAAAATAGTTTCAACAGCGGTCAAAACCATTCGGGTTTTGCGCTGTTTGGTATTTTAAAATAAGCAAAAATGTGGCAGGAACAGGACAACCATTTAAAAGCAAGCTTTACATTTAAAGATTTCACCGAAGCATTCGCCTTTATGACGGAAGTGGCTTTTGCGGCCGAAAAAATGAACCACCATCCCGAATGGAGCAATGTGTGGAACCGTGTGGAATTTTCCCTGTCTACCCACGACGCGGGCAATACCGTAACGGAAAAAGATCGCGCGCTCGCTGCGCGTATTGATGCCATTTTCCAAAAATACAGTTAAATCGTTTAATTTTGCCGGCACGACACTTCGCGCTGATTGTTTGCATGTTATTACATTGATTGTCAGCGCGAAATATAAAGTTTTATGCGCTAATTTTTCAAAATCAATAACATGAGAACGATTTTGCTTCTGCTTTCGGCAACTGCCGTTGTATTCCTGTTTTTTTGCTGCGAACACACCAAATACACGGCGGCTAATTTGCCGGCCGATCAGTTGCGCTGGGGTAGCGGCGGCGGTATTGTGGGCAAAGAAACCACTTATACTTTATTGGAAAACGGACAATTTTTCAAGCGCGACGGCATAAAAGCCGATCTCATGGAACTTGCGCCCATTAAAGCCCGGCAGGCAAATGCGCTGGTTGAATCGGCGGAAAAACTCGGCCTGCTCAAGATGGATTTTGCGCATCCCGGTAATACGTACCAATTTATTGAATTTGAAGACGATGGCAAAAAAAGCCGGGTGAGCTGGGGCGATCCGAAGTTTCCGGTGGATGGGAAAGTGCAGGAATTGTATAAAAAGTTGAGTGACCTAATAAAAAACTAATAAAATTTGAGAATTTTTCTCATTTTATTTGACTTTTCCGCTTTTTTATAGGAATTTTGAACTTCATAAGGTTCAACACATTTCCTATGCTAATTGAATTTGCGGTTGGCAATTTCCGGTCGTTTAAAGATAAACAAACCCTTTACCTTGAGGCAGCAGGCGCTGTGAGCGAGCACAAGGATCAACTGATCACAACTGATCGGCATAAACTGTTGCGCAGTGTTGCCATTTACGGGGCCAATGCCAGTGGGAAATCCAACCTCCTGCGCGCTTGCGCGATGATGCTTGATATGCTGTTCAATCCACAACTGCATTCCTCTATTTGGGAACTTCCTGTTGAGCCGTTTTTATTGGATGATCTTTCGGAAAAATCACCATCCTTCTTCGAAATCGTCTTTTTGCTGAACGGCACTCGGTATCGCTATGGGTTTGAAGCGACCCGAAAACGTTTTGAGGCAGAATGGCTTTATGAAGCCAAAAAAGAACGGGAAAAGTTGCTATTTGTACGCGAATTAGATGAAATCAAGGTAAATAGTGCTTTTGAAGGAGGGAAAGGGCTTGAAAAAAGAACCAAACCCAACAGTCCTTTTCTGTTGGTGTGCGACCAGTTTAATGTAAAAACAGCCATGTCCATTATCAAATGGCTGAACGGCTGGCGCATCATTAATAATATTGAGTACGGCGCTCAAAAGTTTCGGGATTTAACGCTCGATTTACTCAATGAAACTGAATATAAAGCTCAAATTGTCAACTTTCTGAAGCGATCTGATCTGTCAATTGATGACATTGTTACCCGTAATACCCGAACTAAAGACAATGACATCACTGAGTTGCATGGCGATCAACCGGTTTACATTAAAACCATCCACAAAAAATATGGCGAAGACGGCGCTGTTTCCGGGGCCGTCGAACTCAATCTCTCAGACAACGAATCGTCCGGGACCAACAAGTTATTCGACTTGGCCGGGCAGATTTTTTCATGCTTGAATCGGGGAACAATTCTTCTCATTGACGAAATGGACGCAAAACTCCATCCCCTTTTGACCCGTGCCATTATTCGGCTGTTTAACCTGCCTGAAACCAACCCGAACAACGCTCAGTTGATTTTCACGACCCACGATACCAACCTGCTTACCTATGGCAGTTTTCGGCGGGATCAGGTTTATTTTACAGAAAAAAACAACATTGAGGCCACCAATTTGTATTCTTTGGCTGAATTCAAAGAAGAAAAAGGCGGCAAAGTGCGCAAAGACCGATCCTTTGAAAAAGATTATATGCAAGGGCGATACGGGGCGATTCCTTATCTACAGGCCTTGGATAACATTCAAGCCAGGGTTGTAAACGAGGGCGATATTTTATGAAACACCACGCCCGAAATGTTCAAAAAAGGAGGGCCAATTTTCGCCCCAAACGAAAGTATTTTCTGATCGTATGTGAAGGCACTAAAACGGAGCCCCTATACTTCGAAGGATTGAAAACTGAATTGCCACAAGGCGTTCTTCAATTATTTGAAATTGATATTAAAGGATTTGGGCAAAATGGTAAAGCGCTGGTGCATAGCGCAAACTTTTGAATAGTTTTGCGGGCAATTCCAACTTTGCCGCACACAATCCCTGCACCAGGGTTCACCTGCTGGTTCAGGAACTCAAATCTTTGTCCTGATTTAAATTTTAACAAATGCTCTTGCGTTCATTGAAACCTTTCCGCCTCATCCCGGCTTTCTTAGCCGTGACGGCGTTGCTCCTTGCTTTTGCCTGTACCAAAAAAGTTCAACCTGACAACAGTGTACCGGCCGCAAAAAACACCGCAACCGCGATTACCGATAAAGTCCTGCTTGATACCTTTGCCGACCTGCAAATCCTGCGTTACGAACTGCCGGGTTGGGACAAACTCACGCTCCGCCAAAAGACTTTTATTTACTACCTAAGCGAAGCCACACTTTGGGGCCGCGACATCATTTACGACCAGCACTGCAAACACAACCTCGCCGTGCGCCGTACCATAGAAGCCGTTTTTAACAGCTACAAAGGCGACCGCAAATCAGCCGACTGGAAGGCGTTTGAACTGTACGCCAAACGGGTTTGGTTCAGCAACGGCATCCACCACCATTACAACGAAACCAAAATTATCCCAGGCTGCTCGCAAGCGTATTTCAGTTCCTTGATTAAAAATAGCGACCCAAAAGCATTGCCGCTGGGCCCTAAAGAAGATGCCAACGCCTTGATTACCAAACTTTTGCCGGTTATTTTTGATCCGAATATTTTACCCAAACGCACCAGCAAAGAAGGCGGCACAGACGTAGTTGCCGGTTCTGCCGTAAACTTTTACGAAAACATCACCGGCGACGAAGTAGACAAATATTACAAGAAAAAACTCAAAGAAGCAGGCGAAAACCCACCGATGGTCGGTCTGAATTCCAAATTGATTGGCAATAAAAACGGCGAACCTACCGAAATGGTGTGGCGTGCGGGCGAAGGCAATATGTACGGCGCTGCCTTGCAAAAAGTAGTTGAAAACTTAGAAAAAGCCATTCCGTTTGCCGAAAACGATCAGCAAAAAGAGTCTTTGAAACTGTTAGTTAATTTCTACAAAACAGGCGATCTTAAGCAATTCGACAAATTCAACATGGCCTGGGTGAAAGACACGAAGAGTTCTGTGGACATCATCAGCGGATTTATCGAATCTTACCACGACCCGAAAGGCTACAAAGCCGATTTTGAAGCAATGGTGCAATACAACGACCCGGAAGCGACCGAAAAAATGCAGGTGGTGAGTGCCCACGCCCAGTATTTTGAAGACAACAGCACCATTCCGGCGGCTTATAAAAAGAAAAAGGTAACGGGCGTGTCCTACCGCGTCATCAATGTAGCCATGGAAGGCGGCGATTGTGCGCCTTCTACTCCGATCGGTGTAAACCTGCCCAACTCCAACTGGGTGCGCGAACAATACGGCTCTAAATCTGTCAGCCTGATTAACATCGAAAATGCCTACGGAAAAGCAGGTGGCGCCCTTGCCACTGCCGAATTTGCCAACGATGCGGAAGAAATTGAAACTGCAAAAAAATACGCCGAGGCTTGTGGCAAAATGCACACGGCGCTGCACGAGGTAATCGGCCACGCCAGCGGCCAACTGAAACCCGGTATGGCGGAACCGAATGTAACGCTCAAACAATATTCCAGCACCCTCGAAGAAGGCCGCGCCGATTTGGTGGCCTTATATTATATGCCCGACCCAAAATTGGTGGAATGGGGACTCATGCCCGACAAAGATGCCTTCAAAGCCGAATATGACCAGTACATCCGCAACGGGATGCTCATGCAGTTCCGCCGCATCCAGCCAGGCGCCAACATTGAGGAAGATCACATGCGCAACCGCCTGCTTGTGGCTTCCTGGGCATTTGAAAAAGGCCAAAAAGACGGCGTGATTGTCAAAGAAGTGCGCAACGGCAAAACCTATCTTGATATCCGCGACTACGCAAAACTGCGCGTTTTATTCGGACAATTATTGTCTGAAATCCAGCGCATCAAATCAGAAGGCGACTTTGAAGCGGCCCGCAAATTAGTGGAAGGCTACGGTGTAAAAGCAAACGCCGACTTAGTGAAGGAAGTAAAAAAACGTTATGCCAGCCTGCCGACCAAAGCCTACAGCGGGTTTGTGCAGCCAAAACTCGTACCTGTCACCGATGCGCGCGGCAACATTACCGATGTGAAAGTGGAAACGGAACTCGATTTTGTTCAGCAGATGCTGCGTTTCGGAAAAACGTATGGTATACTGCCGAATTACAATTAGTCATTAACTTGTTGCGGTGAAAAACGGCATAAAACGCCCTTTTTCACCGCAATTAGTCTGTTTACAGCGACGCAGCCACCGTCAATGACCAAGTTGCATTTTTCAAATTCCCAACTACGTTAGAAACGGAAGATGTTTTACCCACCTCTTTCAGGCCACGCGAAACACGCAGGTGGATCCCAATCGGCCCTAATTCAAGCCCGGTACCCACATGCCAGCCGTAATCAAGCAGATTCAAATCTTCTTTTGTAAATGTTATTTTCGGATTTGGGTTTGGGTTTTGAACACTTACGTCGGCATTCACCAAATAGTCGGCATGTACGCCTGCGTGCAAGTTGATGATTTTTAAAATACGAAGTTCCAAGGATACCGGAAGTTCTATGTATCCGAGTTTCAACTTGGTATTTTGATAGGTTTGGTAGTTAAAGTTGCTGCCTTTCATGGCAAAAAGCAGTTCAGGTCGAATCGCAATTCGGTTGCCGATACCGATTTTCATAAAAGAACCGCCGATGAAACCGATGCGGGTATTTAGGTCTTTGGCATTGGCGTCGTCATATAAATTAGAGCCAGTTATGCCCGCGCGTAAGCCAAATTTGACGAGTTGGGCAAAAGACGGTTGGGAAATGCCTAAAAAACAGGCGAAAAGCAGTAAAAAACGAACGTTGGAAGGGAAGATTGTTTTCATAAGAAACGTATTTAGATATTAGGTTAAAAAAGGGGCAAACAGGAATCATCCCGCTTGCCCCAATTATTTTTTCACAGTTCCTGTTTATTGATCCTGTGGTTCTGTTTCTTCTATTTCAGGTAAATCATCCGCGTCCGTGTCATCGCCTTCTAGTTTCTTGCCGGTAGAAGGATGCCCGGTGAAATGCTTGAGCATCACGATTTCGCGTTGCGTCAGTTCCCGGAATTGGCCGCGCGGCAGGTCTTTTTTGGTCAAACCGGCGAAATAGAAACGGTCGAGTTTGCGTACATCGTATCCAAGCGCTTCAAACAAGCGGCGAATTACGCGGTTGCGGCCTGAAGAAATTTCTACTTCTACTACGTCACGATCAGGATGGTCTTCCGAAAAACGAATCCAGTTGACTTCCATGAGGCCGTCTTCCAATTCCACGCCATGATCGCGAATCTTCTCTTCATCGCGCTGGGTCAGCGAGCGATCAAGACCGATGCGGTATTGTTTCAGTACATTACCACTTGGGTGCGACAGTTTTTGCGCCAGATCTCCGTCATTTGTAATCAGGATCAGGCCGGTAGTGTCACGGTCGAGGCGCCCAACGGGATATAGCCGTTCCGGGAAGCTTCCGTCCACGATGTCGATCACTGTTGCGCGGCCGCGTTCGTCGTCGGTGGTGGTGATCACGTTTTTCGGCTTGTTGAGCAACACATACACCTGGCGTTCAACGATATTAACCGGCGTTCCCTGGCAAATAACCGCATCGCCGGGTTGAATCCGGTAGTACGGTTCCAGTTTCACTTCGCCATTTACGGTTACTTCGCCTTGTTCAATGTATTCAACAGCCTTTCTGCGCGATGAAATGCCGCAATGTGCCAGGTATTTATTCAACGGCATACCCTCTCCGCTTGGCAGCTGAGGTTTGGGTTTGCGTTCAATTTGAAAATCATCTCTTTTGCCAAACGGCTTTTTGTTACCAAACGGCTTTTTGAAACCGCCGCCGCCGCCTTTATTATATGGTTTGCGATCACCGCCGCCGCCGAAACGGTTTCCGCCGCGATCACCATAAGCCGGACGGTCATTGTCGTAAGGGCGTTTGTATCCGCCACCGCCGCCTTCAGAGCGATCCTGGTATGGCTTGCGTTCGTATCCGCCGCCACCGCCGCTATTTTGGTCGCGGTTGTAGGGACGAGGCCGATCATTGTCGTAAGGACGTTTGTTGAAACCGCCGCTACCTTCACTCCGATCCTGATAAGGTCGGCGTTCATTTCCGCCTTCGGAGCGATCCTGATACGGTTTGCGTTCGTAACCGCCGCCACTGCCGCTGTTTTGGTCGCGGTTGTAGGGACGAGGCCGATCATTGTCGTAAGGGCGTTTGTTGAAACCGCCTTCGCTACGATCCTGATACGGTTTGCGTTCATTGCCACCTTCGGAGCGATCCTGATATGGTCGGCGTTCATTGCCACCTTCGGAGCGATCCTGATAAGGTTTGCGTTCATTCCCGCCTTCGGAGCGATCCTGATACGGTTTGCGTTCGTAACCACCTTCCCGATTGCGGTCAGGATTGAACGGCCGAGGCCGATCATTGTCGTAGGGGCGCTTGTTGAAACCATCACTGCCTTCACTGCGGTCCTGATACGGCTTGCGCTCATATCCACCGCCACCGCCTTCGGAGCGGTCTTGATAAGGTTTACGCTCGTACCCCCCTTCCCGGTTGCGGTCAGGATTGAACGGGCGGTCGGCATTGTAGGGTTTACGTTCAAACGGTCGTTCCCGATCTTCGCCTGATTTGCGATCAGATTGATCGTCAGACGAATCGTTGGAATCAGCATCAAAGGTTTTCAGTCGCTCTTTCAGCGAGAAACCAGTGTCCGGCTTGGTAAGGCGCGGACGTTTTTTCTTTTCTTCCATGAAAAAAAAGGCAGGTTGAATGTCGTGGTTGAGTAGGAACGCAAAGTTCCGGGTTTTAAACGGGTTTCTAATCTTTGAGGTATATTATTTTTTGATTATTTCCTCAAAAGTAAGGGTTCTTTACGAATCCACAATATCAGCATGGAATGAAAAACAATGTCATTGGGCGACTTCAACTTTGTATCCTTGTTTTCGGAGCAGGGTAATGACGCCGCGCGGGCCGCCAAGGTGCCCGGCGCCAACGGCAAAAAGCGTTGGTTTGGCGCGCATATAACGGCCCATGACGGGAATCCAGTTGCGGTTTCGGTTGTTGAGCAGGATGTCGCCATAGTTGCCAATGCCAGATGGTTCGTCTGAAATCATGGCCTGCATGGCCGTAATGTCCTGTGCGCGGTACATATCGAGCATTTTATCAAGTTCGTTTTCGCCGCCTTTATCTTTATCTGCACCACGGAGGCTTTCCACCAGCATTTTGGCCTGCGCCTCATACGGGATGCTGTCAAAAATGGCCATTTGATAGCTGGCGGTTTCAAGTCCGGCTGTTTCAAGTCCGCGTTTTTTTGCAGAACCGAACAGTTCCATTTCTACGGAAGTCATATCGCCGGAAGCGCTTTTTTGTCCGCCTTCTTCTTCGCTTGAAAACATCATGCTGAGGAACATGGGCTTCATGCGTTCAAACATGCCGCTTGGCAAGCCTTTCTCGCTCATTTTTTGTTTGACAAACGTGTAATCCTCCGCCGGAAGCAAATCTTTCAGCGTTTTTCCGCCTGCCATGAATGATTTGGTCATCAACCCCAATTGGGTTTTAAAGTTGGTCATGTCCTTCATGTCGATTTCAAATGCAACCTGCTTGATGTGGTCGAGGGCTACACGCATGGTTTCGGTCATTTGATAATCAGATTTTGGGATCATGTGGATTGTTCCAAACAGGTAAGAAGGCTTTTTCAGGCCGTTGCCGCTGATTTTCCATAACAGCGCTTTTTCCGTAGGCACAAGCTGCTCAGGCGTATAAGTCGCTTTTTCTGCGGACTTGCAACTTACCCAAACCAAGGCGGGCAAAAGCCATAATAATATTTTTTTCATGATGTCTTTAACAATTTCGTGTGGATAACCAAACGTGCAAAACTAAGGCCATGTTCCGTCAATGTCAATAATATAACCGAATGATCCCTTAAAATTATATTTCTTTGACTCAAATCCATTGATTCATAAGTGTTTCTGTCAATTTGTCATTGCAGACGCTGCATCGCCCGCCAAACCGTACCTTTGCCCCGTACCAGCACCATTTCCACATGCGCCGAGCGCTTCCGTCCATTGATACCCTTGTCGCCGGCATTCGTGCCGGGAACCGGGTATTGCTGGCCCAGGCCATAACCTTAGTGGAAAGCGCAAAACCGGAACACCAAGCCTTAGCCCACGAAATCATAAACCGACTGCTACAAGACGCCCCATCTTCAAACGACACCTTTCGAATCGGCATCACAGGCGCACCTGGGGCGGGGAAAAGCACTTTTATTGAGGCTTTGGGGATGCGATTGATTGCTCAAAAGCATCGGGTCGCCGTGTTGGCCATTGATCCGACCAGCGCACTGAGCAAAGGCAGCATTTTAGGGGATAAAACCCGGATGGAACACTTATCCGCTTCAGAAGACGCCTTCATTCGGCCTTCTCCTTCGGGAAATTCCTTGGGCGGCGTGGCCCGCAAAACCAGGGAAACCATCTTGCTGGCAGAGGCTGCGGGTTTTGACACCGTGATTGTAGAAACGGTCGGCGTAGGTCAATCGGAAACAGCCGTTCACAGCATGACCGACTTGTTTTTGCTGCTTTTATTGCCCGGCGCCGGCGACGAACTGCAAGGCATCAAACGCGGTATCGTTGAAATGGCCGACATCGTGGCCGTGAATAAAGCCGATGGCGACCGTGTAAAACTTGCAAATCAGGCCCGCGCGCACTATATCAATGCCTTGCATCTTTTCCCGGCCAAAACGAGTGGTTGGACGCCTCAGGTACTTACTTGCAGCGCGCTCGACCAACGCGGGATTGACGAACTTTGGGATGCCGCAATCGCTTACAAAACATTTACGCGGAACAATGTTTTTTTTGAAGAAAACCGCCGTCAACAGGCATTGTTTTGGTTCCGGGAAGCGTTACAATCTGATCTGCTCGACGCTTTTTACCGACATCCGGAAGTGCGCGCAGCCTTACAACAGTATCAAACGCAGGTGCTTGAAGGTCGTATTTCCCCATTTGCGGCGGCGGCGGCTGTGTTAAAATACTGGTCTTAAAACGGCCTACATACTTAAATTAGGATTAAATTCAAGACAGTTTCGCCATAAAACAGGTATTTTGCCTTAATTTTGTCATCTTAATCAATTTGAGAAGACTTACAATGATAAAAAAACTGATTTCGCTGCTGCTGTTGATGGTTGCAACAGTCCTGCCGTATAGTTGTAAGGACCCTGCTCCGGTTCGGATTGAAACCCGTTCCCAGACGCATAAAACAACGGAATATGACGGCGAATTAGCCCATGCATGGATGGATTTAGGGGCCAAAATGATCAAAGACAATTACCTGTTTGGGCCAAATGCCGCCCGCATATTTGGGTATCTTGGTATGACTATATGGGAATCGGTTTACGGCGGCATTCCAGGAGCAAAAAGCCTGGCAGGCCAGGTCAATGACTACAACCTCGCAGCAAGTTTAGATCTTTCCAGAGAATATGATTGGGGCATCGTGCTGAGCGCAGCCATGCGGGTTGTATTACCTGAAGCAATGGATAACTTCACCAGCGCTCAACGCAGCCAAGTAGCGGTGTTGGCTGATTTGCAGGAAAGCCAAATGATGGTAAAAGGTTTGAAAGAATCGGTACGTGACGACTCTAAAGACCTTGGATTGCGCATTGGTCTGGTGATTGCCACCCGGATTCAAAAAGACGAGCGCGATATTATTCGCAACATCGTCCCTACCGTTCCTTTGCGCGATGATGCACACCAATGGTATTTCGACAAAAATGCCAACCCAAACCAGAATCCGGTTGAACCTTTGTGGGGCACCGTGCATACCTTTGTGGTAGACAACGCGCAATCTTGCGGAATTGACCCGCCCCTACCCTATTCCGAAGAAACCGGCAGTGATTTTTACAAAGAAGCGCTGGAATTGTATACCGTACAAGGCTCCGATGACAATAAACGAATCATGTACCACTGGGAAGATGGCCCTGGTCGTACCGCAAGCGCGGCCGGCCATTGGATGAATATCACGGAACAGATACTTAAAAAAGACAACAAAAACTTAGCAGAATCTGCAAAAGCATACGTTTTGGCAGGTTTCGCAGCCTCCGATGCATTTAGTGTTGCCTGGTATCTTAAATACACATATTACCTGCTCCGCCCTGCAACGTATATTCAGAAGGTGATTGAGCCGGCGTGGAAGCCATTTATCAACACGCCCCCATACCCGGATTACATCTCCGCATCATCTGCTATTGGCGGCGCAATGCCTGTTGTACTGGCGAGACTGTTCGGCGACATTCCGTTTACAGACCGCACCCATTTAGGAAGCGCCTTGTACACACCAAGCAATCCGCCGCCGAATGCGCCGTATATTCTGCCGGAACGTGCCTTTATGTCGTTTACGAAGGCAGGCGAAGAAGAGGCTGAAAGTCGTATCCTCGGCGGGGTTAACTTCCGCCGTTCATGTGAATTGGGCCTGATTTCAGGACAGTGCGTAGGTAATACAGTGCTCGCGCGGATCAATTTGGGCTTTTAATTAAAAATCGTATGCACGCTTCCGACCATCCCCATTATCCGAATTTATTTACACCGCTGGATCTTGGTTTTACCACCATAAAAAACCGGGTCTTAATGGGCTCCATGCATACTGGCCTGGAGGAAACCAAGGATCATTTTGAGCGTTTGGCCGCTTATTTTGCCGCACGCGCACGCGGGGGTGTCGGATTGATGGTCACGGGCGGTATTGCGCCCAATCGACGTGGCTGGTTGGTACCTTTTGGCGCAAAACTCAGCACAAAGTCAGAGGCCGTCAAGCATCAGCGCCTGACCGCAGCCGTACATGACGCCGACGGTAAAATATGTATGCAGATTCTGCACGCCGGCCGTTATTCCGTACATCCGATGTTGGTGGCGCCCTCGCCTTTGCGCGCGCACATATCGCCGTTCAAACCCTTTGAAATGTCGCCGCGCCTGATACGCGAAACGATCCGCGATTTTGGCAATACCGCTGCATTAGCACGGATGGCCGGTTACGATGGGGTGGAAATCATGGGCAGCGAAGGTTATCTGATCAATCAATTTATCGCGCCGCGCACCAATAAACGTCAGGATGACTGGGGCGGCGCTTATGAAAACCGCATCCGTTTCCCATTAGAAATTATGCGGGCGGTGCGCGAACAAGCCGGGCCGGATTTTATCGTTATTTTCCGGATTTCCATGCTCGATTTGGTGGAACAAGGCAGCACCTGGGAAGAAGTAGAACAACTTGCACTCAGTATTGAGGCGGCTGGCGCAAGCATGATTAATACCGGTATTGGCTGGCATGAAGCGCGTATTCCGACCATTGCTACGATGGTGCCGCGCGGCGCATACGCCTGGGTAACCAAGCGGCTGATGGGCAAATTGTCCATCCCGCTTATCACCACCAACCGCATCAATACGCCAGAAGTAGCAGAACAAATCCTGCGCGACGGTTTTGCCGATATGGTGTCGATGGCGCGGCCCTTATTAGCCGATCCCGACTTTGTGCGCAAGGCCGAAACAGGCCGTTCCAATGAAATCAACACCTGCATTGCTTGTAATCAGGCTTGTTTAGACCATATTTTTGCTAAAAAAGAAGCCTCTTGTTTGGTCAATCCAAGGGCTTGCCGGGAAACCGTGTTGCCGCCGGTACCCACACCGGCCGCCATGCGCGATTCCCGTAAAAAAGTAGCGGTGGTGGGCGCGGGACCAGCCGGCTTATCTTGTGCCACGGAACTGGCCCAACGCGGATTTGAAGTGCATCTGTACGAGGCTTCGGCTTCTATCGGCGGGCAGTTTAACATGGCCAAACAAATACCCGGCAAGGCAGAATTCAACGAAACAATCCGTTATTTTGATGTTTTATTGAAAAAAACAGGGGTGCATTTGCATTTGAATACCTTAGGAGAAGCATCACAATTGGCTGCCGAAAAATTCGACACCGTGGTGCTGGCAACTGGCATTAAGCCGCGCGTTCCGCATATCGAGGGCATCGATCATCCCAAGGTTTTGTCTTATATTGATGTATTGTTGCACCACAAAACGGTGGGCAAAAACGTGGCCGTTATTGGCGCGGGCGGCATCGGTTTTGATGTGTCAACTTTTTTGCTGGAAGCCGGGCATGGGCCGGAAAGCATTGAAACGTATTGCCACAATTGGGGCATCGACCAAAGCTACCAGGAGCGGGGCGGCCTCAGCGCTGCGCAGATTGAAAAACCGGCACGAAAAATATGGCTGTTGCAGCGTTCAAAAGGAAAAATCGGCGAACGCTTGGGCAAAACCACCGGCTGGGCGCACCGGCTGGAGTTGAAAAACCGGGGCGTGCAAATGATTTCCGAAGTGGAATACAAAAAAATAGACGACGCCGGTTTACATGTCGTCATTAAAGGGAAAGCAGAAGTTTTGCCGGTTGATAACGTCATTATTTGCGCCGGACAAGAACCGCTGCGGGCATTACAAGCGCCTTTGGAAGCGGCCGGTATCACGGTTCACCTCATCGGCGGGGCCAAAGAGGCGGGTGAATTGGACGCCAAACGCGCCATTGAGGAAGGCTTAAAAACGGCTTTCGCTATTCACACGCCAAAGCAATAGGTTTTGAGCAATTGGCTTTGAATGTTCAAGGTAATTTAATGTAGTGGCGTATTAGGTCGTTTCCACAACATCTGAAAATCATCCATGGAAAACCCCTCCCCGATTGGCGTGTCCAAACAAAATTCAATCGTAAAACCTACTTTGAAATAAAAATTGATGCTGCGGTAATTTCGCCGATTCACAACCAGCCGCAGTTCCTGCAAATCAGGATAACTGTTTAGTACTTGCTGAAATACCGCAACGCCAATTCCTTTGCCCTGCTGTTGTGTATCCACATAAAACTTGTGGATAAAATAACTGCCGGGTGATTTACAACTTATTGAAATATAACCAATTGCATCACCACTTTCCGAATAAATAATCCGAAAAACCTGCCCTTCCGCCATTTGCTGCTGCAAAGCAGGAACGGAATAACCGCGTTCAAGCATGTAGGCAATCTGTTCATTTGAAACGATTTCAGGATAATGCGCCCACCAGATACGGATGGCTAATTCCTCGATCAAAGGCGCGTCAGACGGTTCAGCGATGCGAATGGTCATACGCAAATTTTATTTTTGTTCTTTCGCATTCAACAATTGAAGCACCTGGTTGGTGATTTCAAGGCTGTCGTTGGCCAGCAAAATCGGCCCGCCGCGCTGATAAGACATGATATAATCGTATCCAATCTGGCTTTGGAGCTGTTTTAATTTGTTTTCCAATTTGGCGTACATGTCGTCCATCGCCTTTTTGTGCTCGTCGCCTAATTGACGCTCCAATTTTGAGGCTTCATCGGCCAATTTCTGGCGACGGTTTTCGAGCACTTCGGCTTCTTTTTCAAGGTCGGCGCGCGGTACAGTACCCGATTGCGCTTTTTCCTGAATGGCCATAAAGTCTTTTTGCAGCGCTTCCTGTTTGGCCTGCATACTGTTTTGGGCGTTTTCCATGCGCGTTTCAAGGGCTTTGCGCTGCTCTTTCAGCCACTCATAGCGCGCATCAAGCGTGTCGGCATTAACATAAGCGATTTTAACGCCGCCTCCCTGTATGGAAGCAGGCGCAACGATCGAAGCGGGTGCAGGCGTATTTTTTTTAAAATTCAGGTAATACAGATGCGCGATCGCAAGCAACAATATTCCGTTCAGAATCAGTGAAATATTTTTCATGTAAAAGAAGTTAAATTGACATCGGATTTAAACTGGGAGCAAATGTAGTGAAAAAGCCGCCACCCCAAAAAAAGTTGTAACTTGCAGCCCGCTTAACGTCAGCCTTACTGATTTGAAACACTTCCTGCCACATTTTATCCAGGAAAATTACCGAAATGGTATTTTGAACGGCAAACTCCGCGCCTGTACTATGTTTGTCGACCTCAGCGGGTTCACCCGTCTGACCGAAAAACTCATGCAGCGCGGCCCTGAGGGCGCCGAAGAACTGTCGTACGCCCTGAATTTTATTTTCCAACCGACAGTCGCGCTTGTGTATGAACAAGGCGGGTTTATACCATACTTCGCCGGGGATAGTTTTACCGCTATTTTTCCGCTTATCAATGCAGACGACCCAAACAACGCGCTTCAACGCATGGCCGCAGTTGCCCAAAAAGCAATCCACACGGGCCAATTGACGCTGCGGCGTTTCGTGTCGGCGCAAGAAGAGGAAGATTCCATTCTCTCGGAACACAAAATCGGAATCAAGATCGGTTTGTCCGTCGGCGATGTGGAATGGGGCATTGTGGGCAATGAACGCAAAGCCTATTATTTTAAAGGCGACCCGATAGAAGGTTGCTCGCAGGCGCAGGTACGCGCTGGAAGCCTCGAAATGGTGTGCGATGAGCCGTTTTTGGTACAATTGCATCATCTCGGACTGACGGCAGAACTGGTTGAAGACCATTTTTATCGCCTGAACATTCAGGATGATACCCTTCCGGCGACATTTTCACACAACGCTACCAGGGCCGAAGCCGCCGTTAAATTAGAATTACCCACCCCCGACCCTGATATTTTATCAGCCTTTTTGCCTCCGGAAGTGTACGCTACTGGATTGACGGGTGAGTTCCGCAATGTCGTAAGCGTTTTTATTTCCTTCGACGGCATTCATTCGCATGAGGCGCTGGAGCATTTTGCGTCCATTGTGCTGGACCAAAGCCTGAGTTTTGGCGGTTATTTTAAAGAAATTGACTTTGGCGACAAAGGTGGTGTGATGTTTTGCCTGTTTGGCGCCCCGGTTTCATTTGAAAACAACACCGAACGCGCCCTTGAATACATCGCCGCTGTACAGGATGCGCTGCGCGACCTGGAATCGCTCACCGGCGCGCGTTACCGCATTGGTATTACGTCGGGCATTGCCTTTGCCGGTGTGATCGGGAGCGACGAACGTTGTCAGTACGCAGCCGTGGGCGCACGCGTGAACCTCGGCGCCCGCCTGATGGCCCAGGCCAAATGGGGGCAGGTAATGGCCGATGAAAACGTACAACGCAACCGAAATTTTAAGTTTTTATACCACGGCGAACGCCATTACAAGGGTTTTGAACACAATATTCCGACTTATTTACTGACGGGGAGAAACTTGGTGGGCCGCGCAAGTTATTCCGGCGAATATTTTGGCCGACGCACGGAACTTAAAGTATTGACAGACTTTGCATTACCGCTTCGTCAGGGCCGATTTGCAGGGGTTGCTTATGTGTTTGGAGAAGCGGGTATCGGGAAAAGTCGTTTGAGTTACGAATTCAGGCGCAATGTGCGGGATAATTCGTCGGTGAGCTGGTTTAGTTGCCAAAGCGATCAAATTTTGCGCAAACCGTTCAACCCCTTTATTTATTTTCTCAAAAATTATTTTGACCAAAGTCCGGAAAATACGACGGCGCGCAACCGCGAGCTGTTTGAAAGTAATTTTCTGGAACTGATATATGACCTCACGGAAAGTAAACACCGGGAGGCAGATGCGGTACGCCGTGAAATTTCAAGGACGCAGAGCGTTCTGGCGGCCTTGATTGGCATTTATTACCCGAATTCGCTGTGGGAACAACTCGACGCCCGCGGCCGTTACCAGAACGGTTTGGCGGCTATGGCCAATTTATTTGTGGCCGAAACCCTGTTCCAGCCCACGGTCATCGAACTGGAAGATACGCATTGGTACGACGACATGTCGAAGGAATTCCTTGCGCAGTTTGTGCGGCGCGCCAAAGGTTATCCGCTGTTGTTTCTATCGACCAGCCGCTACGAAGACGACGGGAGCCGGGCCTTTATTTTCAAGCCCAATGTGCTGGAAGAACTCAATATTCCTTTTTGTGAAATAGACCTTAATTTTTTGTCGCCGGAGGATTTGCGGGCATTTGCCGAAACCCGTTTGGGCGGCAAATTGCACACTGATTTGTTCGATTTGCTGCAACGCATGACCCAGGGCAATCCGTTTTATGTGGAACAAATGGCCGATTATTTCAAGGAGGCGAATTTGCTCAAAACGGCCGACGGCGTGTTGCAACTCAAGAATCAGGACATCCAGATTTCTGACTCTGTGAAGGAAATTATGATGGCTCGTATCGACCGGCTCAGCGGCTTGGTGAAAGAAACGGTAAAAGCGGCGGCGGTGATTGGTCGGGAGTTTGAATTGCCGGTTTTATCGGCCGTGATGGCGCGTCAGGAAGAGTTTATACACCAAAATGGCGACCTTGAAATGGTGCTGAAAGAGCAGATCCAAACGGCTGAAAAATGGCAGATTTGGCACGCCATGAATGAATTGCGTTACATTTTCCGCCACTCGCTCCTGCGCGAGGCCGCATACGATATGCAGCTGCGCACCCGCCTGCGCGAACTGCACCAGTCCATCGCAGAAGCCATTGAGCACCTTTACCCGAACTCGGAAGAACGTTATGTGGATCTTGCGTTCCACTACGAACAGGCAGAGGTAGATAAGAAGACAAACAAATATTTGGAAAAAGCGGGGCGTTATTCGCAGCGCAACTTCCTGAACCGGCAAGCCATTAAGTTTTACGGCAAACTGATTCACAACCTGCACGAAAACAATAAAAGACCCACTAAAAAAATCACCAAACTGTTGCTGCGGAGAGGTTCTGTGCATGAATTGGTGGGGCAATGGGAAGAAGGTGAACAGGATTACCGGGATGCGCTTGATAATGCAAGAGGTCTCAATGATTGGTACCTGATCGGCCGCAGCAACCGCCGTCTGGGGCAGTTACTTATGCTGCGCGGCAATTATCCGGAAGCAAAAAAACATTTAGATATAGCCGGCACCGCCTTTGATTTGGCGAAAGATCAGGTTGGTATTGCCAAAACTTATGGCAATTTGGGCAATTTTTTCTTCCGCCAGGGCAGTTACGACGCTGCCAAAAGTTGGTTTGCCAAAGCCATTGAAATCAATCGCGGCATTCAGCGCGACGCGGAAAACGCCGTCATTGTGGCCAATTTGGGCTTGATTTTTATGAATCAGGGCCATTACGACGAAGGCATCCGCTGGTTGGAGGAACAACTTGATATTTCGGAGCGGGCCAACGACAAACAAGGGCTGAATACCTTGTACACAAATCTCGGCATTATTTACCTTGAAAAAGGCGCTTTGGATTCCGCCCTGTTGTGTCTTGAAAAAGGTTTGGCCTTGTCAGAAGAATTGGGCAATAAGCTGTTTATGACGATCTGCATTGGCAGCATCGGTTCGGTATGGGAGAAAAAGGGCGATTACCAGAAAGCCATGCAGAATTTTGACCGCGACCTTATCTTGTGCAAGGAATTGGGCGACAAACAAGGCACCGCCATTGCCTCCGGTCTGATCGGCGATTTGATGTCGGTCATGGGCGAATTTGACTCAGCGATTGATTATTTGCAACAAGCCTTGGTGCTTTCACGCGAGCTAAACTACAAAAAAGGCATTGCAAAAGCCCTGAATACCTTAGGAGACACCTGGTTTTACAAGGGTAATTCGGCAAAATCAATTGCTTATTACAACGAAGCCATCGAATACGCCCGTGAAATGGGGAATAAACTCGTGCTCGGATATTCCTTGGTTGAAAAAGGCATTGTGCATGTGCATACTGGAGAGGTCGCAATAGCCCGTCAATTGCTGGAAGAAGGCCGCGATATTGCGCTTGCGCTTGGAAATGCCGATTTGACATTTGGGGCAAATATCCTGCGTGCGCAAGTGTTTATTTTTGAAGGCAATAAGTTAGAAGCCGGACGCCAGTTGCAACAAATTTTGATGTTAGCCCGCACTGAACGGGAAGAAGCGGCCGTCCATTTTGAACTGCGCCGTATTGCCGAAAACCCGACGCCGCACCATAACCGCGCCTTGTCGTTGTACCGGAGTTTACAGTCTAAAACGCCGCAATACATTTACAAGGTGCGGATAGCAGAATTAGAAAAAGGCGCGCCGTAAATCAGGGTTTGGCAGTTTTTGCCTGGTAAAGCAACAAGGTGCTGTACGTGTTATTTTTATTTGGGAACCATGCCAGGATGCGCAGATCGCCAACAGTAACCGGTTTATATTCAAATTTATACACACCGTTGTTGGGTTCAAAATACGTCCATTTCTTTTTAGCATCCATGACCGCCATTTTGATCGCTTTGGGGTTGACACACTCGAATGTGTAGGTTTTGCCGAGGCTAAGTTGGGCGTATTGTGGGGCCGTCACGAATTTCAGTGACGCCTCAAAGTCATAACATTCCGGGAGTTTAAGGTTGTTGTTTTTACCAAAATTGCGATAAGCGTCGGCTGCATCAAAGCCCATTTCAAAATATTTTGTGCTGATATCCGGCATTTTTTCAAACTTTGGAAGGTCGACGACCGGATGAATCAATGCGAAGGTGCTGTCTTCCGGCAGGTGGCTAAAAATAGCGGCATAAGGATTGACATCAAACCAAAATGGGTCAAAATCTTTTTTGCTATTGAGTAATCCGTTTGAGGTCACACTGCTTCCCTGCCCCCAGGTGGCGTCAAAAATATGCCAGTTGCCGGCAATTTTAATGATGTTCCACGAATGATTGCTTTCTTTAAAGTGTGTTCCCGGACGGAAACTGACGCCTTTGGCATAGCCGTCAATTTTTTTGATTTGAAGTTTCATTGCTTTTCCTAAAGCTGCGTACAAATCGCTAAATCCGCTGCAAAGTGCCTTGCGGCGCTTGAGTATATCCTGTGCGGTCCAGATGTGGTCTCTGTCGTTGTTATAGCCTTCGTCGTCGTAGGAAATAAACTGTGTGAGCCAGATGAAGATGGAGCGGGCTTTTTCTAAGTCTGAACTTGTACCTTTTTCTAAATAGGCTGCTAATGTTTCGATGCTTTGGGTCGCCTCGCGTGGGCAGGCGCGGGCGCGGGCGTCAATTTTTTCAAAAGGGTTGGCGAGGGCGGTGGTTTGGGCTTGGGCGGATGTACACAGGAGCAGCAATGCCCAAAAGAGGAAATGGCGGTTTAGGTTGCGCATTGGAAATTGGTTTGGCGGATTTAATGTGTTTATGACAAGGAATTGTATAAACGTTGTAATTTTGAAGGGATTGTGTGGGTGGGATCAATTGATATTTTGTCACTTTAGGATTTTAGTTTTTGGGTAAGGATAATGGTGTGGGGTTTGCTTGGTCGCCCCAAACCCCTGAAGGGGCCGATCGCAAGGAGTTGATAATCAGTTTTTTATGGTACTAAAGGTTTTGGGTGAGATGAAATTTTCATTTATTTCTGGTTCCGATGTTCACCGAAAACCCCTGAAGGGCAATGTCATTGACTTAAGGGGTACCACAGCCCTAAAGGGGCGAAATCATTAGAATTGGGCAACGCCCAATTTAAAATGGCCAAGGTTTTTGAGAAGCCCTGAAAGGGCGGAATCATGCGTAGCGCCGGATGATTCCGCCCTTTCAGGGCTTAGATCTCGCATGGCTTCAAAGGCACAGGGTGTTACCCTGTGTTAATGATTCCGCCCCGTTGGGGCTTTAAAATCCTTAAGTCAATGACATTGCCCTGAAGGGGCCGATCGCAAGGAGTTGATAATCAGTTTTTTATGGAACTAAAGATTTTGGGTGAGATGAATTCTATGTCTATTTCTGATTCCACAGTAAGCCGAAAGCCCCTGAAGGGGCCGATCGCAAGGAGTTGATAATCAGTTTTTTATGGAACTAAAGA
>JBAXTB010000430.1:0-4679 GCA_037130425.1 Bacteroidota bacterium
TTACTTGTTGTGCATTAATTACACATTGGTGGGTTGAGGCCATCCTTATCAATCCGTTTAAGAGACGTCAAATCTGTGTACAACAACAACCAATCCGCTTGTTGCTCCAATCGTCCGCAGAGTTGAACCCCGCCGCCTACATATTTGAGCACTTGTTCATTGATCGGTGTTCCGTCGGCGCCGACAAGCAGGTAATATTCCGTTTCGCCTTGTGCGTTTGATACTTTCAACAAGGGCGGCAAACCTCCGCTGATGCAACGTACCGCGCAATCGAGGTGCGGTTTGCCCTGGCCGGGATTCATCACGCCGAGGAAGCATTTGGGGTCGGTTATTTCGCCGCGCAGGGTAACAGAAGCCTGCAAATTGGTGCGATCGAACGCTTGAATGACGTTGGGCGCAGCGGCGCCAGAAACAGCCGATATATTTTCTACCTGGAAGGCTGTTTTGCCCTCGGAGTAGATTAAAAAGCCGGAAATTTTTACGGTTTTGCCCGTTAATTGTTGCTTGTTTTCAGGTTTAAATCCTGATTTACCCTGCCCAACCAACAGGATTTTCTGATAAATAGGTTTCCCATCTGCGTTTTTTCCATTTTCGATGGTCAAAAACGGGATTGGTTGATCGGTATAAATACCTTGTAATTCGGTGGTTTTGCCAAATTCAAATACCCCGTTGGAAAAGCCGCTTTGAAAATAAACAAACGCCACCGCCAGCCAGGGAATGAGCAGGGCCAGGATTAGGATAAAGCCTCGAACAGCCCGTTTGAAAGAAGGCGGCGCGCTGGCCTGCCAACCGATATAAAATTCTGAATCTTGTTCCATGTTGTAAAACTGATATGCGAATTTACTTGCTATAAACTGCGGGCGGGCGGGCCGTTCCTTCCGGATAGGGCGTGGGGTTTACAAATACTTTTGATCCGGAAAGTAGCACGTCGTAGGTGCTGAGTTTTTCAGTAAAGGGCGGCGGCGATTGGCCGTTTTCAGGCAAGTACTGGTAGCCGTGCCAAGGGCAAGTGATGCAACCGTCTATGATTTTTCCTTCGCTGAGCGGGCCGTTTTGGTGTTTGCAGAGGTTGTGGACTGCCGAGAGTTTGCCCGCATATTTAAACAGCGCAATGTTTTCGCCTTTAATAATCAACATTTTAGCCCGGTTTTCAGGAATATCGGAAATATCGCAGGCGTGTACGAATCCAAGCATTTCAGGCGAGGTTTCTGCTGTCGGCTTCGGTTTCGCGGCCCGATCTTTTTTCATTTGCGATAACGCAGCGGAAACATGCAAACCCAGCACGGTGAATATTCCCAGCCCGACCAACGCGATCAACACCGGCGAGTTTTCGAATTGAATCACCCCAAGCATCACGTGCATCACCAGCATCGAGTATGCGGCGTACACGCTCAGGTGCAAGGCTTTCCAAATCGGCGGCGTGAGGTTTTTGAGCCAAAAATCATGGCTGGTGGCGGCCATCAGAAACAAGATAACTAGGGCAAAAAAGCCTAAGGATTGAAACGGGAAACGCGCCAAAGACCCGTATTGCGTATTGGAACTAAACAGGGAAACCATCGGGTCAACATTGCCCATGGCGTGAAACTGAAACAGATTTAACATCCCATGCGCAAAACCGACCATAAAAGTGGCCACGCCCAAATGCCGGCGGTTGTATAGCAGGGGCAAAAACCGGCGATCGAGGCGGCATAAAGGCCCGATGCAGAGCACGATGTGCAGCATCAGGAATGCAAGCGTGCCGGTAGCGCGAATTAGCAGGGTTTCCGCCGTAACTTGCGGGTGTAACAACACAAAAATGCCGCTAAACAAGCCCAAATACAGGCCCATAAAGGCTAACATAAGCCGGTCGTACAATTTTTTATGCGGTGTCCAATGGACAGGATCGTAGGTTGCTGACATAGTAAAAATAGTAAAAGACCATACTCTGCCGCAATAGGTTTTGTGCAAACAAGGTTGACCACTCAAATCCGGTTCCTCAAAACCTATTGCTTTGGCGTGTAAAAACAAGTTTGATGATCGAATGTGGCAAAATTTACCGACTAAAAGCGACCGTTCGCAAAGGGACGCCTTTTATTCGGTCTTCCATAATAAGGGAGAACGTATTGCTTTTTGCTACGACGCTGTCTAATTCAAAGCGCCAAACGCCGCGATTGCCGATTAAGCCGAGCAACGTTTCCGTATGAACCGTTGCGGGGTCGTCGAGGCCAACCAATACGGTCGTGTTGGGATTTTCCAGCGGTTTGCTGATGATGATTTCGATTTGATTGCGTCGGGCCAGGCTGTCTTGCCGCAGGTTGAACAGAAAATCGCCCGATTGCTTCGATTGCGTCACGATGGGCAGCGGTTCCGGTTGCGATGCCCGAACCGGGTTTTGGTAAACCGCATCCGGAATCGCCCGAATAGCCGCCAACCAGCCAAGCGGGAGTAAGACGGCCAGTAAAAACCAGCTGTATCGGTGTATTTTGCGCAGCTTTAGCGTCATATTTAAGGCTTAATCAATATTGTTCAAAAACGGTTTTTGGCCAGGATTTTTAGCTGATGCCGCGCGTTGTCGTGCTGCTTGTACGCTTTTTTGAAGCAAAAAGGGCCAAAGGGCAGCGCTACCGGGAAAAAGAAACAGACGCGTTTTCCAGGAAATTCCCTTGGCAGAATCGTCGATCTTGGCAATGCCACGCCAGACAAATACCAGCGCAAAAACGATTCCGACTAAGAGATAAATGTAGAATAATTGAACAAAAAACTTGATGGTATCCATGATGTTAATTGTATTAAGATTTGTTGAGCGCGTTTATACCTTTTCCTTCGGGCCAAAGTATCCGGTTGCGATGCGTAACATGCCTGTAAGTCCTAAGCAGATGAATGCATTTTGCTCGGGCCGCAGCATCATCGCAATAAACGCTGAAATAAAATAGAAGTCGATGCCGAGCAAAATATACCGCCCCACCATCAGGCGAAGTTTGGAAATGTCTTCTGTTTTGGCGGTTTCGTCGGTACGCATTTCCTGAATTTCATACCACAGATACCCCCACATTGCTTTTGCAAAACCAATGAGCATGACAAAGGCGCTTAACAATTCGACGCCATTGGCGGTACGCTGTAAAAATATGAATCGGAAGGCTTCCATGTGCTGTTATGCAGGTTAATCTTTATGCGTGGTTGTATAATTTAACGACCGTTTCGCGGAAGTTTTCGCCGGTTGAGCCAAGCAGGAAGGCGATGGTGTCTGCCGCAACATCCGGCGTCACCCATTCTTCAGCGGCGGCATCGGGAAATGCGTTCCGGTTTTGCGGCGTATCAAGCAGGGACGGGATGATTACGCTGGCCCGAATGTCCTTAAATTTTCCCTGATCGTTGATGATTTCGGCCAGACGAAACACCAGAGACTTGGATAATGCGTAAGCCACCTGGTTTTTAGCCTCCGACGGATTAATGGCCGGCCGCGCGCCGATAAACACAAATTGACCGCCTGTGCCACGGCGTTCGAAATAATCCATGAGCGGCCGCACGATGTTAAAAGCCGTCATAAAATTAAGGTTTATCATTTTTTCAATTTCGTAGCCCGTCGTTTCCGCGATCGTGCCAGGTTGCCAGCCGCCTACGATGCAAATTGCTGTTTCCACTGCCTGATCTTTTGCAATGACATCCTTTACAAAACCTTCGGAAACGGTTGCATCGGTCAGGTTCAGGAATTGAGGGTGAATATTTGCGGCCATTGCGCTTTCGCTAAAATGACGGGAGTTTTCGCCCAAGCCTAAAGCGGCGTATATTTTGTGACCGTCTTGTGCAAATCGCTTTACAACTGCTTGTCCGAGGTTGCCGGCTGCGCCGGTGATAATCATTGATTTCATCGTATTTTTTTTTAAGTGATGGACTGTTTTGTTGCAACAAAGGTCGGGGTAGCGCAGCGGGCCAAAGTTTACCCACGTTACATTTCCAGTTTTTTAAAAGAAAATTTAGCCGGCCAAACTGCATTTGAATGTTGCCTTTTTGCAAATCCACACTTTCCAAACCTGCGCGGCGCTCAACATTCCAAGCGGCGGCGCCATTAAATAAATCCAGAAATGGCCAAAATGACCGGCCGCAACGGCAGACGCCAGGCTTCTGGCCGGATTCATGGACATGCCGGAAATCGGCGCCTCAAACGTAATGTACAACATGACCAAACACCCGGCAAAAACACCCGTGTATGGGGCCGTTTTTTCAAAATTACTACTGTATAAAACCGTCAAAATAAGGCCGAAAGAGATGATTGTTTCACTTATAAATGCGGCCAAAACGCCGGCGCTGCCCGGTTGTGTTTGTACATAATTTATTTCAGGCGCTCCTATAAAATTAGGAAACAGCCATTTATACAACAGCATTGCCGTAATACCACCAATACACTGAGCAATGACGTACCACGCGGCATCCCGGGGCGATATTTTTTTCAACCATAAAAATGTCAGGGTCACGGCCGGGTTGATATGCGCGCCTGAGCGCTTGCCCAAACGGGAATAAATCAGGCAAACGGCTGTGCTTCCCATGGCTACGCCCATTAGCCAGCGCCGAACAAACGCGCTTTCGATCAATTCTCTTCCCGGCAAACCCGGCAGTTCCAATAAACCGGCAAAGGTGACCGCCGATAGCATGAAAATCCCTAAGGCCCCGGCTTCAATCAGGTAATTGGGCCAGTTGTTTTT
>JBAXTB010000431.1:0-4674 GCA_037130425.1 Bacteroidota bacterium
CAAATCGAGTTGATTTTCAACTCTTTTTTGTCAACTTTTTCCGGGCCTATCCAAAGTATTGTTTTTTTGTAAAAAATTAAATTTTAGAAAGAAAAATATTCAAAACCAAGATCAAATTTAAACTCAGAGGCAAAAGCAAACTCAAATTCAAACGCAATCTCAAACCCGAAGCCCCCCCGTCTACCGTCTACCGTCCACCGTCCACCGTCCCGCCTTCCCAACCGCCCAACCGAAAAACGCGCCAGTCAGCGCCCCGCACAATATATCCCCCGGATAATGCACACCCACATACACCTGCGAGAGCGCGATACTGCTTGCCCAAACCAAGGCCGCCGGTTTGATCCAACGGCGAATAGGGCCGAGTACACCGAAGAGGAATACCGCCACCGCAAAATGATTGGAAGCGTGTGACGAAGTAAAACTATAACCGCTGCCACAATGCACGCGCAGGTGAATGCGATCACTCATGGCCGGGTCATTGCAAGGGCGGAGGCGTTGAACATTTTTTTTAATCAGGGTGCTGCTGAACTGATCGGTGATGGCGACAGACAGAACCATGCCCAACACGATGATCCAGCCTTTTTTGCCAAAATTCAGCCAGGAAAATGCGGCAATAAACAGGTAAAGCGGCGCCCAAAAAAAGCGCTCCCGAAACCAGGGCGCCACGGCGTCAAACACCGGATTACTACAACCCGTGTTAATCCAGGTAAAAACCGTGGCGTCTAATTCAAGCAGGGATTGTAAAAGTCCGTTCATATCGGTTTTTTACGGGCTAATAGAATTAATCGTTTGGAAACCAACGGGTTATAAGGTTCCAATGCGTAGCTCCCAAAGGTTTTTATCAGTTCCAAACCGGCTTTGTCAAACAAATTTTGAAAATCCTGCAAGTCGAACAGCCGCACTTTTTCCCGGAATTCAAAATGCTTTCCACCCGTTTTAAAATCCACCGTTTTATACACATAGCCCTTGCGAATGGTTTTGTGCAATTGAAACGTAATGCCTTCAACCGTTTTTTCTGCCTGCGAGACGATGTTATCCCGCACCCATTGAGCGTTAAAAAAATCAAGCAGAAACAAACCGTCTTTACGCAAACCTTTTGAAACATTAATCAGCGTTTTCAAATGATCGGCGTCCGTTTTAAAATACCCAAAACTCGTAAACATGTTCATCACCGCGTCGTAATAGTTCATTCGAAACGGCAAGCGCATGTCATGTTGATAAAACGTGAGGCGCTCGTGTTCAAACTGCCGCGCAAAGGCGATACTGGCCATCGAAATATCTAAACCGGTTACGTCAAAGCCTTTCTCTGCCAAATACTTGGAATGTCGACCTTTCCCACAAGCCAAATCCAGAATGCGCGATTCTGTAGGCAAACCCATGGTATTCAACAAGTTATCCAAGGCGGTTTTGGCCTCGGTTTCATCGTGATTTTTATACAGTATGTGGTAATACGGCGAATCAAACCACTCGGCAAACCATTCTTTTTTCATAACAACGTTTCAGAATTGGAGGGCAAGTTAGGAAGGTTTTTTCAGTTCCGTGGAGACAGTCTGCTACCTTTGTCCGAAAATACGCGTATGGAACTTGTTTTGACGGCCGCCACCCCTTTTGAAATTGCCCCGGTGTTTGCCTTTTTGGAAAAACGCTTTGACCGCCGCAATGAAACGTCGTTTGTACTTAACAACCTGCAAGTGACGCCGCTTGTGACCGGAGTGGGCATGACGGCCACGGCTTTTGCTTTGGGTCGATTGTTTGCGCATCAGCGCCCTGACCTGTGCATCAACGCGGGCATTGCGGGAGCGCTTAACCGCAGTTTGCAATTGGGCGATGTGGTAACCATTCGAACCGAGCGTTTTGCAGATCTGGGTGTGGAAGAATCCGACGGACGTTTTACGGATTTGTTCGAACTGGGTTTGATAGATGAAACGCGGTCGCCGATTTTTCAACAAGGCGTGATGCACAACCCCGGTGCAGCGGTTTCCGGATTTTTGCCGGTTAAAAACGGGATTACAGTGAATAAAGTACATGGTTTTACCCCTTCCATTGAAGCCCTGCGTGCCAAATACCCGGACGCGGAAGTGGAGAGCATGGAAGGAGCGGCTTTTTTTTACGCCTGTTTGGCAGCGGATGTGCCCTTTCTTGAGATTCGGAGTATTTCCAATTATGTGGAAAGCCGAAATCGGGATGCCTGGGATTTGCCCTTGGCGATTGAGCGCTTGAATGCGGTGCTGGTGGAAATGGTGGGGATGTTTGGGATGTGATGCCGATTGAGAGGGGGATGGAACGCGGATGACCCATCCCCTCTCAAGCGGAAAAATCCTTTTTAAATCTGCGCCCTGCAAGGGTCTGCGCAATCTGCGTCCCATCCCCTCGCAATCGGCATCAAACCCCAAATTCCGCAAAATATCGCCACAACGGCGCCGCCTGCATCGCCTGCACGAAAGCCCCCGCGCGCAGGAGTTCCAAGGTTTTTTCCCGACTAAGTACCTGTACCTCAATCTCTTCCGTATGATCCAAGCGTTGTTTATCAAGCAACTCAACGCCGGTGGCCAAGAACACATGCGCCGTATTGGTATGCGTGGCCGGGTTTGCAGAAACCTGCATCCAGGGTTGCCAGATACCGCTGCCATAACCGGTTTCTTCCAACAGTTCGCGGCGGGCGCTTTCGATAAACGGTTCAGACGGATCTACTACGCCGGCTGGTAGTTCGTAAATGACTTTTTCGATGCCATGGCGGTATTGCCGGATCAATACAAATTCTTCCTTCGTGGTAACAGCCAGCGTAATGGCCCAGTCGGGGTATTCAAACACAAAATAATCTTCGATACGGGCGCCGTTTGCAAGCAGCACCGTATCTTCCCGGAGCGTCATATACGGTTGACGGTCAAGCACATAGCGGCGGTCAAGGACAGTCCAGGGTTGCGGTTCGGAAGGCATCGGATGTAGTAGTAGTTGTGTGAAAGAGGCGACAAAAATACGCGCTGCGAATTATCCTGCGACATAAAAGGATTTGATAACGCGAAATTCCGTTATTTGCCCTGTAATATTTCGCGTCGAAATGCGGTGCATATAACTTTCGCCCTTTGCCCACTATGATAAACGCTAAGTATAAAACACAGTCCTACAACAACTTACAACACTGATGAAAGCACAAAGGTCACTTTTATTTGCCCTTGCAAGTATTGCGGTGGTGGCAGGTTTGCACCTGTTGCCCATTTATGCGGGTATGCCCCTCGAACCCATTGTATTATTGACCGCCCGTTGGTGGGCCATCGGCGCGCTCTGCATTTATGGTTTTGTCGCCCGAAAACTCACCACCTGGATTTTGATCAGCATGGTGATTGGTTTGGCCATCGGCTTCGATTTTCCAGCCTTTGGAAGCAACCTGGAAGTATTTAGTAAAATATTTATACAACTCATTAAAACGGTCATTGCCCCGCTGCTGCTGTCCACCTTGGTGGTTGGTATTGCCGGACAAAGCAACGCGCAGTCGGTGGGCCGTATGAGCGCCAAGGCGTTTACCTATTTTTTGATTGCAACTTCCATTGCCTTGGTAATCGGCTTGGGCGCCATCAACCTGACCAAAGCAGGTGAGGGCATTGTAAATAAAGCCGCGATTTCCGCCGTCGTTGATATGCCTGCCTCCAACCTTACGGCAACGATCGATTCGGTAAAAGGCACCTACAAATTAAGCCTGAATGGTAAAGAAGTAACGCCTCCTGTGGCCAAGGTGAAACAAGATTGGAAACAAGTGGTATTGCATATTTTCCCGGAAAATGTAGCCAAAATGGTGTACGACGGGGCGGTGTTACAAATCGTTATTTTCAGCCTGATCTTTGGTTTCGCCTTGCGCCAGGTGAACGAACCGCACCGCGTTTTGATGCTGGGCTGGCTGGAAGCGTTGGGTGAGGTGATGTTTAAATTTACGAACATCATCATGTATTTTGCCCCGTTTGCAGTAGGCGGCGCCATGGCTTACACAATTGGAACCATGGGATTTGAAGTCGTCGGAAACTTGTTAAAACTCTTGGCTACCTTGTATATGGCCTTGATTGCCTTTGTTTTAGTAGTGTTTATTCCAGTATTGTTAATATTTAGAATTCCGATCAGAAAGTTTTTTGAAGCCATTTATGAACCGGCTTCTTTAGCCTTTGCCACCGCCAGCTCAGAAGCGGCGTTTCCAAAGGCCATGACGGCGATGGAAAACTTCGGTGTGCCGCGCAAAATCGTGTCTTTTGTATTACCTACCGGTTATAGTTTCAACCTCGACGGCTCAACGTTGTACCTGTCGCTGGCGTCTATTTTCTGTGCGCAGGCGGCTGGAATGACCATGCCCTGGCAGACGCAATTGGCAATGATGGGCACTTTGTTGCTGACTTCCAAAGGCGTTGCGGGCGTGCCGCGGGCTTCATTGGTGATTCTGGCGGGCACTGTGAGCCAGTTCAACATCCCGGAATGGCCGATTGCGGTGATCCTGGGCGTGGACGCGCTGATGGATATGGGCCGGACTTGTGTGAATTTGATGGGCAACTGCCTGGCATCGGCCGTGGTGGCGCGATGGGAAGGCGAGTTTGATCCGCCGGAGTAAGGCCGTTTGATCTTTAACTTTTCCTTCAATCCCAATTAACTTTCTCAAAATAAAATATAAATAACGAAGTCCTGACATTTGTCGGG
>JBAXTB010000432.1:0-4662 GCA_037130425.1 Bacteroidota bacterium
AGATGAAACACCCTAATATTATTAAATTGCTTGATGTTTATAGCAAACAAGCGCCCTATTTTGTTGTAACGGAACATGTTTGGGGAGTGAGCATTAGAGACCTTACAACCAGTATCGGAAGTATTCCTTATAATTTAGCGTTGCATATCCTGATCGAAATATCGGAAGTGCTTGAATATTTGCGTTCAAAGAAAATATTCCATACCAGTTTGCAACCAGACAAGATTATCTTAAATGAATATAACAAGCCCATGATTTCGCCTTTTGAGTTGATAAAAGCCAACTCAATGGAATACAATACTTTAAAAGTAACTTATTGCAGGTATTTAAGCCCTGAAATTTACGATAAAGACCTTAACCCTGATCTTGAACCTGATACATATTTGGAAGCGGTTAAAGGCGACCAGTTTTCGCTCGGATTGTTAGCTTATGAAATGATGGTTGGGAAGCCTTTATTTCTGGGGGAGTACACGAGGGAAATTGAAAAAAGTCGTATAATGTTTTTTACGGATGAAACTGAAAAAGAGGCTAAATGGGAGAATTTGCGCCGCTCAGGATGCCCGCCTGAGGTTATTACGCTCATAAAACAGATGTTGGAAGAAAGTCCGGACGATCGTTTGCAATCTATTTCAAATTTGAGCGATGAATTGATTTTATTAAAACCGAATCTGCATAAACATCAACGATTATTATTAAACAGTTACAACCGCTGTTTAGCCGCAATGCCAGATTTTTCTACGCGTTTCTATGATGCATTTTTTCTAAAAATGGAACATGAACCAACATTAAGGGACAAATTTAAAGACCTGGAAAAACAAAAGAAGATGCTCCAATTGGCACACCGCGCCTTTCTTGAATCAGGAGGAAGCCCGGAATTTGTCGATCATCTGCCTAATATACCCGCCCATAAAGGGGTCACATTGGATCAATACCGCGTTTTTATTGAAACCCTGCATGAAGTCGCAAAAGAAGCTGACCCCGAATGGAATTTCCCTGGCGTAGCAGAGGCTTGGGAAGAAACCAAAGAAAATACCTTGATGCGGTTGGAAAAATTACTACCTAATCCATAATTTTCAACTTTTTCCAGTCGCCTTAAAGCGCATTCTTTTGTTTCTTAGAAGTATTCTTCTCCCAATTATCTACATTTCATCCCAACTGATTTATGGCAAACTCAACCTTTAAATCACAAATTTCTGAAGGGAACTCCCTTCCGGCTATCAAGGAATTCTACAATTTTTTAGAAGATTTTTATCAAAAATATAAAAACGAAGCCACCTTACTGAGCAGTCGACAAGAGATAAACGAACAGGCTAAACGTGATCAAACCATCTCGTTTGAAGAATACAATATGCATAACAACCGGATCACCTTATCCTTTCTCGAACTTTTAGCCGATTCCCGGAGCAATTTTCAAAAGTATTTCGGTCTTGCACAGTTTTCAACTGGAAATAAAGAAGAAACAAATACCCTGCACAATTATGTGTATTCGCGTTCACGCGGGCGCTATAAAATTAACATAAAAAAGCCAAATAACGGTCTGATAAAAAACGGCGCGAATTGGATTACATACTACGCTTCTGATGAAATTTTGAAGCGCGAAGTGGTGATAAAAATACAAAAAGTCAATTCCTTTAATTTGGATGAAGTTTCAATGGACAAACCCGGATTTCAAAGTGAAGTTGACCGGGTAAAGCCGTTAAAACACCGAAATATCATCAAATTGCTTGATGTGTATTATGATGAGGCGCCTTATTTTATTATTACCGAGTACGTCTGGGGCGTTAGCGTCAACGAATTGCTTGCCAGCATCAAAAGTATCCCGTTTTCGCTCACACTGGAGGTGCTGATTGAACTGTGTCAGGTACTGGAATACTTGCGTTACCGCAAAATTTATCATACAGGTTTGCGCCCCAGCGATATCCTGCTTGATGAGGAAAATAAGCCGATGCTATCCCCTTTTGAGGTGATAAAGGCCAACTCGGCCAAGCGCAAATTTGACAAATTCATGCAAGATTGTCAGTATTTAGCGCCGGAAATCCTGAACCTTGGCGCAAATCCCGAAGTTGAGCCGGATACCTTGGCGGAGGCAGAAACCTGCGATCAATTTTCAATCGGTCTTACAGCCTTTGAAATGCTGACCGGCGAACCGCTTTTCACAGGAAAAAACATACCCGATATTATAAAAAATCGCGAAAACTTCTTCAAATCAGCTACAGAACGAAACCTGAAATGGGCGAAATTGCGCAAGATCGGCTGTTCTCCTGAATTTATTAATTTGATTAAAAAACTTTTGCAGGAAAAACCATCCGATCGTTATCAATCCGTATCGAGTCTGGGCGATGACCTCGCCAGGTTCAAACCAAAACTCGACAAAACCCAGCGCAGCTTGTTGAGAAGTTACAACCGCTGCCTGGCGGCGCGTCCTGATTTTACTGCCGCATTTTATGAAGCACTTTTCAGTAAAATGCCGCCGGGCGTGCGCGATCAATTCACCAACCTTGAGCGCCAACAAAAAATGCTGCAATTGTCGCAACGCGCTTTCCTGGAATCGGGCGCCGACTCCGATTTTATCCGGCATCTGCCCAATATTGAAAAACATAAAGGCGTGACCTTCGATCAATATAAGATTTTTATCGAGACCCTCATCGAAACCGCTAAAGAATCTGATCCGGATTGGAATTTGCCTGAAGTATCAGAGGCCTGGATTAAGACTTCGGAGCAATCGCTGCAACAATTAAAGGAATTGTTAGAAGGCGCAAAAAAATAAATACCTGGTTGCAAGCAAGTTATAAAGGTATAACTTTGAAGCTGTTATGCAACGCAAAAAAGTTACCATCATCGGCGGTGGCGCGGCCGGATTAAAAGCGGCGTATGCCCTTAGCCCATATTTCGAGGTTGCGATATATGAAAAGGCCAAAACCATCGGTCGCAAGTTTTTAGTGGCCGGCAAAGGCGGGTTTAATTTGACCAACAGTGCGCAGGGGGAAGCCCTTATCCAACATTATGATGCGCCGGCATTCATAAGCGATTGTTTGCGTGCTTTCGACACTTCGGCCGTACGCGCGTGGCTGTCGGACATTCAAATACCCACTTATGTCGGCAGCAGCGGACGGGTATTCCCGGAACAGGGTATGAAGCCTTACGAAGTACTCAAAGCCATCAAAAACAGGCTGATAAAACAAGGCGTTCAGTTTTACACGCAGCACCAATGTATTGATTTTAAAGACGATGCGCTTGTTGTGCAACACGGCTCGGAACAATTCACCATACCTACCGACTACACCATTTTTGCGCTTGGCGGCGCCTCCTGGCCTGTTACCGGCTCCGATGGAACCTGGGCTACCATGTTTGAAGCAAACGGAATTGCCCTCAGCCCCTTTCAGGCTTCCAATTGCGGGATCAACATCGAATGGCCTGAATCTGTAACGCAATATCACGAAGGTAAACCGCTTAAAAATATCCGGATTTCAGTCAATGGGCTAAACAGAATGGGTGAGACGCTGATTACGCGCTACGGCTTGGAAGGAAATGCGATTTACCCACTGATCCCCGCCATTCGTCAAATGCTGGAAACTCAGGCCAATCCTTGTATTTACCTTGATTTTAAGCCCAATAACAGCCTGGAACAGTTGGCTGCCAAAATTTCCGGCGCGACGATGAACACCCGCGACTATGCCGAAGCATTCAAGCTCGACGGCGCAGAATTGGCCATTTTAAAGGCTTTTACCGACAAACATTGCTTTATAAATCCCCACGCATTTGCACAAGCCATCAAGAATCTGCCGCTTCCGGTACATTCGTTACGCCCGATCCGTGAGGCCATTTCGACTACCGGCGGCGTACAAGCAGCGGAAATGAATGCGGACTTTTCACTCAAAAAGTACCCGCATGTTTTTGCCATCGGTGAAATGTTAGACTGGGATGCGCCCACGGGTGGTTTTCTGTTGCAAGCCTGTTTTTCTATGGCGCATTGTGCGGCAACGGCTATAATAAAAAGAGAAGGTAAAGAAAACAACTCAGAAATTCAATAGATTATGCAATAATTAAATTTAAATGTATAAAGAGCATAGGGCGTTGCCCAATGCTGGTGATTGCGCCCTTTCAGGGCTTTTAGAGATATAACCTCCTCCACATCCTCTACCCCAATGTCATTGACTTAAACGTTAACAAAGTCCTGAAAGGACGAAATCATTAGAATTGGGCAACGCCCAATTTAAAATGGCCAAGGTTTTTGAGAAGCCCTGAAAGGGCGGAATCATGCGTAGCGCCGGATGATTTCGCCCTTTCAGGGCTTAGATTTCGCATGGCTTCAAAGGCACAGGGTGTTACCCTGTGTTAATGATTTCGTCCTTTCAGGACTTTAAAAGCCTTAAGTCAATGACATTGCCCTCTACCGCCTCGGCATCCCCGGCATCCCCATTTTCCCCATCGGCGTATTCGCCATCTGGTGCATCATCTTGCGCATATCATTGAAATTCTTGATAAAGAGGTTGATTTGATCCAGCGTTTGCCCGCAGCCGCGCGCGATGCGTTTTTTGCGACTCAGGTTGATCAGATCCGGATTGCCCCGTTCCTGCGGGGTCATACTTTGAATAATGGCTTCCACACGGTTGATGGCTTTATCGTCAATTGGCGCGTCTTTCAGCGCTTTGTTGATGCCAG
>JBAXTB010000433.1:0-4651 GCA_037130425.1 Bacteroidota bacterium
ATCAAATCGCCTTCCAGGTTCACGAGCGCGCCGCCGGAATTGCCCGGATTGATGGCGGCATCGGTTTGAATAAAGGACTCAATCGGCGCCTGATCCTGCAAAATGTGGATGTCGCGGCCTTTGGCAGAAACGATGCCCGCCGTGACCGTGGAGGTCAGGTTAAACGGATTCCCGACCGCCAGCACCCACTCGCCTACCTGCACCGCATCCGAATTGGAGAAGTTTACAAATGGCAGGTCGGAAGCCTCAATTTTGATTAGTCCAAGGTCCGTTGAAGGGTCGGTGCCGATCACTTTGGCCTTGTAAGCCCGTTTGTTGTTGAGCGTAACAATCAGTTCGTCGGCGCCGGCAACCACGTGGTTATTGGTCACAATATAACCATCGGGGCTGATGATGACACCGGAACCGGTGCCCATTTGGGTGTTGTCTTCACCGCGCCGTTGATCCGGCTGTCCGAAAAACTGGCGGAATGCCTCCGGAATATCCTGAAAATCCATGCCGCCCCCGCGCGAGCGTGTATGCATGGAACTTTGGATATTGACCACTATGGGCAGCGTTTTTTGTGCGGCCGTTGTAAAATTCATACTTACCGGGTCAACCTTGCCTGTAAAATTGGCCAAATGCACCTGCCCATCAAAGGAATTTCCCCCGTTTGCAAAGGAACCATTGCCAACATAACCCAACATGCGGGCGCCGCCCAAAACGACCAATCCGCCCAACATGGCTGCGCTAAGCGCTACAATCACTAGTTTTTTCATGGCTAACTTTGAATAACATTTTTGTGAAAAATATATGGAAAGTTATAGGCATAAGCAAGCCAATGTCAAGTGTTAATCGGTAAAACGGTTAAATGAAAAGATAAAACGGGCAAAATTATCGGGGAAGTCACCGCCTATTGGCGCACTACTTTGGCCAGCGCAACCGGCAAATTCACCAAGTCCATCTGATGATCGTAGGCGATATAACGGGCGTGCCAAGTGGGGCTGAATTTCTCTTTAAAATGGCGCAGCGATTTGTACCCGGAAAAGCGCGGTACACGATTATAGGCCAATTTGATGAGACTTTCCGGGAAATTAGCCGGCGTTTCCACGCCCGACAGGGGCACCAAACCGAGGTTACAAGCCGTAAACCCTTCACTTTGAAGGAATTGGAACATTTTCACAAACAAATAATCCATCGTGGTCGAGGGCGAATCTTCGGTGCGGCGCATGAGGTCAAAATTGGCCTCTTTGGGCGTAGCGCCGGGAATCAGGTTGATGAAAGCCCATATTTTGCCTTCCTGATTTTCAAGGGTCAGCACGGTTTGTTGTTTGATTTCGGCTTCGTCAAAAACGCCCTGGGAAAAACCCATCTCAGAACGATCCATGTGGCGGAGCCAGGCATCGCTGACGGCGCGCAGTTGTTGCAGCAGGCCGTCGCGTAAAGGCGCGCGATACGCCTTGAACATGTAGCCTTCTTTTTCCATCTTGTTGATGCTGTTGCGCAGTGATTTGCGTTCTTTCCCGTCGAGGTTGAAATTGGCGAGTTCGACCACGGCTTCTTCGCCGAGCGGGAACAGGAGTTTGCCCATGGAGCGGTACAAGGGCGCCGATTCGGCCGGAATGCGGTAATAAATGCTGCGCAGGCCGTTTCGATGGCAAAAACGGTCGAATTCAAGCACACTTTCTTTTAACGCAGCCTGATCCGGCGCGACGGGATCTTCCAATGCAATTGCGTAGCGGGGCGTACTTTTGTAGGAAACAAAGGACTGCCCGTTTTGCGGGAAAAAATATTGTTTGTCGGCGTAGGTTTTAAAATAATCAAGGGCGGAGTTGCCATGTTCTTTGACCAATTGTAAAGCCCTTTCCCGCGCCGATTCTTCGGGTTCAAATTGTGGCAAAAAAGGCCGAAAAATGGCAAATGCAATCAACATAAGCGTCATGCCGCCCAATACGTGCATCATCCAAAGGAAGCGGCCGCCAAACATGGTATGCGGTTCAAGCCCGGTCGGCTCGGCCATTACAAAGGACTGGACGGCAAAACGGGCCGATTCCAAAAAGGTAAAATCTGCGCCAAAATGTTTTTTATCCAACAGGTAAAACCCGATGGTTCCTAATAAAATGGCTGTGGATACGACGATAAGGGCCGGCAACCAAGCCTTGCGCGCGAGGGTTAAATCGGTGCGCACATTGTATTGTTTGCGCTGGTAAATCAAAGCGCCGGCTGTGATCAGCGCCAAGGTAGATTCCTCGTAGTCAAAGCCTTTTAACAGGTGACTAATCAAGGAAAAAATACTCAAACCCAAGGCCACCCACCAGGCGCTTTTTAATCCGTAAAACAGGTAAATCGCTGAAATAAGCAACACAAAGCCCGAAACAACCGTCAGGGTCGCAGAGGCGTGCAGCGCTTGTTTTGGAAAATAATCGTACAATAAATGAACCCGATCGGGCAAGGATGGCGTAATTCCCGATAATATATTGACGATTCCAAGCAAAAACAACCATAATGAAGGCGCAATACGCACTAAAATGCTGCCCGGACGAAAAATAAATACCGGAGCTGCCAACAAAAGCACCAGCCAAAATTCAAAAAAGCGGAACAACAAAGCGGCCGTAACTGCTGCTGCCGGGGCGATGTTGAAACGCATCAATACAAAGGCCAGCAAGGCTTCTACGGCGCCCATGCCGCGCAAAAACGGCGCGGTCATCAGTACCACCAGCACGGCAATGTAACCTGCAAAAGCGGCGGTCCAACTCAGGTCCAAGCCCAGCGTGCGCCCTACAATATATAGGTGCAAAACGCCGGTGAGTTCAACCAAACAGGAAATCAAAATGGCATTCAGCAAATAACGGCCATTGAACTGCGTCCAGTCCAATTCATCCAAACGCGCCGTCACGGAAGGGGCCCGTTGTTGCATGAAGCGGTAAACCTGGCCCTTGCGCGTAAAATCGAACAGACCCCATACCAATAAAATCAACAACACACTCATTACAATAAAAGCAAGCGCCGCGCCGCCAGGCAACAGATTGGCCGTGAGTAGCCAACCAAGCGCAGGCAGCACTACCACCACCATAGACAGCAAACCTGCTACCGAAAAAATGCCGGAAGCAGCGTGTACGGTTCGTACTGGCGTATTTTCTAAACGTGCAATTTCATTGCTGAAAAAAACCTGACTGGCGAGAAAGCCGGCCGGTAAAAAAACGCTAACCAAATTGCGTTTCAAATAAAGTCGCGTCATGTTGCTGATGCTGAC
This sequence comes from Bacteroidota bacterium, assembly GCA_037130425.1. Lineage (GTDB taxonomy): Bacteria > Bacteroidota > Bacteroidia > Chitinophagales > Saprospiraceae > M3007. The sequence goes on from JBAXTB010000433.1 coordinate 3,233, forward strand.
CCTTTGGCCAATCGCTTTGAAACTCTCGCGGTACATCAAACCGTGCAGCCATACATACATGGCTGAAAGGCCGATTCCAAGGTAAAGCCAACGACGATCCGACTGAACAAGCGCATCGCTGATTTGTGTCAATTGAACCCCTTCTGACATCAGGAAGTGCAGGCCGAGGCCGAGCATAAGAAGGGAAACGGCAATAGGAAGTATTTTTTTTACAATCGAAACAAGGGAAGACGACAACATAGCCTAAGTTGGTTTGCAGGGAAAGAAACCGGGAACACCTTTCAGCGCTCCCGGTTTCAAATATAACCAATCTATCTTATTGCTTGTCAGGACTTACATACGTCTTATTCCCGTTGGAATTGATGTAGTACGTTCCGCCGCGTGGTCCGCGGTACAGGGTGCGGCCTTTCGCGTCTTTGCCGATGTTTTCGTCGTTGCCGGCAGCTTTGCTGTTGCTTTTAGAAGCCGCAGGTTTTGCTTTAGTCGTTGATTTAGTGCCTGCTACAGCGGTCGTTCCAGCAGGTGTATTAGACTTTGGTGCGGCATCAGATTTTGGAGCAGCGTCAGATTTTGGCTTTTTCGCTTTTTCGCCAGCTTCTTTTTTCTTAGGCTCCGTTTTTGCTTTTGCTTCGCCGGTACCTTCTTTTTTCTTATCAGTAGCAGCGCCTGATGCGTTTTCTTTCTTCTTGGATTTCTTTTCCATAGCAGCGCCTGTATCACCTTCTTTCTTCATTTTGCCTGGTTTTTCAGCGCCAGTTCCGTCTTGGGATTTCTTTTCAGATTTCTCTTTTTTAGGTTTTGCGCTTTTTTCGCCGGCTGTTCCTGTTCCTGTCGCTTTATCGCTTTTCTTTTTGGATTTAGCATCCTGTCCGCCTGTAGTTGCGTCATCCGCTTTTTTAGACTTTTTCTCTTTCGTAGTTTTTGCCGGCGCAGTTCCGCCTGTTGCTGGGGTTGTTTGGGCGATACCGGCCTGCGCGAACGCAAGCATTGCAATCAGAAGGAATCCGATGAATTTCAAGTTTTTCATACTTGCTCTTTTGTTTAAATGTTAAAAATTAAGACTGTGTAAGTCGTGACCGCAGGAGGAATCGAACCGTCCGTAACCCCGGTAAAGAGCCGGGTACACTACCACTGTGCTATACGGTCGAGTAGTAATTGATGCAAAAGTGAGCAAATTACTCGTAATTCTTTAATATTTTTGAGCGGAAACGGGCTAAATCGTCTGTGAGCGTGATAAAACGTCGGGCGAAGTCTTTTCGTATGCGTGCGAATCAATGATCTGTGGCAGAGCGGTTTAATATTACATCATAAGGTAACGTAAGATTCTTTCGCCAAATAATAGGTTGAGATTGCGCCTAATTGAGGGGGTGACTGGCAGTCACCCCCTCAATACGCTCGGTCATCCGAATAATATTTTGC
>JBAXTB010000434.1:0-4646 GCA_037130425.1 Bacteroidota bacterium
CGCAAAAGGCGGGTACCTTGGATAGCCGCGACTATTTGACGGAATTTAATCGCATCCGGTATGCGATGCTGACCTACGCGACCCAAATCCAAACACCATGAGCCAGCCAAGCAATCAATACCGCTACCCCGGCATCAACGCCTTTGAGGAAACGCAAAAAGACCGCTTCCACGGACGCAGCGTGGAAAGCGAGCAACTTTGCGCCTTGCTCACGCAGGAAAAACTCACCATCCTTTTTGGCAAATCCGGTTACGGCAAAACCTCCCTGCTCAACGCCGGGGTGCGGCCCCTCCTACTTGAAAAAAGCGCTAAAAGCAAGCGCCGCTACCACCCCGTGTCCATTCGATTCAACGCCTACAACGGCGAGGAATCCCTGCTCGATAAATTTAAACGCCAGTTCAGCCAGGCCGCTGCCGCCATCGGCATGACGCCGGCTGCGCATGGGGTAGCGCTGCCCGAAACGCTTTGGGGCATTGTCCGGGGCCACGCATTCCCGGCGGGCAGTCCGGCGGCCGTTTTTGTACTGCTGTTCGATCAATTCGAGGAGTTTTTCACCTATCCCCTGGAACAACAGCAGGATTTCAAGGACCAATTGGCGGAATTGCTCTACACCGATTACCCGCATTTCCTCGAACAAAACGAGGCCCGCCTCCAGGCCGACCAAATCGCCGCCCTCGCCGAACCCCTCGATGTGCGCGCCCTCTTTAGCGTCCGCGCCGACCGGATGCACGAAATGAACCGCCTTGCCGACCGCCTCGACAAAATCCTACACAACCTCTACGAACTCCAGGCCCTCCCCCGCGCCGAAGCCGAAAAAGCCATCGTATTGCCTGCCACGCTGCCCCAATCCGAGGGTTACGCGGGGGCGCCCTTTGTTTTTGACCGGCCCGCGCTTGACCGCATCCTTGATTTTTTAGCCGACGCACAGGGCCGCGTAGAAGCCAACCAACTCCAAATCCTCTGCGACTCCTTCGAGCAGCGCACGATTGGAGAAAACATTACCCGCTTTGGAACCGACAACATCGGCGACCTGCAACAGGTGATTTCCAACTATTACCACCATAAAATAGCCGACATCCAGCCACCCGAAACGCGCCTGGCGGTACAGCGGCTCTGTGAAGAAGGCCTTGCGATGGAGGGAGAACCGCCCCTGCGCCTGTCCTTGCACGAGGCGCAAATCTCCCGCTTGTTTGGGGTACCTCCCTCTTTGCTACTGCGCTTGGTGGATCTGCGCCTGCTACGGGCAGAAGCGGGCGCGGGCGGCGGCGCTGTGTATGAGTTGCCGCACGATACCTTGTTGTTGCCGGTTTTAGAGGCTAAACGGGTGAGACAGGAGGAAATGGCCAAGGAAGCAGAGCGGGTGGCGGCAGAGGAAGCGTTGAGGCGGGCAAAAGAAGCCGAAGCGCAGGCTGATAAAGAACGGCGGCGGCGGCAACAGGCAACGACTTTGGCCATTGCTGCGGTGGTAGGTTTACTGTTGGCTTTGGCGGCGATGTTTTGGGCGTTTTCGGCGCAAAAACAGGCGGAGGCAGCCAAAAAGGAAGCACAGGACAACCTGAATGCGCTAAAAGAAGAAAATAGAATTCGGGTGGAAGCACAAGACATAAATCGGCGCAATAAAATTGAAGCGCTAAAAAATAAAATTCGAGGTTTCATAAAGGACGATAAAAGCGACAAATACAATTTGGCCCGTGATTCTTTGAAAGTGCTGGAAAGAATGGCCCCCAATGACCCTGATCTACAATCCATTAAGTCCCAACTCAAATAAAATGAAAAAGACCCTCTATTTCCTATTCCTGCTTTTTTCTTCTGCGCCATACATGGCACAAGGCCAAGGCTGCGATGCCTTAATCAAAGATGCCCGCACATTAGCAAAAAAACTCCAATTTGACGAAGCCGTTAAAAAAGTAGAAGCCGCAAAAGGCTGCGCTTCCCAGACGGATATTGATCAATTGTATTCGGAGATTTTTGTAGGCTTGAAGAAACAAACGGCTGATGCGAATAGGGCCAAGGAAAGAGCCGAAAAAGCAGAAAGCGAAGCAAACATTGCGTTGTCTCAACTTAAAAATGAAAAAGAAAAAACCGAGATCGCACTTGCCGAAACCGAAAAATTAAAGAATGAAATACAATATGCATTAGAAGAAAAAGCAAAAGCGAATCTTCAATCTGCTATCTCATTGCAAAAGGCACAAAAGTTGATCAATGCTTTTTATTTTTATAATGATAATTATGCGTTGGCCTTTGGTAGTAAAAACGAAAGAAATGTTTTCTACTTCATTAACAAAAGTGGAGACGAAGTTACTAAACTAGGGCGATGGGACGAGGCAGAGCAATTTAAAAGGACGGGGTTTGCTAAAGTAAAAATGGATCACGACGATAAAGGATTCATATTATTGGATACATTTGGCAGAAAACTCTCCGTTAAGTATGATCTTAAAGACTTTGCATACTCAGACGTGCTGGATTTATCAAACAACCATTTAGGTGTAGTTCCAAACGAGGTTTATAGATGTTCTATTTTACCAATTTTGCTACTTTCTGAAAACGGAATAGCCAGTTTATCTGCTGATATTGGCAATTTGAAAAACCTAGAGGTTCTAGATTTGTACTCAAATAATTTAATCAGGCTACCGGCAGAAATTGGAAGTTTACAAAAGTTGATAATTCTTAATTTGAACGAAAATAGATTGGAAAGTTTGCCTTTAGAAATTGGCAACCTGAAAACGTTAGAAAGGCTTGATTTACGATATAACCGTTTGACAAATTTACCCAAAAACCTTGGCAATCTTTCCAATTTAACGACATTACTTTTACATCAAAATCAACTGGGAAGTTTACCTTCCAATATTGGCAACCTAAAAAACCTGAGCAAATTGGATTTGAGTTCAAACCAAATAAGAATTTTGCCCGATGAATTCTTTGAATTAAAAAACTTGAAAGAATTAGATTTGAGTTTGAATCAATTATATGCACTTCCCGTAGAAATAGAGAATTTTAAAAATTTAACAACGCTAAATTTAGCAAGCAATGGGTTGAGAGGATTACGAGAGGAATTTTTTAATTTAAAAAACTTGACTACACTAAATTTGTCTCATAACTATTTAAGCAATTTACTTAAAGAAGCTCAGAACTTAAAGAATTTGATCTTTTTCGATTTGAGTAACAACCAATTAAATAGTTTGCCACCTGAAATTGGGGAGTTGGAAAATTTGACCATATTAGATTTGAGCGAAAACCAATTGAGCAGTTTGCCAAATGAAATTGGGAAATTAAAAAATTTAACCAATTTAGATTTGAGTAAAAACCAATTAAGCAGTTTGCCACGTGAAATTGGGAAATTAAAAAATTTGACCAACTTAGATTTGAGTAAAAACCCTATCCCCGGAGCCGAGCAAGTAAAAATCCAAAGCATGTTACCCGCTGGGTGCGAGGTAATTTTTTAACTAACCTGTTCGAATTTCTCACGCCACGTTTGGGTTTGTGAAAATATGGCCGACTTGGAGCAGTTGCGGAAGGAGAAAACGAAACAAGCACCGAATCCCTTTGAAGTATAAACACTCAAATAAAATGAATAAAACCCTCTATTTCCTCCTTCTTATTGCCATTGCACCATTCTCGGCACAAGGCCAAGGCTGCGATGCCTTAATCAAAGATGCCCGCACATTAGCAAAAAAATTCCAATTTGATGAAGCCGTTAAAAAAGTAGAAGCCGCAAAAGGCTGTGCTTCGCAAGCTGATATTGATCAATTGTATTCGGAGATTTTTGCTGGGTTGAAAAAGCAAACGGCTGATGCGAAAAAGGCCAAGGAAATGGCCGATAATACCTTACATCAACTTAAAAACGAACAAGAAAAGACCAAACTTGCGCTTTTAGAAACTGAAAAAGCAAAAGCCCAAACCGATAGCGCCTTGCAAAAAGCGCAAAAACTAATTGATGCCTTTTATTTTTATGATGGGAAGTTTGCGTTGGCGTACGGCAATAAGGATTATAATAACGTCTTTTATTTTATTGATAAAAATGGCAATGAAGTTACCAAACTCGGAAGGTGGAAAAAAGCAGAACAATTTGATGAAAGAGGCTTTGCAAAAGTAAAAATGGAGCAAGATTTAACCTTGCAGGATTATCTCTTGGATTCCCTTGGTAACATCTACCGCGTCGCATACGACATCAAAGACTTGAAAGAAGAAATAACGGCATTAGATTTATCGGCTAAAGGTTTGGATAACATCCCTGTTGAAGTTTTTAAGCAAACGCATTTGAAGGTTTTGCTTCTGGATTTCAACGAATTGAGATCATTGCCACCAGAAATTGGGGAATTGAAAAATTTGACCTACTTGGATTTGAGTTTCACCATATTAAACAGTTTGCCACCCGAAATTGGGGAATTAAAAAATTTGACCTACTTGGATTTGCATTCCAACGAATTGAGCAGTTTGCCACCCGAAATTGGGAAATTAAAAAATTTGACCTACTTGGATTTGCATTCCAACGAATTGAGCAGTTTGCCACCCGAAATTGGGAAATTAAAAAATTTGACCTACTTGGATTTGAGTTTCACCATATTAAACAGTTTGCCACCCGAAATTGGGGAATTAAAAAATTTGACCTACTTGGATTTGCATTCCAACGAATTGAGCAGTTTGCC